>JAGWYG010000003.1 GCA_018969485.1 Chloroflexota bacterium
CATCCTCGTCGTCGTCATCATCCTCGTCGTCGTCATCATCCTCGTCGTCGTCATCATCCTCGTCGTCGTCATCATCCTCGTCGTCGTCATCATCCTCGTCGTCGTCATCATCCTCGTCGTCATCATCATCCTCGTCGTCATCATCATCCTCGTCGTCGTCATCATCCTCGTCGTCGTCGCCGACAGCGTCACCCGCATCACCGGCGCCGTCGGCAGCCATAGCAGCATCACCAATGTCAACGACGGCCACAGCGGCGGCAGCATCGTCATCCGCAGCGCTGTCGGCGAGCAACGCCGGCTGATCGTGCCCGATGGCGGGATATGAGGCTGCGGCGGCATCAGCGGCCGGAGCGTCGGGCGCGGCCGATTCCGGCGATGGTGCGGCGTGGTCGGTGGCCGGCTCCGCCAGCGCGGGCAGTTCGAGGCGGCCCAGCATTGCAGCGATGGCCAGCGGGCGGCCAAACACCGCCGACACGCGCTGCGTCAGCGCGTCCAGGTCATCTTCAGAGAGCCCATCGCGATCGCGCACCAGGGTCAGCAGGTCTCCGAGAGGATGGCGACCAGTCGCGAGCTCGGCGGCGACGTCCCCTTCATCGGCGGCGACGGCATGCGACAACTGCTGGATCTGCTGCAATGCCTGGGCCACCAGCGGGTTTGCGCCGCGCGTGTACTGCAGCGTCTGCGCCCGACCGACCAGCGTCTGCGCCTGGGCGCGGTACACCACGCGGCGCTCGCGCTCCTCGATGGTGCGTGCCAGTTGCACCACATCGTCGAGCGTCTGCGGCACCGTATCGACTGCCACGCGCTGCGCCCGGGCGCGCGCCAGCACGCGCGCCACCAGCGCGCTGATCATGCCCTCGAGCGTCTCGAGGGCCGTGAGCAGTTCACCGACGACCAGCAGATGCCCGGCACGCAGCCGGGTTGCCGTCGAGTCGCAGGCTGCTGCTGCCGTCACGAGGTGCTCTGCGAACGATTCCGCCTCTTCCGTCAGCCGTCGCTCGTGTTCATCCACGGCCCGTCTCCCTTCGCCTTCGCCGACATCCACCGATGGAGTCATGTTCCCCGCGAGGAGTAGTCGCCCTGCGCCAACGGCTGCCGGAGCTCACGCAGCCGATGGGCCGATGCCGTTTTCGTCACTCTGGGCAGAGGAGGGTTCGGCATTCCGATCCCATGCTGAGTATAGAACGCCGATGACCGTTGTCAAGCTCGGGGCATTCCCGGATATGTACGACGGGGACAACCCGGGCGTCGCCTGTCGGACGGAGCGCGACCGCATCGGGCGGGCGGATGCGTTCCACCATGACGACGGCACCCATCGATCCTGGGGAGGGCGCGCCATCATCGCGCTGGCGCGTTGTGCTATAGTAGCCGCATCTCGCGAGTCACCACGAGGAGGTGTCATGACCCGCATCACGTTCATCGGCGCCGGCAGCCTCGGCTTCACCCGCGGGCTGGTCCGCGATATCTTGACCTTTCCCCGCCTGCGCGACGCGACGCTGGTGATGATGGACATCGACGCCGAGCGTCTCGAGTTCGCCCGCGCGTCGACCGAGCGCATCATCGCGCTGGCGCAGGCGCCGGCCCGCGTCGAGGCCACGATGGACCTGGCCACCGCGCTGGACGGCGCCGACATCGTGATCGTCACGATTCTGGCACACGGCCTGGATGTCTGGCGCCACGACATCGAGATCCCGCGACGCTACGGCATCGACACCAATATCGGCGACACGCGCGGCCCATCGGGCATCTTTCGCGGCCTGCGCACCATCCCGAAGCTGCTCGAGATCGCCCGCGCGATGGAGCGGCGCTGCCCCGACGCCACCATGCTCAACTACACCAACCCGATGGTGATGCTGTGCCGGGCGATGCAGCGCGAAACTTCGATCAGGCTGGTCGGCCTGTGCCACAGCGTCCAGGGCACATCCGAGATGCTGGCGCGCTGGATCGGCGCGCCCTACGACGAGATCACCTTCCTCGCCGCCGGCATCAATCACATGGCCTGGTTCCTGCGCTTCGACTGGCGCGGGCGCGACGCCATCCCGCTGATCCGCCAGGCGATCCTCGAGCGCCCCGCGATCGCCAACGAGGAGCAGGTGCGCAATGAGCTCTTTCTGGCGCTCGACTACTATCCGACCGAGTCGAGCGGGCACCACTCGGAGTACAACTGGTGGTTCCGCAAGCGCCCCGATCTGATCGAGCGGTACTGCACCCACGGCACCGGCTGGAATCCTGGCGCCTATGCGGCGACCATCCGCTGGTACGAAGCGCGCGAGGGAAGCTGGCGCGACGAGGCGCGCGCCTGGTTTGCCGCCGAGCGACCGATCGCGCTGGAGCGCGGCCATGAATACGCGGCGTCGATCATCAATGCGCTGCGTGGCGGCGAGCCGTTCGAATTCAATGGCAATGTCGCCAACACCGGGCTGATCGCCAACCTGCCGGCCGGAGCCTGCGTCGAGGTGCCCGTCTGGGCCAGCCGCCAGGGGCTGCGCCCGGTCCAGGTCGGGCCGTTGCCGGCTTCGGTCGCGATGATGACCAGCCTGACCGCCCAGCTCGAGGATCTGGCAGTGGAAGGGGCGCTCAGCGGTGATCCACGGGCCGTGTATCAGGCGATCGCCCACGATCCGCTCAGCGCGGCAGTAGCCTCGCTGGCCGAACTGCGCGCGATGGTCAACGAGCTGTTCGCGGTCAATCGCGAGCATCTGCCGCAATTCCGCCACTTCAGTGTCTGATGGGAGGGGAGCATGAATCTGACGCGTCTGGCCCAACTGTTCGGCCTCGACGGCAAGGTGGCGCTGGTGACGGGCGCCAGTGGCGGCATCGGTGCGGCGATCGCCGCGGGCCTGGCGGATGCCGGGGCGCACGTGGCGTTGCATGGCCGCTCGGCCGAGCGCCTGGCCCGGACGGCAGCCACGATCGGCGCCGGTGGCGGGCAGTGCTCGCAGCACCTCGCCGACCTCGCCGAGCGCGACGCGCCGGCAGCGCTGGTCGCCGAGGTGGTAGCGCAGCACGCCCGGCTCGACATCGTCGTGAACTGTGCCGGGCTCAATCGGCGCATGCCGATCGCCGACGTCACCCAGGACGTCTACGACGTCATCATGGATGCCAATCTGCGCTCGGCGTACTTCCTCAGCCGCGCGGCGCTCCCCCACCTGATCGCCGCCGGGGGCGGCAAGATCATTCACATCGGCTCGCTCACCTCGAGCATCGGCCTGGCCAATACCTCCGTCTACGGCATGACCAAGAGCGCGCTGGCGCAGCTGACGCGCACGCAGGCGGTCGAGTGGGCCCAGCATCACATCCAGGTCAACTGCATCGCTCCGGGCTTCATCCGGACCGATCTCACCGCGTCGCTGTTCGCCGATCCGGCGCGCGCGGCGTGGATCACCAGCCGCATCCCCGGCCACGAGCCCGGTGTCCCCGAGGATCTCGCCGGTCTCGCCGTGTATCTCGCAGCGCCGGCATCGCGCTACACCACTGGCCAGTTGTTCTTCGTCGACGGCGGCTTCATGGCGGGCAGCCCCTGGTGAAACGACCGCCGCGACCGGCGGCCGTCGAGACTGCGAGACCGGCATGCGCCTCGCACAGGTGCTCAAACTCCCCTCGATGTCGCGCGTGACGCTGGTGCACGTCGCGCAGCCCGAGTGCGAGGTACGCGCGGGGTGTCCGTAGCCGTGCGCTGGCCGCCGAGATTGGCGCCCGTGGCCGACGCGCGCTGGTGCTGCCGACCGACATGTGCGATGTCGCGGCAGTGCGCCGGATGGTGGCGCAGACCGAAGCGGCATATGGTCGGATCGATGTGCTGATCAACAACGCCGGGATCTTTCAATCGTGGGCGCAGCCCGAGGACGTGCCGCTCGCCGAGTGGGACCTGGTCTTCGACACTGATCTGAAGAGCGCGTTCGTGGCGAGCCAGGCGGCGGGGGCGGGCATGCTGGTGCGCGGCTCGGGAGCGATCGTCAACATCGGCTCAATCGCAGGTGTGATAGGATTGGCGCTGACGACAGCGTACAGCGCCGCCAAGGCCGGCATGATCGGCATGACGAAGGCGATGGCCGTGGATTGGGCGCCGCGCGGCGTGCGGGTGAACCTGATCGCACCCGCCTTCATCGCCACGCCCGCCAACCAGGCGCTGCGCGACGACGACACGGCGCGGCGGGCAGTCGAGGCCCAGACGCCGATGGGCCGCTTCGGCACGGTCGACGAGATCGCCGCGGCCGCTGTCTTCCTGGCTTCGCGTGCTGCAGCCTACATCACCGGCGAGGTGCTGCTGGTCGATGGCGGCTGGACAGCGCAGTGAGCGGCGACGAAAGGGGTGAACGGTGACTCTGTCCGACGAGAAGGTGATCATCACCTGTGCCCTGACTGGCGGCATCCATGGCAAGGAGGCCAACCCCAACCTGCCGGAGCAGCCCGACGAGATCGTGGCGCAGGGCGTGGCGGCATGGCGCGCCGGTGCGGCGATCCTGCATGTGCACGCACGGCGCCCCGACGGCAGCAACACGATGGATCGGGTGGTCTACCAGGAGTTGCATGCACGCCTGTGCGCCGAGACGGACGCCGTCGTCCAGTTGACGACCGGCGGCAGCCCGCGATTGTCGGTCGGCGAGCGGCTGACGACGGTGTTGCTCAACCCCGAGATGGCGTCGCTGAATATGGGCCTGATGAACTTTTTCATCCGCGGCGAGCAGGTATTCTTCAGCAATCACCGCTCCGACATCCTGCGGTTCGCGCGCGAGATGCAGCGTCGCGGCGTGGTGCCGGAGCTCGAGGTGTACAACATCGCGATGCTCGAGGAGGTCGAGCATCTGATCGGCACGGGATTGCTGGCGCAGCCATATGTGATCAACCTGGTGCTGCACACGCCGACGCAGGGCGGCCTGCGCGGCACGCCGGCGAACCTGCTCGAGATGGTGCGCCGCCTGCCGCCCGGCGCGGTGTGCAACGTGTCGTCGATGGGGCGGACACAGCTGCCGCTCACCACGATCGCGCTGGCGATGGGGCTGAACATCCGCGTGGGCATGGAAGACAACGTGCTGTACCGCCGCGGCGAGCCGCTGCGCGACAACGCCCAGCTGGTCGAGCGGGCGGTACGCATCGCCCGCGAGCTCCAGCGCGAGCCGGCGACGCCGGCCGAGGCGCGTGCTGCGCTCGGCTTGCGCGGGCGCAGCGCCGGCCAGTTGCCCGCCGCGCTGGTCACTGATCCTGCACCGCTGGACTGAGGCCGCATGCCGGGTGGCAGGGTGTGGCCGAGCGCCCCGCCACCCGGTGACTCAGCCCGGATCGACGTCGCGCAGCGCCACCGGGCGGCGCTCGTGCCACGAGCGCGCTGCGGCCAGCGCCATCACCACCGGCGCGCGGCCATCGGCGCCGCTCACGGCCGGCGCCGTGCCGCTGCCGAGGCACTCGACAAACTGGCGCAGCTCGGCGATGTACGCCTCAGTGTAGCGCTCGATGAAGAAATACGGTAACCCGGCCGCATGGCTGCCGTCGGCCGCCAGCCGCGTCGTGCCGTGCTGCTGCGGATTCGCGACCAGCAGCGCGCCCGCGCTGCCGAGCACCTCGGCGCGCTGGTCGTAGCCGTACACTGCGCGGCGGCTGTTGTCGATCGCGCCGATCGCCCCCGTCGCGAACTGCAGCGTCACGATGGCGCTGTCGACGTCGCCGAGCGCGCCGATCGCCGGATCAACCAGATTGGCAGCGCATGCGGCGACGCTGACGACCTCATCGCCCATCAGGAAGCGCGCCATATCGAAATCATGGATCATCATGTCGAGGAACAGCCCGCCGGAGGTGGTGAGGTAGCTCAGCGGTGGCGGCTGCGGATCGCGGCTGGTGATGCGCAGCACCTCGGGCCGGCCGATCTGCCCCGCCACGATCGACTGGCGCGCCGCGGCGAACCCCGGGTCGAAGCGCCGCTGGAAACCGATCTGCAACACCACGCCCGCACGCCGGACCGCCGCCAGCGCCGCATCGATGGTCGCCAGGTCGAGGGCGATCGGTTTCTCGCAGAAGATCGGCTTACCCGCCGCCGCCGCCGCCATGATCAGCGCGGCGTGCGTGTCGGTCGAGCTGCAGATTGCCACCGCATCGACCCGCGGGTCGGCCAGCAGCGCCTGGTGATCCGGATATGCGGCGACGCCGAGCGCCTGTGCCACCGCCTGTGCCTGGCCGGCGACGACGTCAGTGATGCCGGCCAGTTCGGCGCCTGCGATCCGCTGTGCCAGATGCGCCGCATGCATGCGCCCGATGCGGCCGGCGCCGATGACGCCGATGCGAATCCCACTCATCGATCCTCGACCTCGCTCCTGACCGGCCACCGATCGCGGCGCCGGGCACACCTCAGCCCCGCGTATGCCCGAGTGCGGCGAATGCGCCCGGCGGCGCGACGCCCTCCAGGCGGCGATAGCTGTACAACACCAGATCGCGGGCGATCGCGATCACCGGCGCCGCCAGGATGATCCCGACGATGCCGAACAGCGTGCCGGCGATGATGATCACCACAGTGAGCACTGCCGGATGAATGTTGATGCTGTCGCCGATGATGCGCGGCACCAGCAGGCTGTTCTCGAGCTGCTGTACGACGACGTACAGCGCCAGCATCGCCAGCCCGGTGAGCGGCGAGATCGACAGGCCGATCAGCACCCCGGGAATGGCGCCGATCGTCGGCCCGAGCACCGGCACAAATTCGGTGACACCGGCGATGATCGACAGCAGCAGCACGTAGTCGCCGATCGGTGCGCCGCCAGCTTCGATCAGCACCAGCCCCAGGCCGACCGCCAGGCCGACCGAGAGGCACAGGATGAGCTGCCCGCGCACGTACGAGCTGAATGCCAGGTCGATGATGCGCCACACGTTCCAGAAATCAGCGCGGGCTGCGGGGTGGATCAATCGATCCAGCGCAGCCGGCAGGCGCCCCTGGTCGTTGAGGATGTAGAACAGCCAGATCGGCAACGTCAGGAAGCCAAGCAGGAAGGTGATCGAGTCGAGCAGCCGCATGAGGCTCCCGACGAGGAACGCGCCGAGGCGCTGGGCGTAGGTCGCCAGATTGGCCTGCAGCGCCTCGAGGCCCTGAAACAACGCCTGCTCGATCGGCGCCTTGAACTCGGCGGGCACCACCGTGCGGTATTGCTCGAGCAGGGTGTTGGCCGTCGCCCGCAGCTCGGCGATGGTCGGCAGCGCGTTGATGATGCGGATGAGCTGATTGGCCAGCAGCGGGACGAGGTAGAGGAACGACGTGATGACCAGCGCGATCCCGACGGCGTAGACCAGCAGGATGGCGAGTGGCCGCGGCATGCGACGCGCCGCCAGGTTGACGAATGGGGTCAGCAGATAGGCCAGCGCCAAGCCGAGGGCGAAGGGCAGCAGGACGGTGTGTGCCGCCCACAGCAGCGCTGCGATGCCCATGAGGGTGGCAGCAGCCAGCGACCAGCGCAGCGCCAGCCGGAGCTGCGCGTGGCGGCCGGGCGGCGGAGGCGCCTCGGCGGGCGACGGCTCCTCAGGATGTGACGGCGCAGGACTGCTCATGTGCAGCATTATACCAGAAGACCGGCGCGCGTCCCGGGGCAGCGGGCTGCAGTGGTATGGCGCCAGCCATGATCGGCTATACTCGGGGGGCACACGCTCGTGCGTGGAGCGGTCAAGGAGGAAGGAACGATGTCTGACGATCCGCGCCAGGCGGCACGACGCGCCGCCTGGGAAGCATTGGCGCTGCATCGGCGCCAGAGCGGCGAGCACCATCTGCGGACGCTCTTCGCCGCCGATCCCGGTCGGGCCACGCGCATGACGCTCACCGCAGCCGGGCTGCGGCTGGATTATTCGAAGCAACGGATCACCGACGAGACGCTCCGCCTGCTGGTCGCGCTGGCTGACGCCAGCGATCTCGCGGCGCAGCGCGATGCCATGTTTGCCGGGGCGCCGATCAATCGCACCGAAGGGCGTGCGGTGCTGCATACCGCGCTGCGCCTGCCGCGCGCGCGCACGCTCATCGTCGATGGCGCCGACGTCGTCGCCGCCGTCCACGCGGTGCTGGATCGCATGGCCGCGTTCGCCGACGCGGTGCGCGCCGGCCACTGGCGTGGCCACACCGGCCGGCCGATCCGCGCCGTGGTCAACATCGGCATCGGTGGCTCGGACCTCGGCCCGGCGATGGCCTACCGCGCGCTGCGCCACACCGCGCAGCGCGACCTCACGTTCCGCTTCGTCGCCAATATCGATGGCAGCGACTTCGCCGAGGCGACCCGCGATCTCGATCCGGCCGAGACGCTGTTCATCGTGGCGTCGAAGACGTTCACCACGCTCGAGACGATGACCAACGCCCGCACGGCCCGCGCCTGGCTGCTGGCCGCCCTCGGCGACGACGCCGCCGTCGCGCGGCACTTCGTCGCCGTGTCGACCAACGCCGCCGAGGTGGCGCGGTTCGGCATCGATGTGGCCAACATGTTCGGCTTCTGGGATTGGGTCGGCGGCCGATACTCGCTGGGGTCGGCGATCGGGCTGTCGACGATGCTGGCGATCGGTCCGGCGCGCTTTCACGAGCTGCTCGCCGGATTTCATGCGATGGACGAGCACTTCCGGCATGCGCCGCTGCTGCGCAACATGCCGGTGATCATGGCGCTGCTCACGGTGTGGTACGTCAACTTCTTCGGCGTCGAGACGCTGGCGGTGCTGCCATACGACCAGTACCTCGACCGTGTTCCGGCATACCTGCAGCAGCTCACGATGGAGAGTAACGGCAAGGCGACGACGCTCGCCGGCCAGCCGGTCGAGTACCAGACCGGCCCGATCTACTGGGGCGAGCCGGGCACCAATGGCCAGCACTCGTTCTACCAGCTGATCCATCAGGGCACGCGGCTGATCCCGTGCGATTTCATCGGCTTCTGCCGCTCCCCCAACCCGATCGGCGATCACCACGATCTGCTGATGGCGAACCTGTTTGCCCAGGCCGAGGCGCTGGCGTTCGGCAAGACGGCCGACGCAGTCCGCGCCGAGGGCGTCGCCGAGGCGCTGGTGCCGCACCGCAGCTTCCCGGGCAATCGACCGTCGAGCGTCCTGCTCGCAGATCAGCTCGACGCGTTCACGCTGGGCGCGCTGATCGCGCTGTACGAGCACAACGTCTTCACCCAGGGGGTGATCTGGCAGATCAATCCGTTCGATCAGTGGGGCGTCGAACTGGGCAAACAGCTGGCGGGGCGCATCGCCGCCGAGTTGGCCGATCCGGCGCAGGCGTCAGCGCACGATGCCTCGACCAGCGCGCTGATCGCCCACTACCGCGCGCGGCGCGGCTGACGCCGCGCTGCGCACGGTCGCTCACTCATCGCCACCGACGCGCTGCCACGCGGCGCGCGCCGCAGCGATGCCAGCGCTGTCGAGCGGGAGCTCGCGCACATCTGGCGCACTGCCGATGTCGGGCTGCGCCGGCGGCGTGCCATCGGCGCGCCGCAGGCCATGTGCCGCCAGCGCCGCCTGCTGGGCCTCATCGAGCAGGAAGCGGCGAAACGCGGCCGCCGCCTCGCGCTGCCCGGCGCTGACGGCAGCATCGGTGAGCACCACGAACGGATAGCGATTGACCGCCGTCGGCGCCGGCGTGAAGCTGCGCACCGCGCCCCAGCGGCTGCTGATCGCCGCCGCACGGCTCAGTGCCGCCTGCTCGGTGAGCAGCACCGCATCGAACCGGCTCGGGCCAAACTGGGCCAGCAGCGTCTCGAGCGGCGCCACCGCCGGATCCACCGCCTCGGTCGCGGCAGCCACGCCATCGAGCCAGGCATCGTCGCCCGCAGCCAGCAGCGTCGCGACCGCCAGCGCGCCAGCGTCGTGCCGTGGCGTGGTGATGCCCAGTTTGACCACCCCCCAGCCAGCCTGGCCGCCATATGCCGCCCAGCCGGCCGGATCGACCAGGGCGCGCTGTAGCGTGGCGAGCAGCGCCTCGCCCGACGTCAGCCCCAGCAACTGCGCCCGCGACTCCCATGCCAGCACCACCATCGGCGAACTCGCCACCGACACGCCGTCGGCGCCGCTGGCGAGCCAGCCGCCGTGCGCCGGGATCAGCGCGGCCGGCATGGCCTCGCCGTCCGCCAGGCGCGCCTGCATCGCCTGGCCATCGAGCGGCACCAGCACGATCTCGATCGGCCGGCCGGCTACCGCTGCGCCCCCCGCGGCAAAACGCTGCGCAGCGTCGGTCAGCCAGCCAGTCAGCGCGGCATCGTGCCAGATCGCGATGCGCACCGGCGCGCGCGCTGCGCCGAGCGGCAGCGGCAGCGGCGCATAGCCGACCCCTCCCACCGCCAGGTAGATCAGCGCCACCAGCAGGACGATCGCCAGGTAACCGCCGGCGATCAGGCGGGACAGCACGCGCAGCATCAGAAGTACCGGCTCAGATTCTCGAAGATCTGGCCGATGTCGCCGGTGTCACCCTGCACCAGCAACGTCCGCGAGAACTCGACGATCTGCTCGAGCGCGGCGATGTCGGCATCGCCGCCGTAAGCCACCGGGAAGATGCTGATGCCGGACTCATCGAATGCTGCGCGCACCTCGTCGAGCGTCGCGGTGCTGGAGTTGTCCAGCCCGTCGGACAACAGCACGATCGCCCGCATCCGGTCGCCGTCGGCGGCGGGCGGCAATGCGTCGAGCGTCGCCTTGCCGACCAGCAGCGCATCGTAGAGCGCCGTCTTGCCCGTCGGCTGCAGGCGGTTCACCGCATCGTCGAGCGCGATGCGATTCTCGCCCAGCGGTGCCGGCACGACATCGACCTGCGACTGGGAGCCGAAGCTCACGAGCCCGACGCGGTCTTCGGGCAGGATGCGCGCCAGGAAGGTCGCCAGTCCGGCGCGGGCAGTGTCGAGCTTGCCGCCGTCCTCCATCGAGCCCGAGACGTCGATCACCAGCACGATGTCGGCGCGCTTGCGGTTGACCGCCCAGGTGTTCTTGGCGGCGACCAGCACCTCGGCCGGCGGCACCGGCAGCACGCTCTGGACGCCCTGGGGCTGGACGCCGAACGCCGGGCTGATCGGCGCGTCGATCGGCACGTCGACGTTCGCTGGCCGGAAACCGGACGCCATCGCCAGTTGCTGGCTCTCGGCGGTCAGCAGGAAGGTGTAGAACTGTTCGGCTGCCTGGCGCTCGGCAGGCGTGGCGCTCGCCATCATGATGTACGGATTATCGTGCCAGAATGTGCCTTCGGCCGGATAGATCGCCACCAGCGGCGTCGGCGGATTTTTGTTCTTGTTGAAGTCGATGAGCGTGATCTCTTCCATCGGGAAGGCCGAGATGTAGCTCATGCCGAACTTCCGCATGTTTTCGCTGAACACCAGCGTGTTGTAGCCGTAGTGGCGGATACCCTTGCCGAGATCACGGATGAACTGCTGGCTCTCGGGCCGCTCGATGTCGGCGACGGTCAGATCGCGCTGCTTGCCGGCGGCGGCATAGAATTCGGCCAGCAGCGTCGACAGCGCGGTCGTGCTGATCTCGGGATCGGTGTGCCCCCACGAGAAGCGCCCCCACTCGGGGTGGCCGTAGCGCCCCCAACCCTCGGGATCATTGATCAACTCGAGCATCTGGCGCCAGCCGATCGGCGTGTCCGGCCAGCCGAGCGCCTCGGCCATCGGTCGCCACATCGCGATGACGACCGGGGTGAGCACCAGCGGGCGGTTGGAGATGGCGACGTCGGGATTGCCGCCTTCATACTTGAGGACTTCCAGCCAGGTCGATGCCGAGGGGCTCCAGACGGTGACGTCGAGCTGGCCGTTCTTGATCTCGGTGCGGGCGGCGCCGCTCGAGCGGTTGAGGCCGACGACGCGGACGCGCTGGCCATCGACGGCAGCGCCACTGGCATTGAACGCCTCGATGCGCTCGGTCAGCCAGCCCTCCTTCTCGGGGCTGTAGGCGATGCTGATCTCGAGCCCGTCCCCGCTACCCGGCAGCGACGGCAGGCCGCCGCCGGGCGCAGTGCTGTCGGGCGTGTTGCCGGCGATCAGGGCGAGCAGGCCGCACGAACCGCAGCCGAGGGCGACGATCGCACCGACCACGATGAGCAGCATCCTCGTTTGCGTTGTCATTCGATGCCCCCCGGTGTCCCGGCCGGTGCCACGGCATGCGCTGCCCGGCCGACAGTCTCACCGCGGCGCGCTGCCGCGGCGAGATCGCGTGTGGCATCCAGTATAGCGCATCGGCGGCGGGCGTGGCGGAGCGAATGCGGCACGCCGCGGGAGGGTGTCCCGCGGCGCCGTGACACAGGACGGCCTCAGCGCAGCGCGCCGATCAGCCGCGCGAAGCGCCGCTGCTCCCAGCCATTGAAGAAGTCGGCATGCATCGTCAGGGTCGATCCCGACGACAGCGTCAGCGTCGCCGACGCCGCGGGCTGCGGATAGATCACGCGCAGCTCGAGCTGCGGCAGCGCCACCGTCCCGGCCGGGCAGGTGCCGGCGCTGGCGTAGCTCAGATGGCTCTTGTGGTTGGCCGAGTCGAGGTTGACGCCGTCCCAGCATTCGGGGAACCGGATGGTCGCGACCAGGTTCTGCCGGCCGGTGCAGGCCGGCGGCGTGGCGGTGCCGGCGGCGCGCGAGCCGGTGCAGCCCCACGACACGACGCTGGTCGGCTGTGCGGCGGTGGCGCGCGAATCGCCGGCGATCAGCTTGAGCCCGGCCGGATGCGCCACCACGCGGCCGCGGACCGTCTTGCGATAGGCCACCTCGACGACGATGGGGGTGACGGCGGTGCCGTTGCTGAGCAGCGTCGGCACCCAGTAGGCCGATCCGTCGGCGCGGTCCGAGCAGGTCGTGGCCGGCGTGGCGCGCAGCGAGGCGGCGGTGGTGTTCTCGTCGGTGGCGCGGTTGCCGAAGAACTGGTGCATGTGGCTCATGCCGGTGTGTCCGGGCATGACGATCGGATCAACGGCGCCGGTATGCGACGGCGCGCAGTCGATGCGCAGCACGCCACCACCGCCGCCGGCGGGTGGGCGTGGCGCGGCCGGCGCCGGCGTACGCGCCGCGCTGGCCGTCGCGGCGAAGGCCAGGATCCCGATGATGACGGCGACGGCGGCGAGTGCGGACAAGGCACGGGTCATGGCGGTGGCTCCTCTCCGATGGTGAAACCCGGTCGTGCAACACAGGGTCGTCTGCTGATGTGATGACAGTCTAGGCGCCGGATGTGTGGATGGTGTTCAGATGATGTGAGGTTGGTGTGAATGATGTGATGGAGATGCGGTAGCACAGCAGACGGGCCGCCCCGCCCCGCGTGGCCGGCGCCCGGCGGCAGCGACGGCCGGCCGGGCGAGTCGTATTAGAATGGCCAGAGCATGTCGACGACCGATGTATGAGGGAGGCGCAGTGGTAGAGCCCGATCGACCGTCCGTGAGCGCAGGCGCACCGGCGCGGCCATGGCGGCCCGCGCGCCATGCGCCGCTGGCCGTGCTGCTCGGCATCGCGCTGCTGCTGACATGGCGCGCGCTCATTCCCGGCAACGTGCTGCTGCCGCTCGACGTGCTGCTCCACCTGCATCCCTGGCGCTTCTCCTACGAGCGCGTCGATCTGGCCAACCCGCTGGCCACCGATCCCGTCACCCAGGTGTACCCCCGGCGCGTCCTGGCCAACCAACTGGTACAGCAAGGCGCCTGGCCGCTGTGGAATCCGGCGGTGCTCACCGGGACGCCGCTGCTGGCCGACGGGCAGCTAGGCTTCTTCTATCCGCCGAGCCTGGTGTTTCTCGTGCTGCCACTGGAGCATGCCTACGGCTGGTATGCGTTCATCCAGGTGCTGCTCGCCGGCGCGGGGACGTTCCTGTTCGCCCGGCGCATCGGGCTGGGGCGCGGGGCGGCGACGCTGGCCGGGGTGGCGTACATGCTCAACGGCTATCTGCTGCAATGGCTGCCATTCCCGCACCATACCGGCGCGACGGCGATGCTGCCATGGGGATTCTGGGCGGTGGAACTGGCGATCGCCGACGGGCGCTGGCGGCGCTGGCCATTCGCCGGGATCGCGCTGGCGCTGCCGCTGCTGAGCCACCTGCAGGTCGCATTCTACATCTGGCTGTGCCTCGCAGGCTATGTGGGCTGGCGCGCGCTCGGGCTGCGCCGCTGGCGGCCGCTCGCCGGGCTGGCGCTGGCGGTCATCGTCGCGCTGGGGCTGGCGGCGCCGCAGCTGCTGCCCTCGCTGCAGCTGTCGTCGCAGGGGCAGCGCGCGGATCTCGGCGTGCAGGCGGGCGACGCGCACGAGCAGTTCGTCACGCTGCTGCGCCTGCTGCTGCCGGGTACGGGCGCGGTCGCGCGCACCGGCGCGGCGCCCGCGTGGGGCGCGCAGTGGCTGCAGCCGTCGGTGCCGTATGCCGGCCTGCTGACGCTGGCGCTGGCGCTGCTGGCGATGCTGCGCTCGCGGCTGCGCACCACCACCTACTTCGGCGTCCTGGCGATCGCCGCGCTGGCGCTGGCGCTGCGCACGCCGCTGCTCGATACGCTGGCACTGCTCCTGCCACCCTACCGCCAGTTCGAAGACCACACGCGCTGGTTCGTCGTCTGGGGATTTGCCGCAGCGGTGCTGGCGGGGCTCGGCGCCGAAGCGCTGGGGAGCATGGCGCGGCAGCGCCCGTGGTGGCTGTGGCTGAACCGCGGCATCACCGCCGCCGCCGGCGTGCTGGTCGGCGGGTGGGGGCTGTGGCACCTGCAGCTGTTCACGCCGCAGTCGCGCTACGGCGAATACATCACCCTGGTGTATCGCCAGCCGCTCGCGCCGGCGCTGTGGCTGGGGCTGGCGAGCCTCGCCGCACTGACATCGCTGGCGCTGCTGGCGCGCACCACGCGCCAGGCATACGCCTGGCTGGCCTGGCCGATCGTGCTGGCCGCCCTCGCCGCCGACCTGCTCTGGAACGGTGGAGCGCATCACAATGCCGTCGCGACGCGGCTCGCCACGCCGACCGCCGATCTGCGCGCGGCGCTGGGGCAGCCGGGCGGCGACGTCCGGGCCGCACCGCTGCTGCCGCCGACGCGGCAGGTCGATTTTCTGGTGCGCCAGCCGGGGCCGTTCCGCATCCTCGGCGGCGATCTGGGGGTGCTGCCGCCGAATCTGGCGGCGGCGCTGGGCCTCGAGGATGTCCGCGGCTATGTGTCGCTCTACACCGCGCGCTACAACCGGCTGGTGCGCCTGATCGACGGCAAGGATTACCGCCGGACCGGCGAGCGGTTCATGGCGTTCCGCGCCTACTTCACCTCGGCATGGCACCATCGCCGCCTGCTCGACATGCTGAATGTGCGCTACCTGGTGTTCGCGCCGGGCAGCGAGAATGCCGCGCGCTACCAGCCGCTCGAGCTGGTGCAGCGCGACGACGAGGGCACGATCTACCGCAACCCCACCGCATTGCCACGCGCCTGGCTGGTGCATCGGGTCGAGGTGGTGCCCGACGATCTGGCACAGCTCGAGCGCCTGGCGAGCGACGGGTTTGATCCGGCACAGGTCGCGCTGCTGGCCGAGACACCGCCGCCGCTGGCGCCGGCCGCCGCGGCCGAGCCGACGCCGGACGTACGCTACGGCCCCAACCGGGTCACCATCGAGGCGCAGCCCGCCAGCGCCGCACTGCTGGTGCTGGCCGACGCCTACGCCGACGACTGGGAGGTGCGTGTCGACGGGCGACCGGCCCGGCTGTACCGCGCCAACTATGCGTTCCGCGGCGTCTGGCTGCCGGCCGGCCGCCACACGGTCGAGATGTCCTACCAGCCCCGGGCGTTCACGCTGGGCCTGGTGCTGGCGACGCTCACCCTGCTGGCGCTGGCGGCGTGGTGGTGGCATGGCCGCCGGGCCGATGCCGCGCGGAGCACGGCGGAGCGCGCGCGGGATCACGCATGAACGGGCGCCGTATGCGAGGTGCCGCCGCGGGCCGGGCAGCCCGGTGACACCGCACCGGGTGGCGCGGGCGCTCGCCCGTGCCGGCCACCCGGTGGCCCGACGGCGCATCGCGTGCCCACTGCCCACTTGGCGGCGCATCGCGCGGGCGGGCATGCTATACTCTGGTGAGCGACCCATGCATGCCGCGCCTGATCGAGCACCATGAGCACGTCTGCCACCGCATCGCTGATCGACCGCATCCAGCAATCGCTGCGCGACACCGCGCGGGCGCATTTCCGTGCGTGGGATCTCGGCATCGCGACGGTCTACCTGAATCCGCACGATGTCGCGCCGCACCAGAACTACGCCATCCCCAACCACGCCGCACCGGTCGACAGCCTCGCCCTCGGGCAGGTCGCGGACGCGTTTCGCAGCAGATACCGCCGGCCGCGCTTCGAGTTCATCCGCGAGGCTGCACCGCAGCTACCCGCAGCGCTCGAGGCGCTCGGCTACGCGCCAGAGCTGCATGCGCCGCTGCTGGTCTGCAGCGCGGCGACGGTCGCACCGCCGGCCGCACCGGCCGAGGTAACGCTCGTCGGCCATCCGGCCGATGCCGACGACGCGACGCTGCGCACGGTGCTGCAGATCAACGAGGAGGGCTTCGGGGGCGTCGCCGCCGCAGCGTTCTCGGACGATGACCTCGAGCGCTGCCGCCTGCTGCTCGGCGCCGGCCGCGCCTGGCTGGGATGCTGGGCCGGCCGCCCGGTCGCGTGCGGGATGTTCAGCGGGCCACGCGACGGGCTCTGCGAGCTCGCCGGCATCACGACGCTGCCCGGCTACCGCGGCCGCGGCATCGCCACGGCGCTCACCGCCGCCATGGCACACGACGCGCTGCGCCTCGGCGCCGATCTGGTCTTCCTGACCGCCGATGACGCCGCCGCGATGCGCATCTACCAGCGCGTCGGGTTCTGTCACTGTGCGACGCTGGTGAGCTATGGCATGCCAGCCGATCAGCCATGGGCCGCATGGGGAGGGGAGTGACCGCATGGTACCCGAGTGCCTGATCGTGCGCAATTTCATGTGCTACCGCGAGGGCGTGCCACCGCTCGACCTGCGCGGCATCAGCATCGCATGTCTGGCCGGCAACAATGGTGCGGGTAAATCGGCGCTGCTCGACGCGATCACCTGGGCGCTGTGGGGCGAGACGCGGCTGCGGGGCGACAAGGATGTGCTGGCGCTCGGTGCCGTCGAGGTGATGGTTGAGCTGATCTTCAGCGTCGCCGGCCAGCGCTACCGGGTCATCCGGCGGCACATGAGCGCCGGCCGTGGCAAGAGCAGCATCAGTCCGCTCGAGTTTCAGGTCGAATCCGAACTGGGCTGGCGCACGCTGACCGGTGCGACGAAGACGGCGACGCAGCAGGCGATCACGGCGACGCTGCGCATGACGCACGATCTGTTCAGTCATTCGGCATTCCTGCGCCAGGGGCGCGCCGATGCCTTCACCAGCAGCACGCCGAACGCACGCAAGACGATCCTGGGGGAAATCCTTGGGCTCGCCGACTACGACGCCTACGAGTCGCGTGCCAAGGCGCACGTCGTGCGCCTCGAGGCCGGGATTCAGGCCCACGAGGGCCGGCTGGCGGTGCTGGCGGGGATTGCGGCGCAGCGCGACCAGCATGCGGCCCTGGTCGAGGCGGCGACGGCGCGCCGCGACGAGGCCGAGCAGCGCCTGGCGCAGCTGCGGAACGACCTCGAGGACGCCCAGGAGGCGGTGCGCACCCTCGAAGGCGCGCGACAGCGGCTGGGCGGGCTGCAGGCAGACCTCGAGCGGCTGCAGCGCGAGCGGATCCAGCGCATCGGCGAACTGGAGCAGACGCAGCAGCGCATCGCCGGCTGGTCGGCGCTGCTGGCGCGCCGTGCCGGGATCGGCGCGGGCGTGCTGCAGCTGCAGGCGGCGATTGCCGAGCACGGCCGTCTCGAGGCGGTGCGCGAGCGCTACGAGCAGCTGCGGGTGGCCGTCGACGCCAAGCGGCGCGACGTGCTGCTGGAGCAGCACGACCACGCAACTGCCGTGGTGCGGCTCGAGGAGCGGCTGGCGCAGCTACGCGAGCGCGCCGCACGTGCGCCACACCTGCGCCACGAGATCGCCGAGCTGCAGGCGCGCCTCGAGCCGCTGCGCGCGCTGGATGGCCAGCGCGAGCAGCTGCGCGCCCAGCGCGGCGTGCTGCAGCAGCAGCGCGCCGACCATCACCGGCTCGAGCTGCGGCGCGCCGAACTGCGGCATGCCATCGACGCGCGCTCCCAGATGCTGCATGCCGAGCGTGATGCATTGCTGCAGCGGATCCACCAGGCCGAGGAGCGCCTGCGCGGCGAGACGGCGCTGGAGCACGCCGAACGCGCCGCCGGCGATGCCATCGCACGCGGCCAGGAGCACGTCCAGCAGCAGGCCGCGGTGCGCGCGGCGCTCGAACGCCTGGCCAGCGAGCGCGGCGAGCTCGACGCGCACCAGACGCGGATCAAGCACGAGGGCGAGGAGGCGCGCGCCCGGCGTCAGGCGCTCGAAGCGGCGCCCGCCGGCCAGGTGCCGATCTGCCCGCACTGTGGGATGCCGCTCGACGAAGCCAACCGGCTCCGGCTGCTGGCCGGGTACGACGACGCGCTGGCCCGCCTGCGCACCACCTACGTCGAGCTGCGCGACGCCCGCCAGCAGCTCGACGCCGCGCAGCAGGAACAGCAGGCCCGGCTGCGCGCCATCGAGCAGCAGGCCGAAGAGCTCAACCGCCGCCGCACCGAGCTCGCCCAGATCCGGCAGGCGCGGCACGAGCTCGGCGAGCTGCGCGCCCAGCTCGACCAGCGCGAGCGCCTGCGGCTGGCCGAGATCGACGGGCTGCTGTCGCGCCGCGAGTTCGAACAGTCGGCGCGCAGCGAGCTGATCACCATCGAAGCGCGGATCGGCGAACGCGGCAGCATCGCAGCCCTCGACCAGGCGCTGCAGCGCATCGACGACGATCTCGAGCGCATCGACGCGGCCATCGCCGCGCGCAGCGCCCTGGCGCTCGCGCTGCAGGCCCGCGAGGCAGCCCTGCACGAGATCAGCAGCAACGACCCGGCACTGTTCGAGGTCGAATGTGATCTCGACGCGCGCCGGCGCGCCTGGGATCTCGGGCAGGTGGCGGCAGCACCGCGCGCCGCGCTGATCGATCTCGAGCACCAGCTGGCACCGCTCGCCGACGTGCCGCTCCTGCTCGCCGCCGCCCGCAGCGCCATGCACCAGCTGGCACACTGGGCCGAGGAGGCGCGCCAGCTCAGCGAAGCCGAGGGAGCGCTGGCGCGCGACCAGCCGCGGGTCCAGTCCCAGCGCGATGCGCTCGCCCACCTCGATGCCGAGCTCGCCGCGATCGAGGCCCACCTGACGCAGCTGCGCCAGACGAGCCACACGCTGCGCGACATGCCGGCCCGGCGCGATGCGCTCATCCGGGACGTGCAGCGCTGCAGCGACGATCTGGCCGTCTGGCAGCGCGACGTCGGCGAACATCGCGCCAGGCTGACTGCCAGCGAGACGGCCGCCGTCGACCACGCCACCGCCCTGCGCGAACAGGCGGAGCTCGCCCTGCGACGTCAGCGATTCCAGACGCTGGTGCGCGCGTTCGGCAAGAAGGGCATCCAGGCGATGCTCATCGACCGTGCGCTGCCCGAGATCGAGACCGAGGCGAATGCGCTGCTGCGCACGATGAGCGACAATCAGCTCCAGGTTCAGTTCGCCACCCAACACACCGGCGCCAATGATCAGGTGATCGAATCGCTCGACATCAAGATCTCGGATCAGATGGGCACGCGCGACTACGCCGCCTACAGCGGCGGCGAGGCCTTCCGCATCGACTTCGCGATCCGCATCGCGCTGTCGAAGCTGCTGGCGCGCCGCGCCGGCGCGCACCTCGAGACGCTGTTCATCGACGAGGGCTTCGGCTCGCAGGACGCCCAGGGACGTGACCGGCTGATCGAGGCGATCACGTCGGTGCAGCACGAGTTCCGTCGCATCCTCGTCGTCACCCACATCCAGGAGCTGCGCGACATGTTCCCCGTGCATATCGAGATCACCAAGACCGCCGAGGGGAGCCGATGGCAGATCGTCTGAACGGTGGCTGGCCGGCGTTCGCGGCGCTGCCGGCCGGCCGCTTCATGATGGGAACTGCCGAGCGGCAGCTGAGCACGCTGGCGCGCCACTACGGCGGCACGCGCGAGTCGTATCGCGAAGAGGCGCCACAGCATGCCGTCGCCGTCGCCGGCTGCGCGATCGCGACCACGCCGGTCACGATGCACTGGTATGCCCGGTTCGTCGCCGACACCGGCAGCGCTGCCCCCGCCGGGTGGTCGGGCGGTATGCCGCCAGCCGGCCGTGCGCTGCACCCGGTCGTCGATGTGACCTGGCACGACGCCCGCGCGTTCTGCGACTGGCTCACGCCGCAGCTCGCCGCGTGGCCGGCATGGCACGGCTGGCACGCGCGCCTGCCGACCGAGGCCGAATGGGAGTACGCCGCGCGCGGCACGGATGGCCGGCAGTTTCCCTGGGGCGATGCGTGGCGGCCCGACGCCGCCAACACGCGCGAGACCGGCCTGGCGCTGACCACGCCGGTGGGCAGTTGGCCGGCTGGCGCCAGCCCGGCGGGGTGTCTCGATATGGCGGGCAACGTCTGGGAATGGACCCACACGCTCGACCGCGGCTATCCGTACCGTGCCGCGGATGGCCGCGAGGATCCGGCGGCCGCCGGCCGGCGCATCGCCCGCGGCGGGTGTTACGCCAATCCCCACGGCTATGCGCGCTGTGCCTGCCGCTTCCGGCTGGCGCCGACGGTGCGCAACGCATTCCTGGGGTTCCGCGTCGTGCTGGCGGCGCAGCGCGCCGATCAGGCCGCCTGAGTGGGCGCGGCCACGCAGGGTGCGCGTCCGTCGATCGTACTCCGGCACGTGCCGGACGAACAGATGAGGAATCGTGACAACAGTCATCCTGGCCGAGGGCAAGGAACGGCCCGTGCAGCAGCGCCATCCATGGATCTTCTCGGGCGCGATCGCACGCGTGGCCGGCTATGTCGGCCGTGGCGACGTCGTCGATGTCCAGGCCGCCGACGGCACCTGGCTGGCGCGCGGCACCTGGAGCAGCGGCTCGCAGATCCGCGTGCGGCTGTTCAGCTGGGACGAAGCCGAATTGCTCGACGAGGCGCTCTTCCGCCGGCGCATCGCGCGGGCGATCGACCACCGCGCGCGCAGCGGCTTCGACCGGCGCGATGGCGCCTGCCGCCTGGTCTATGCCGAGGCGGACGGGCTGCCGGGGCTGATCGTCGATCGCTACGCCGACTACCTGGTGCTGCAACTGCTGACCCAGGGCATCGCCGCGCGCGCCGGCATGATCGTCGACATCCTCGACGACCTGCTGCGGCCGGCCGGCATCTACGAACGCGGCGACGCCGAAGCCCGCGTGAAGGAAGGCCTGCCGCAGGAGTCCGTGCTGCACCGTGGCACGATGCCGCCTGTCGGGCTCGAGGTCGTCGACGACGACCGGTCGTATCAGGTCGATCCTGTCGGAGGGCAGAAGACCGGCGCGTATCTCGATCAGGTACGCAACCACCGGCGGGTGGCCAGTTACTGCGGCGACGCCGACGTCCTCGATGCCTTCTGCTACACTGGTGGCTTCAGCCTCGCTGCCGCAGCCGTGGCTCGCAGCGTGCTGGCGATCGACGCCAGCGACACCGCGCTGTCGGCATTGCAGCGCCAGGCCGCGCGCCGGTCGGCCGGCTGTGCCATCGACTGCGTGGCTGGCGATGTCTTTCGCGAACTGCGCCGGCTGCGCTACGAAGAGCGCCAGTTCGACGTCGTCATCCTCGATCCGCCCAAGTTCGCCCACAGCGCTGGCCAACTCGAACGCGCCACGCGTGGCTATAAAGACATCAACCTGATCGCGATGCAGCTGCTGCGGCCCGGCGGCGTGCTGGCCACCTGCTCGTGCTCCGGGCTGGTCAGCGCCGAGCTGTTCCAGAAGGTCGTCTTCGGCGCCGCCGTCGACGCCCGCCGCGATGTCCAGATCGTCGAGCGCCTGACCCAGGCGCCCGATCATCCCGTCCTGCTGACCTTCCCCGAGAGCGAATACCTCAAGGGCCTGGTCTGCCGCGTCTGGTCGTGAGGTGTCGAACGTGGATCTGCAACATCTGCCGCTGTTCCCCCTCGATATGGTGCTGTTCCCCGGGGCGCCGCTGGCCCTGCATATCTTCGAGCCTCGCTACCGGACGATGATCGGCGACTGCCTGGATCAGCAGACCGGCTTCGGCGTCGTGCTGCGCACCGTCCCGGCAGGCCATGCGGCCGTCACCGTGGCGGCCGGGGGATTCGACCAGATCTGTGCCGTGGGGACGACCGTGCGCATCCACGACAGCGTGCGGCTCCAGGATGGCCGCTACTACCTGCAGTCGAGTGGGGTGCAGCGCTTCCGCATCGGCGCAATCATGAGCGACACACCATATCTGATCGCGCGCGCCGAGGCGTACGGCGCGGTCCACCCGCCGCCCGAGCGCGCCGCACAGCTGCGGCTGCGGCGCGCACTGCTGCAGTACTGGCGGGCGCTCCAGGCGGCGACTGGCCAGCCAGTCGAGACGATGGAGCTCGACGATGGGCCGGGGCTCGTCGATGGGCTGGCGCATGCGCTGCAGGTGAGCCTGGCGCAGAAGCAGCGCTGGCTGGAGTCCGCACCCACGGCCCGGATCATCGAGATGATCGCCCGGCTGCGCGCCGAGCAGGCGCTGCTGCCGCCGACGCATCCCGCCGGCACCTACCCGCACCCATGGGCCTGGAACTGAGCGATGATCACCGCGACCTGCCTGCTCTCGCTGTATCTCCCCGGCGTCCGCTCGCTCAAGGAGAAACGCAGCAGCATCACGTCGCTGCGCGAACGGGCGCGCCGGCGCTTCAATATCTCGATCGCCGAAGTCGATGCCCACGACCTGCACGCCCGCTGCGTCCTCGGCATCGCGTGTGTCGCACGCACCGGCGACCACGCGCGCCAGCAGGTCGAAGCGCTGCTGGCATGGATCGAGACTGAGCGCCCCGATCTGACGATCCTCGATGCCGACGTCGAGTTGCTGTGAGCCGGCGCCGCCGCCCGTCCCGTCAGACCGGCATGCGCCGGAACGCTTCGGCGGCAACCAGCCCATGCTCGCGGCCCAGGTCGTTCGCGCGCTGGCGCACGCGCTGCTCCCATCCGGTGGCGCGATCAAGCTGGGTGTGATGCTCACGCAGCGCCGCGATCTTGTGCTCAAGCGTCGCGCTGATGTCCTCGACGTGATCCGGCTGCTCGGCGCCCCACAGGTACAGCGCCTCCGGCCGCCAGACGGCGACGCCGACCTGGCCCAGACCCGGCAGGAACAGGTGGTCGCGCGCCGAGACCATCCCGTCGATGACGGCAAATCCGATGGCACGATGATCGGGGTGGAACATATACTGCTTCCACGGATCGTGGGTGAAGACCCGATGCGGCCGCAGCATGCGCAGATACAGCGCCATCTCGAGGCGCAGCGCCGGCGTCGCGTCGATCTCGCCGTCGTTGTATCGCAGGAAGATCACCCGCGCGCCGCCGATCGCCGCGGCGGCAGCCAGTTGCTCGGCCTCGCGCTGCGCCGCGAGCGCGTACGGCGAGAGCGCTGGATCGTGGCTCCCCTTGTTGCCATTGGTGCCGATGATGTAGGTGACGTCCCAGCCCTCGGTGATCAGGCGGGCGACCGTGCCGCCCGCGCCGAACTCGTTGTCGTCGGGATGGGCACCGATCACCAGCGCGCGCCGCGGTTCGTCTGTCATCGGGGTCTCGCCTCCGTCGCGTCGTTCGGATGCCAACGCCGAGGCCCGGCCGAAGCCGGGCCCCCTGTGGTGCCGATGGGTGGGATCGAACCACCGACCTAACGATTATGAGTCGTTCGCTCTAACCACTGAGCTACACCGGCACGGTGGCGAATAGTAGCACACCCCGATCAAGCTGTCAACCATTGGACAAACACGACGTTCACTGGTACACTCAATGTGCTGATCATGCTGTGAGACGCCATGGACCGACGCACTCAGCCCCACACGGCCCGCCTGCTCCTGTTCGCGCTCGTCGTGCCGCTCATCGTGGCCTGCGCCATCGAGGGTGGCGTCGCGCCAGCCGATGGCAGCGCGACGGCGACGCCAGCCGGCGCACTGGTGCTGCCCACCAGCGCCGCAGTCGCCGAGCAGATCGCCGCGCGCGAGGACACGTGGATCATCGCCCTCGGCGAGCGCCCGACCAGCGCCTTCCCCTACCCCGCGACGGCCGGCGACCGGCGGGTCTCGGCGCCACTGGTCGAACTGCTGTTTCCCTCGCCGGTGCTGCCATTTTCGTACAACTACACCACCACCGGCGTACTCGACCGCATCCCATCGTTCGAGAACGGCGACGTCGAGATCCGCGACGCCAGCGTCTACCTCGATGCCGCCGGGAACATCACCACCACCGTCACCGAGGTGATCACCGACGTCGAGCAGCTCGCCGTCACCTATCACTGGAACGAGGCCCTGAGCTGGTCCGACGGCACGCCAGTCACCGCCGACGACTCGGTCTTCGCCTACGAGGTGTCGCGCGAGGCCCCACAGAGCACCGAGATGCGCGAACTGCTGACCCAGGTGGTCACCTACGAGAAGGTCGATGACCATACCACGCGGGCGCTGCTGCAGCCGGACTACTTCGGCCCGACCTATTTCCGGACGTTCTGGACGCCGCTGCCGCGGCATCTGCTGAGCGGCATCGAGCCGGCCGACATTCCCACCAGCGACTACGCCCGTTCGCCGGTCGGGTACGGGCCGTACATGCTCGAAGGCCTCAGTGGCGACGAGATCCGGCTGGTGCGTAACCCATACTACTTCGGTACGCCGCCCGCGGCGTCGCGGCTGGTGCTGAAGGTCCTTGGCGGCATCGATGTCATGCGCGCCAACCTGCAGAACGGCAACCTCGACCTCGGCGTCACCGACCGCATTCCCGTCGAGGAGTTCGCCATCCTCGACCGCGATGCCAGCGAGGGCCGGCAGGTGCTCTACACACTGACGCCCGTCTGGGAGCACATCGACTTCAACCTCGATCTGCCGGTGCTGCAGGACATCCGCATCCGGCGGGCGATCGCCCACGGCATCAACCGCCAGGCGATGATCGACGCGGTCTATGCCGGGCGCGTGCCGATCCTCGAGAGTTGGGTGCTGCCGGGCAACGACGAGGCGGTCGATCCCGAGCAACTGACGCGCTATCCCTACAACCCCGATGAAGCGCGCCGCCTGCTCGACGAGACGGGCTACGTGCTGGCAGAGGGCCAGACGGTGCGCGCGTCGCCCGAGGGCGAGACGCTCAACTTCCAGCTGCTGCTGCCCGAGGGCAGCCCGCTCCGCCAGCGGGTCGCCGAGCTGTTCGTCGCCGATATGGCAGCGATCGGCATCGATATCGTGCTGACCGAGGTGCCGTCATCGGAGCTGTTCTCGGCCGATGGGCCGATGTCGTTCCGCCAGTTCGATCTGGTGCTGTTCGGCTGGATCGCCGATACCGAGCCGGGTGGCCTGCTGCTGTGGAGCTGTGGTGCGGTGCCGAGCGAGGGGAACAACTGGATCGGCGACAACTATGCCGGCTGGTGTTTCCGCGACGCCGATCGGGCGATGCGCGAGGCGGATTCGACGCCGGACCCGGCAGTGCGTCGCACGGCGTATCTGCTGCAGCAGCAGCTCTGGACGCAGGAAGTGCCGGCGATTCCGCTGTTTCAACGCCTGTCGCTGACCTACGCGGCTGGCGGGATCGTCGGGCTGCAGCCGGATCCGTTCGCGCCGATCACGTGGAATGTCGCGTCCTGGCGCCGCCAGCGCTGATGCGCCGGCCGCCCGGCGCTCTCCTGCACCCCGGACTGCCCGGCGTGTTCGGGGGTA
The DNA here is from genome assembly GCA_018969485.1 of Chloroflexota bacterium. Lineage (GTDB taxonomy): Bacteria > Chloroflexota > Chloroflexia > Chloroflexales > Roseiflexaceae > CAIQIY01. The sequence continues at coordinate 25,761 of JAGWYG010000003.1, forward strand.
GGGTTTGTCCCAGGCACATAAGACACGCCATTCTGATGCGGCAAGCGCACGTCCAGACGTTGCGGGATGTCCGGCCCGCAAGTGGGACACCCCTCGGCTCCATCGCAGCAAAGCCCGCCCTGCGCGGGCGATGGTGGCAGGCCGCGTCGGCGGCCCTGGCCCCGGCGGCCGCGCCCTTCGGGGCGACGGCCCCGCCCTGCGCGGGCGATGGTGGCAGGCGGTATGCCGCCATGCTATACTGGCGCGTCCGCCGGTCGGCGACCAGGAATCCTGCAATCATCGTAGAGGGATCATGAGCGGCTCAGTCCGGGTGCGTTTCGCGCCAAGCCCGACGGGGTATCTGCATATCGGCGGGGTGCGTACCGCGCTGTTCAACTGGCTCTTCGCCCGGCATCACGGCGGCACGTTCATCCTGCGCATCGAGGACACCGACGAGAAGCGCTCGGTCACCGGTGCCGCCGATGACCTGATGTCGTCGCTGCGCTGGGTCGGCATCACGTGGGACGAAGGCCCCGACATCGGCGGGCCGCACGGCCCCTACGTCCAGTCGGAGCGCCATGCAGCAGGGATCTACCGCCCGTTCGTCGAACGCCTGCTGGCCAGCGGCCATGCCTACAAGTCGTTCGTCAGCGAGGACGAGCTCAGCCAGGCGCGCGCGCAGGCCGACGCCGAGCGCCGCCCGTTCCGCTACCGCGGCCCCGAGCGCGACTGGACTGCCGAGCAGGTGGCGGCCCGCGAGGCGACCGGCGCACCCTACACGGTGCGGCTCAAGGTACCGCTCGAGGGGCGGACGCGCTTTCATGATCTGGTGCGGGGTGGCGATGGCATCGAGATCGATCACACGAACCTGTACGACATCGTGCTGCTGAAGTCGAGCGGCATGCCGGTCTATCACCTGGCACACCTGGTCGATGATCACCTGATGCAGGTGACGCATGTCCTGCGCAGCGACGAGTGGGTGCCGAGCACGCCATACCACGTGCTGCTGTACCAGGCGTTCGGCTGGCGGCCGCCGGTCTTCGCGCATCTGCCGCCGATCCTGCGGCAGGACGGCCGTGGCAAGCTGTCGAAGCGCTTCGACGATGTCGCGGCGAACCGCTTCTGGGAGCGCGGCTACCTGCCCGACGCGATGTTCAATTACCTGGCGCTGCAGGGCTGGAGCTACGACGACCACACCGAGATCATGACGCGCGACGAGGTCGTCGCGCGCTTCGGCATCGAGCGGGTCCAGCCGTCGCCGGCGCGCTGGAATCCGGACAAACTGCTCGACATGAACGGGATCTACATCCGTGCGCTGGCGCCTGCGGCGCTGATCGCGGCGATCACGCCGTTTCTGGTGCATGCCGGCTTGCTGGAGGACCCGCCGACGGCGGAGCAGCAGGCGCTGCTGCTGCTGGTGGCGCCCCTCATCCACGAGCGCCTCAAGGAGCTCGGCGAGGCGCCGGGGCTGCTCGAGTTCTTCATGCGCGAGGTGGCGCCCCACGGCAGCGACGCGCCGCTCACCTACGATCCGCAGCAACTGATCCCCAGGAAGCTTGATGCAGCGACGACCGCGGCGGCCCTGGCGGCGGTCGGGGCGCGGCTGGCGACCCTCGACACCTGGTCGGTGGCGGCGCTGGAGGAGGCGCTGCGCGGGCTGTGCGCGACGCTGGACCTGAAGCCCGGCCCGCTGTTCGGCATGGTGCGCGTGGCGGTCACCGGGCGTACGGTCGCTCCGCCGCTGTTCGAGACGCTGGCGGCACTTGGGCGTGAGCGCACGCTGTCGCGGGTGGCGGCGGCGCATGCGGCGCTGGCCTGATGGCGCACAGCCGTCACGCCTGCGCGCCCGGCGCGTGCCGCAGTTGCACGAGCGCCTCGCGGGCGGCGCGCACACCGCTCACCAGCGCACCGTGGACGGTGGATGGATCGTCGTCGGTGACCGTCGCCTCGCCGGCGAACAGCAGCGGCCCGAGCGGCGCCGCGATGATCGCCCGCGACCCGGCTGCGCCGACTGGCACCGAGCTATAGCCACCGCGCGCCCAGGGATCGGCGGCCCAGTCGACGACGCGCCAGTCGCGCAGGCTGCGGCGCACGATGGGGCCGTAGGTGGCGCCGAGCGCGCGCAGGCCGCCCTCGAGGACCGCGTCGGCGCCACCGGCGCGCAGTCGCTCGGCGATGTCCGCCGTGGCGAATCCGGTGAGCAGCGGCAGCTCGCGGCGGATGACCCACCACACCATCAGCGGCCGGTCGGCGGTGAGGAACGTCATGCCGCGGTCCCAGAACGGCTCGGCGAAGCGCAGCAGCAGCTTGAGCGCCGGCCGCATCGCCAGGCGCCCCAGCGCGGCGCGCCGGGCCGGCGGCAGGTCGGGCGTGAAGGTGATCTGCCGCGCCTGGAGCAGCGCCAGCGGCACGCTGACCACCGCGACGCGCGCCTGCAGCACGCCGTCGGGCACATCGGCCGCGACGCCGTCGGCGTCCCAGCGCAGCGCCGTCACCGGCCGGCCATGATGGATGGTCAACCCGTCGGCCAGCCGGGCCAGCACCCGGTCGTAGCCGTCGCGAATGCGAAAATCGCCGCCCGCCGACCCGGCCGGCGCCTCGCGCAGCTCCCGCGCCAGCTCGTGCATGCTGAGCTGGTCGGGGGTGTTGCACCAGGCATACGCGATGCGTGCGGCGACCAGATGCTGCGCCAGCGGCGAGTACCCCTCGTGCCGCAGCCAGTCGGCCAGCGAGCACTCGGCGCCGGCATACGCGGCGATCGCCTGCTCGACCTGCATGGCCCGCGCCAGATCGCGGCGGGCGCGGAAGATCCACGAGCTCGCCACGCGGCCCGCACCCAGCGCCACCCGCCGGCCGTCCCAGCGGCGCCACGGCAGCGCCGCGCCACCGCTGCGCCGCAGCCATTCCCAGGTCGCCACGCCGGCGCCATGGATGAACTCGGCGCCGCGCTCGACCGGCACCGACGCAAAGTCGTGATCGGTCCAGACCCGACCGCCGCTGCGCTCGCGGGCTTCGAGCACGGCGACGCGCAGGCCGGCGTCGTGGAGCGTGCGCGCCGCCGCCAGGCCGGCTGCGCCGGCACCGATCACCAGGACGTCATGGGGCTGTGTCATCGCGGCACCACCAATCATGGGCATCACGATCCGAGTATAGCATGCGGAGCCGGCGCACGGCCCGGCGTGCCGCGCACACCGCGGCAATCGGGCGGGGCGCGGCCACACCGGATCGGGTATACTGCGCTGGGCGGGCTGGCCGGCGCGGCCCGTGACCGTCGCCGGCAGAACGGCCGACGATGAGAATGGACGCACACCATGAATCGTCTCCACGGCGAATATAAACAGCCCGGCGGCAAGCTCGTCGTCGTCGATCTGCTGGTGATCGATGGCCGCCTGTGCCAGGTTCAGCTGAGCGGAGATTTCTTCCTGGCGCCCGATGAGGCGCTCGGCTGGCTGACCGACGCGCTCGAGGCCCAGCCGGCCGATCTGGCGCTGGAGTCGCTGGCGGCGCTGCTCGCCGCCGCCGCCGCCGACGCCGAGCTGCTCGGCGTGTCGCCGCACGGCATCGCCACGGCGGTGTGCCGGGCCATCGCCGCCGGAGCGCCCGATGCATGACGCCGAGCGCTGGCGCCAGTGGCCCTGGCAGGTGATTCACGACACCCCGCGCCCACCGCTGCTGCAGATGGCCCTCGACGAGGCGTTGCTGGCCGCCGTCGCCGCCGGACGACGCCCGGCGCTGCTGCGGCTGTGGGAGTGGTCGGCGCCGGCCGTGGTGATCGGCCGGTTCCAGTCGCTGCGCAACGAGGTCGATGCCGCGGCGGCGGCGCGCCATGGCATCACGGTGGTACGGCGCATCACCGGCGGCGGCGCGATGTTCATCGAGCCGGGCAACACCATCACCTACTCGCTGATCGCGCCGGACCGGCTGGTGCGCGGCATGAGCGCCGGCGAGTCGTATGCCTTCCTCGACGCGTGGGTGCTCGCCGCGCTCGCTGCGCTCGGCGTGGTCGCATGGTATCAGCCGATCAACGACATCACGTCGGCGGCCGGCAAGATCGGCGGCGCCGCGCAGACGCGCCGCGCGGGCGCGGTATTGCATCACGTGACGATGGCCTACGACATCGATGCGGCCCGGATGCTCGAGGTGCTGCGCATCGGCCGCGAGAAGCTGAGCGACAAGGGGACAGCCAGCGCAGCCCGTCGCGTCGATCCGCTGCGGCGACAGACGGGCCTGACGCGCGGGCAGGTGATGGCGCAGCTGGCAGCGGGCTTTGTCGGCACCACCGACGCGACGCCGGCGACGCTCGGGCCGGCCGATCTCGCCGCCGCCGAAGCGCTGGTGGCCAGCAAGTTTGCCACGCCCGAATGGCTCGCCACGCTGCCGTGAGCCGCGCAGGCGCACGCTCCATCGGCCCGGCGTGCGCCGCGAGCGCAATGAGGAGGAACGATGCCCATCCGTCTGGTCGCCATCGATCTCGATGGCACCCTGCTCGACCGCGAGTACCGCATCAGCCCGGCAAACCGCGCGGCGATCGATGCGTGCCGCCAGGCCGGCGCCCATGTGCTCATCGCCACCGGGCGCATGTTTGCGTCGGTCGAGCGCTATACCCGCGAGCTGGGCTTCGATGACTGGCAGATCACCGCAAATGGCGCGGTGCTGGCCCATCCACGCAGCGGCGAACTGCAGGTGCGTCGACGCATGACGCCCCACGAGCTCCGCACGGTGATCACCGTCCTGGCCCGACACGCCGCACCATACCTGGTGTTCTCACCGTCGCGCATCGCCACCGAGCATGGCAACCCGCTGGCCAACAGCCTGTCGCACTACGGCGAGCCACCCTCGCTGCTGCACAGCCGCGACGAACTGATAGCGCTGCCCGACGTGGTGAAGGTCCTCACGTTCGCGCCGGCGGGCGCCGCCGATGCGACGCTCGGCGATGCCCTGCGCGCGACGGTCGACGTCATCCGCACCGGCGCCGACTTCCTCGAGTTCCTGCCGCATGGGGTCGGCAAGGGTGCGGCGCTGGCCGATCTGATGCAGCGCTACGGCGTGCCGGGCGATGAGGTGCTGGCGATCGGCGACAATGAAAACGACCTGAGCATGTTCGCCGTGGCCGGCATGAGCGTGGCGATGGCGAATGCCGCGGCGCCCATCCGCGCCAACGCCCGCGCGGTGACCGCGTCCGTCGACCACGATGGCGTGGCGCTGGCGCTGCGGCGCTACGTCCTCGGCGAGGCCTGAGCCGGGTGGCTGTCCGTCACTGGCGCGCGGCCGGCATCGGCCGGGGCGGCGCATCGCGCATCGCCGCATACACCTCGGCGGTCGCCCGGGCGATCGCGCGCTGGGTATAGTGCGCCAGCACCCGCGCCCGCCCGCGCTGCGCCAACTCGGCGGCCAGCGCCGGCGTGGCGGCGAGCCGCTGCAGCGCCGCCGCGAGCTCGGCCGGCGCGCCCTCGGCGACGATCACCCCGGCGTCGTCGATCACCCGCGGAATCTCGCCCGACGACGTGCCGATCACCGGAATGCCACAGCTCATCGCCTCGATGATCACCCGGCCGAATTGCTCCTTCCAGCCGCTGGTCGTGCGTGATGGTACGACCAGCACATCGCAGCGGTGGTAGATCTCGGGCATCGCCGCCGACGGCACGCCGGCCTGGAACGTGACGCGCGCCGCGACGCCGGCAGCCTGCGCCGCCTGCTGCAGCGCCGCACGTTCGACGCCGTCGCCGACGATCAGCAGGTGACAGTGATCGGGCAGCAGTGCCAGGGCGGCGATCAGGTCGGCGACGCCCTTCTCGGCGACGAGCCGGCCGACGTAGCCGATGGTGAACTGCGCGCGCGGCTGGTGCGGGCGCGGCGCGAAGCGCGCCGGATCGACGCCGAACTGCGGGATGATCGCGAGCGGCCCACGGTAGCCGTGGCTGCGGATGAGCGCCGCTGCCTCGTGGTTGCCGGCGATGCCGTGCGCGGCCATGCCGAACACGGCGCGCTCGAACCAGCCGAAGGGCGGCGGATACCAGCGGGCAATGTTGGCCCAGTTGAAGAAACAGCACCGTGCGCCGGCGGCCCGGCCGTGATACATCGCGTGCGCCGTGGCGGCGTTGAAGGCCTCTTCGTCGATGTGGGCGATGTCCGGCCGCAGCGCGCGCAGGACGCGGCCGATGGTCGGGTAATAGTGCAGATGATGCCGGCCGTTCAGGCGGATCGGCAGCACCTGGATCTGGTAATGGTCGCTGTGGCGCAGCTCGAGGCGCTGTTCGCCGACGCGCGGCTCGCGCCATGCCGGCGGCACCAGCACGATCAACTCGATGCCGGGGAGCGCCGCAAGCTCGACGCACTTCTGGTGATAGGCCGCATGCACCAGCGCCTTCGACAGCATCACGACGCGCATCGCAGCTCCTGATAGATCGCGAGCGTCTGCTGCGCGGTGCGGCGGTAGTCGAACTGCGCCGCCCGCTGCCGGCCGCGGCGGCCGAGGTCGACGCGCAGCGCCGCATCGCCGGCCAGCCGCGCCAGCGCCGCCGCCCAGGCGGCCACGTCGCCCGCCGGCGCGATCAGCGCCGCATCGCCGACCACCTCGCGCAGGCTGGCCGCATCGGAGACCAGGCACGCGGCGCCACAGGCCAGCGCCTCGAGCGGTGGCAGCCCGAAGCCCTCGTAGCGCGACGGATAGGCGCAGATCGTCGCGGCGCTGTAGAACAGCGCATTCTCCGCATCGCTCACCGCGACGCGCCGGATGTGACGGGCCACGCCGCTCGCGGCGATCAGGTCGTCGAGCGGGGCGAACAGCCCGCCGCCGCGCCCCGGCGGCCCGCCGGCCAGCACGAGATCGAGGTCGTGCGCGCCGCTGCGGCGCCCCTGGGCGAATGCCGCGATCAGCGTATCGACGCTCTTGCGCTGGTCGTAGCCGCCGACGTAGTAGATGAATGGCCGCTCGATGCCATGGCTCCGCGCCAGTTGCGCGGCAGCATCGGCGATCGGGTGGTAGTGTGGCGCGGCCGCCAGCAGCGTCGTGCTGACGCACCCGGCCGGCAGGCGCAGCGTCAGGAGGATGTCGCGCCGCGATGCCTCGGAGATCGCGATCACCCGGCGCACGCGCGGCGCGGCGGCAGCGACCAGGCGCAGGTAGGCCCGCACCCTGAGGCTGCGGCGGTACGCGGCAAAGCGCAGCGGGATGACGTCGAGGATGGTGGTGACGCACGGCACGGTGCTGTGCCACGGCGGCGCGAAGTATGGCACGTGCAGCAGATCAGCCCCCGCATTGCGCGCCAGCCGCGGCACGGCGACCTGCTCGAACCACACCTTGGCCAGCCCCGCCGGCAGCGCCGGCAGCCGGGCGGGCACGTGCCCGATCGCTGCGGGCACCGGCACGCCGCCGGCGTCGGGCGTGATCAGGGTCAGGCGCAGCCCGGGCGCAACGTGGCGCAGCCCATCGAGCAGGCCGCGCAGGTATTGCCCGCTGCCGACGCGCGGCTCGCCCCAGAACATGCCGTTGATCGCGATGTGCACGCCGCCGCTCCCTCGCTGTGCTTGCCGCCGCCGTTGCGATACGCCGCCGCCAGTGCTACTATGCGCGACGTTGGTCAGAGCGTCAAGCGGCGGCGATGCCGCGAGGAGTGTCCCATTGTTGACGATCGACGAGATCATGGCGATCATCCCGCACCGTCCACCGTTTCTGCTGATCGATCAGATCCTCGAGCTCGAGCCCGGCCGCCGCGCCGTGGCGCGCAAGCTCGTCAGCGGCGACGAACCCCACTTCGCCGGGCATTTTCCCGGCTACCCGATCATGCCGGGCGTGCTGATCATCGAGGCCATGGCGCAGACCGGCGCGGTGGCGGCGCTGGCGCTGCCCGAGCACCGCGGCAGGCTGGCATTCTTCGCCGGCATCGATCGGGCACGCTTCCGCCGCCAGGTCGTGCCGGGCGATGTCCTGCAGCTCGAGACGACGTTCGAGCGCATGCGCGGCACAATCGGCAAAGCCAGCGCCCGCGCCCATGTGGGCGACGAACTGGCCTGCGAGGCAGAGCTACTGTTTGGCTTCGGCGACGCCCGCTGAGGCCTGTGGCTCAGGTGCGCCCGCGCCGCAGGCTGAGCCAGGCTGCCAGCCCCGCCGCCAGCCAGCACAGCCGCGCCTCGTCGACCGCGCCGCCGAGCTGCAGCGCCACGCCGCCGAGCAGCGCGGCCGCCGCGATGACCGCCCCCGCCAGGCGGTTGGTGGCACGCTCGACGCGTCGAACGTGCCGCTCCAGTTCGCGCGTCTCGATGACGACCCGCAGGTCGCCGCGCTGCGCGGTGGCGTAGAACTGATCCATCCGCCGTGGCAGCGCCAGCAGCGCCCGCGTCAGATCACCCGCCTCGTCGCGCAGCGTCGCCAGCCAGTCCTGGCCCTCGGCCGCCGCCAGATCGCGGGCGAAGGGCCGAATCCCATCGAACAGGTTGATCTCCGGATCCAGGCCGGTGACGATGCCGCTCACCAGGCTGACCGAGCGCCCCAGGTAGATCAGGTCCTGCGGGATCTGGAACGGCAGGTCGCGGATCAGGTCCTCGGTCTCGGCGAAGATCCGCTCGACATCGACGGTGCCGAGCTCGCGCTGGTTGCGATCGTAGGTGTGCTGCAGCACCAGCTCGACCGCCCGGACGATCTGCCGGCGATCGGCGCCGGGCAGGATCATGCGCATGCGCTCGAGCACCGCGACGATCCGCTCGGCGTCATTGGCGGCGACCGCCACCATGCCGCTGCGGATGATCTCGATGGTGCGCCGCGGCAGGTGGCCGACCATGCCGCAGTCGAGCAGCATGATGGTGAACGGCGTCGCCACGCCGGCTTGCCGCGCCGCGTCGGGGCGGACGAACAGGTTGCCGGGGTGTGGATCGGCATGGAAAAAGCCGTCGATGAAGATCTGCTGCAGGAATGCCCGGTAGAGCCGGGCAGCCACCATGCGCCGCTCGATCCCGGCCGCCTCGAGCGCCGCGTAGTCGTTCAGCTTGATGCCGCCGACGCGCTCCATCACCAGCACGCGGCGGGTCGACAGGTCGACGTAGGGTTCGGGCACGTAGACGCCCGCATCGGCGGGCAGATTGGCGCGGAACTGCAGCGCGTGGCGCGCCTCGGCGGTGTAGTCGAGTTCCTCGCGCAACACCCGCGCGAATTCGTCGAACAACTGGTCGAGATTGGCGCGCCGCCGCAGCCGCGGATAGTTGCGCACGACCTTCACCGCCCACTGCAGCGCGCGCAGGTCGACATCGACGATCTCGTCGATCCGCGGCCGCTGCACCTTGACGGCGACATCGCGCCCGTCGTGCAGCCGGGCGAAGTACACCTGCCCCAGCGACGCCGCCGCCACAGGCGCGGCGTCCCACGCGGCAAACAGCGCATCGGGCGTCTGGCCGGTCTCGTCGACGATCGTGCGCATCACCAGCGCGAGCGGCGCAGCCGGCACCTCGTCCTGCAGGTCGGCGAGCTCGTCGGTGATCACCGCCGGCAGGATGTCGGCGCGCGCGCTGAGGAACTGGCCGAGCTTGATCAGCACGCCGCCGAGCGCCAGCGCGATATGGCGGAATTCGCGCGCGATCGCGCCGTAGCGCCGCAGTGCGCTGCGCCGCGCGTACCAGCGCGTCAGGCGAATGCCGGAGAGCACGATGTCGAACCAGAAGACGTGCGCGATGACCCCGGCGAGAAACCAGGAGAGGCGCAGGAAGCGCCGGCGCGGCCGAATTGACGGGATGTCGCGTGCGACGGTCAACGTGCCGGCTGATGGCGTGTCACGCGCTTGAGTGATAGGTTTCACGAACACAGTATACACCGGGGCCGGGCGATCTGCCGGCACATCGGCCGCACGCTGCCCGGAAACGCACGATGCTTCCGTGCTATACTGGTCCGTAGCAACAATCGAGCTTCCGGGGGACTCGCATGCCATGCTATGAATACACCTGTCGCGAATGCCGGCACACCCACGAGCGGCTGCGCAGCGCGGCGCAGCGCGAGGCGCCGGCCACCTGCCCGCGCTGTGGTGCACCGGCAACCGTGCGCCTGTCGCTGGTCGCCTGGCAGCCGGGCGGTGCCGGCAGCATCGCGCTCAGCGCCACGGCGGCCAGCGGCGGCTGCTGTGGCGGCGCCTGCGGCTGCCATGCCGGCGGCCGCCATGACTGAGCCCGAGGCCGCGCGACGCGCGCGCATCGCGGCGCTGATGCGCCAGGCCGGGCTCGGCGAGCGGGTCATCGCCCAGTTCGACGCAGCCTACACCGACCTGTGCCACGGTGCCGACGGCCTGATCCCCGAATCGGCCATCGAGCCCGTCGCGGGCCTCACCGCACACGCCGAGCTCGCGCGCCACCGGGCGGCCGGCGCAGCGCTGGCCGGCCGCGTCGCCCAACTCAAGCTCAACGGCGGCCTCGGCACCAGCATGGGCCTCGACGGGCCGAAGTCGCTCCTCGAGGCGCGCGCATCGCTGAGCTTCCTCGAGGTCGCGCTGCGTCAGCACAACGCCTACGCCGCCGCCCACCACACCGCGCCGGCGCTGGCGCTGCTCAACAGCTTCAGCACCGACGCCGACACCCGCGCCGCGCTCGCACGCAGCGACGCCGGGCGGCGCGCAGCGCCAACGCTGCTGCTGCAGACCATGGCGCCGAAGATCCGCTGCGACACGCTCGAGCCGGTCGAATGGCCCGACGACCCCGCGCTCGCCTGGTGCCCGCCCGGCCACGGCGAAGTCTTCCTGGTGCTGGCCGTCTCGGGGTGGCTCGACCGGTTGATCGACGGGGGCTACCGCTACCTGATGCTCTCGAACATCGACAACCTCGGCGCCACGATCGATCCCGCCATCGTCGGGTACATGGCCGACCAGCAGATCCCGTTCCTGATGGAGGTCGCCCGGCGCACCGAACAAGACCGCAAAGGCGGCCATCTGGCGCGCGGCCGCGACGGCGGCCTGCTGCTGCGCGAAGTCGCCCAATGCCCGGCCGACGACCTGGCCACCTTCCAGGACATCGCCCGGCACCGCTACTTCAACACCAACACGATCTGGGTCGACCTGATCGCCGTCCGCGACGTGCTGGCGCGGCACGGCGGCGTCCTCAGGCTGCCGCTGATCCGCAACCGCAAGACCGTCGACCCGCGGCGCGCCGATTCGCCGGCGGTGTACCAGCTTGAGACGGCGATGGGCGCGGCGATCGCGCAGTTCCCGGGTGCCACCGCCGTCGTCGTCGACCGCGAACGGTTCGTGCCGGTCAAGGTGTGCGCCGATCTGCTGGCGCTCCGCTCGGATCGCTACGCGCTCGATGCCGCAGGGCACCTGGTGGTTCATTCGGCAGCGCCGATCAGCATCACGCTCGATCCGCGCTACTACCAGCAGATCGACGCCTTCGACCAGCGCTTCGCCGGCGGCGCGCCGTCGCTCATCGCCTGCCACCGGCTCACCGTCGAGGGCGATGTCTGGTTCGATGCGCCGGTGACCTGCCGGGGCGATGTCACCATCCGCAACCGCGGCGCGACGGCGGTGCATCTGACCGACCACCACAGCTGGCACGACAGCGTCGTCGAGCTCGGCTGAGCCACAGGAGGCCGCCATGCAATGGAGCATGGACCCCGCCGGCGCGGTCGCTACCGGCGCCGATGACGACGCGGCGCGGCCGCTGATGGCGCCACCGCTCGCGGCGCCGGGCGCCGTGATGCGCGATGCGCTGGACGACGATCCGGTCGAGCAGCACCTGATCGACCGCGTGGTCGGCGTGTTCCACGACGCCGGCTACGCCGTCGATCGCGCCGAGATCGTCGGCTATTACGTCTCGCTGAAGACCAATCCGTTCGTCCTGCTGGCCGGGCCGCAGGGCACTGGCAAGCGCGATTTCGTGTCGCTCTTCGCCGAGGGGCTGCTGGGTGCCGGCAGCGCACAGTTGGTACGCATCGCCAGCGGCGGCGCCTGGCTCGATGCGACCGGGCATGATCAGTTCTATCGCGCGTTCGTCGGGCGGTTCACCTCGCTGCAGTTCGTCGATACGCTGCGCGAGGCCGCCGAGCCGCGCTGCCGCAGCCGGCTGTACCTGGTCGCCTTCGATGCGCTGCGCCCCGAAGAGTTCACCTCGTTCTTCACCACGCTGCTGGCGGTCGATGATGCCGGCCGCATGCTGCTGACCATCCCGGGCGCGGGCACCGTCGGCGCCATCACCCTGCCCGAGAACGTCCTGCTCACCGCGACGATCGACACCGCCGCCTATTCGCCCGCGCTGACCCGCGAGGTCGCGCGGCATGCGGCGCTGATCGCGTTCCGCGAGCCGCGCCGTGCGGCGCCGAATCGCCGGGCGGCGCTGCCCCCGCCGCCCGGCTACCAGTGGTCGTGGCGACATGCGACCATCCGCGATCCGGTGCGGGCTCGGGCGCGGCTGGCGGCTGTGCTGGGCGCCGAACAGCTGACGCGGCTGCACTGCTCGCCGGGCCTGGCCCGGCTGCTCTGGCAGGGCGGCATCGTGCTGGGCGGTGCGGCGCTGACGGGCATCACGCTGCACGTCGCCAACAGCTTCGATCGCCGCGGCCGTGGCCTGTACGATCCGGGCGATCCACTGCGCAATGCCCAGCAGGCCTACGACGCCCAGGTGATCCAGCGGGTGCTGTGGCGGACGCGCCATGTGGTCGAGCCGGAGCTGCGCGCGGCGATCGCCGCCTGGCCGGCCGCACACGGCGGGACATAGGCGCGCATGGCGACGCGCGCGCCCGGCATGGCGGCCGGGGGCGCACGGTGGATTGCGCGTTCGGGTTGCGGGCCAGCGGCCCGCGCGCCCACGCTGCCGGGAACGCGCGCCTCCGGACCGCACGCAGGCCGCCACGCCACGCCCATGCACCACCCCGCGCACCCCCACCCCGCCTGGCGCCACGCAGCCGGGGGCGCTGCGCCCCCCGGCACCCCCCCGCCCCAGCCCCAGCCCCGCACCACTGCGCCACCACCCGGCACTGCCACCACCACGCCCGCTCCCCGCACCCCACGCCCCGTCCCAGAGGCCAGAGCGCGGGCGCGCCTACGGCGTCGCCCGCCAGAGGCCAGAAATTCAGGGCCCGGGGGAGACAACGCGAAAGCCCACGAAGTTGACGCCGAAGTCGAAGACGCCCTCGATCCGCGCGCCACACACCACATCGCCCGCATTGCTGCTGAACGCGCACCCGCGCAGGATGTAACGCCCATCATCGCCATCGTCCGCCTCGACCCACTCCCATACGTTGCCCGCCATGTCCAGCGCGCCGTACGGGCTGGCACCCGCCGGATAGCTGCCCACCGACGTCGTGTCACCGACGTCATTGTCACTCGTGTCGCCGTCCTGCGCCGGATCATAGAAGTTCGCCAGCCGCCCGTCCGGCGCCGCCTCGCCCCACGGATACGTCCGCCCGTCGTCGCCCTGGCACGCCCGCATCCACTCCGCCTCCGTCGGCAGCCGCCCGCCCGCCCATGCCGCGTACGCCCGCGCCTGCTCGCGCGTCACCCACACCGCCGGATGCTCCGCATACGCCGCATCCCCATAGCGCGACACCCAGTACTTCTCGGGATACCCGCTCTCGCGCAACGAAGCAGCAACACCCTCAGGCACCACCGGCACCGTGCAAGCCCCGGCCGCCACGCACTGCGCATACTGCGCGTTGGTCACCTCGGTCCGCCCGATGCGGAACGCCGCCACCCCAGCGCCCGCCGGCACGTCCACCAGCCCCTCCAGCACCCCCACCGCCGTCGCCGTCGGCGCCGCCTCCGGCACTTCTGCCATCCCCTCGCCCCCCTGCTCCGCCCGCGCCCGCGCCACCTCCCGCGCCAGCACCAGCGGGATCACCTGCTCCCCCGCCGTCGCGCTGCACCGCAGCACCGCCCGCTCGCGCCAGTCGCAGTCGAACACGACCTCCGCCACGCCTGTCAATAGCTCCGCGCTCGCATTCGTGTCCAGCCGCAGCAGGATGCGTTCTGCGCTCACGCTGTAGCGCGCCGCCTGCACCTGCCCGCTCCCCTGCGTGATGATCAGCTCGCCATTCGGCAGCAGCTCCCATGCCGTCCCGTTCGCGTCGTACCACACCCCAAGCTGCGCGCCACCCGCCGGTTCGGCGCTGCCGCCCGGCCGCAGCCACACCAGCGCCGCAATCACGCCCACTGCGAACACGAGCATCACGCCGAGGACACCGGTAATCACCAGCAACGTACGATTCATTACTCTTCCACTTCTCTCTCCCACTTTTCAATAGTTGCAGGCTCAATCGATGCGCTGCTATGCATCATACCACAGCAGACCTGCGATGATCGTCGTCAGCGCAAGCTGTACACATGTCTCGGTATAGCACTATAATGCTCGACCAGCGCGCGCGTCATCGCGACAACCGCCACCGAGCATGCCGATGGATGTCGCTTTGCCGGCATCACATGCCTGTGATGCGCCGACATTGATTCAGGCGCAGACAGGGGTATCCATGGCTGGTGGACCGTGGGATGCGGACCGAAGATCTGCGCAACCGGGATGGCGGCCTTTCGGGGGCAGGTTGTTGCATAGGAGCGTAGGATGAGGCATTCTGATGCGGCAAGCGCACGTCCAGGCGTTGCGGGATGTGTCCGGCCAGAGCCCGGGCACCAGGCGCCGCCGCGGACCAGGCTCGCCGCGCTATCCCAACACCCCCGAACGTGGATCGCCCCAGCGTGCGGGCGCACAGGATGATCCCCATCCCGGGGGTAGGTGTTTTCAGAGAGGCACAGGATAAGATCTGCTGATGCGGCAAGCGCACGTCCAGGCGTTGCGGGATGTCCGGCCAGGGCCCGGGCACCAGGCGCCGCCGCAGGCCAGGCTCGCCGCGCCATCCCAGCAACCTACCTACCCCCGAAAGGGGATGGCGGCTGGGCACGTGCGCTGCGGGATGCGGGCCTGCGCGCCGTGAGATGCGGGCCAGAGGCCCGTGCACCCGGGATGGCGACCGGGATGCGATGGCAGCCAGTGGGCGAGCGCTGCGCCCATCCGGGCAGCGGCGGCGCACGCACCTGGCCCTCTGCCGCGATCCACGGGAGCGGGACAAAGGCGAGGCCCGCACCGCCGGGCCATCGCAGCCACCCAGCGGTCGGGGAGCTCAGCTACCGGTGCCACCACACCGCCGGGGGCGCTGCGTCCATGCCGCCTGCCCGAGCGTCAGGGCCCGGGGGAGACAACCCGAAACCCCACGCTGAGGTTGGCGCCGACGCCGTCGTTCTCGAACCGCGCGCCACACATCACAGAGTCCGCATTGGGGCTGAACGCGCCCCCGCGCACGACAAAGTTGCCGTCGCCCACCCACTCCCACACGTTGCCCGCCATGTCCAGCGCGCCGTACGGACTGGCCCCCGCCGGATAGCTGCCCACCGCCGTCGTACCATCGCCCAAGTCCTGGCGAAACGCAAAGTTCGCCAGCCGCTCGTCCGGCGCCGCCTCGCCCCACGGATACATCCGCCCGTCGTCGCCCTGGCACGCCCGCGTCCATTCCGTGTCCGTCGGCAGCCGCCCGCCCGCCCAGGCGGCATACTCGCGTGCCTGCTCGCGCGTCACGCACGCCACCGGATGCTCGGCATACGCCGCATTGCTGTAGTTGCAACCATCGAACGTCTCCGGCACTGTGCAGGCGCCCGCCGCGACACACTGCGCGTACTGCGCGTTGGTCACCTCGGTGCGCCCGATGCGGAATGCCGCCACGCCGTCGCCGGCCGGTACGGCCATGTATTCAGCTCCGACGCGATCGGTGAACACCGCCGCCTCTGGCTCTGGCATCGCAGTCGGCTCTGGCATCGCAGTCGGCTCTGGCATCGCAGCTGGCGATGCCACCGGTGCATCGTCAGGAACGGTGTCTGGCGCACCACACATCGTGAGGAGCACACCTGCAAGGACGCTGGCCATCACCAGCAGTGCGGGTGGACGTCGAGGTGCCATCATGATCGACTTCCTTTCTGCATGAGCGCAATGCCCTCTGGCCCATCTCCGCAGCCTGCCGGAGTCCAGGGCGTCAGGACCCGGGAGAGGCGACCTGAAACCCCACCAACCGTAGCCGCGGTCGGAGTCGTCCCCATCCTGTACGACGCGCGCCACACGAACCGTAGCGCAGGTGGACGCGCCCCGCGCGCAGATGCCGTCGGCCCATTTCGCCACGGTGTGCCGGCCATGTCGATCGCGCCGTACGGATTGGCGCCGCCGGGTAGCCGCCCACCGGCGCTGCGCCTCCCAGCGCATGGTTCCGGTCGCCGTTCATCCGCGTCGCGTCGGGCGGCTGGCTGCCCCGCGTCCGCTGCGCCTCCGTCGGCGGCGCGCGGGATGTGGCGTATCAGTGCCAGGCGCACACGCGCACCGTCTCCGGCGCGGCATCAGTCTCCTCGAACAGCACGAGGGTGTTCTCGTCGGCGAGCCATTCAGCCGGTAGGTGATAGTAGCGCTGCGTCGGTTCGCCGACGCCGCGGTCGATGATCGCCGTCGCCAGCCAGGCATCGCTCGTGCCGGTGGCGGCGATCAGCCAGTAGCGCCCGATCAGCCGCCCGTTCAGCCACGCCAGGCCTTTGCCCATGCCGGCCAGATCGAGCGCCAGCGGCGCATCATCGCCGGGGCGGCTGAACTGCGCGCGCCACCAGCGCAAGGGCCGGGCGGCGTCCGGCGCACGCCAGCCTGCCGCGTCCGCGCCGGCGGTAACCGCCGTGCGCTCGCCCGCGAGGCCGGGCCACATCGTCCAGGGTCCGGCAAGCTGGCGCGCATTCCACAACACCGGCCGCCACAGCCCCTTGGCTTCGCCGGCCATATTCTGGAAGCCGATCTGCCAGTCGCCCTTGACCATGCCGACGGCACAGCACAGGATGTCGAGGCGATGCGCGCCGGCGGGCAGCGTGAGCGGGAAGCGCAGCACGAAGGTGTCATCGCCATCGTAGGTGAACATCGCATCGTAGCGCTTGCGCACCTCGCCGGCGAAGGCCGCCAGGTCGCCATCGGTGCGCATGCGGTTCTCGAGCAGCAGCGCCGGGCCGTTCGCCACACACACGCCATCGATGAAGCAATACACGAGATCGGCCGCGCCACCGAGCACCAGCGTCCCGGCGCCGGCTTCGTCGTCCGCGATCGTGAGCGTGGTGCTGTACCAGCAGTAGTCGCTGCGATCATGCGTCAGACGCAGTTGCTCGATCGGCTGGTCGGCCCGATGCGCCCCGTCGGCGGCGCGCTCGGCGGGCCACGGTTCGTCGCGGCACGCAAACGCCAGGTACGGGCCAGCCGGCTGCATCGCCCGGCTGATGCGGTCGCCCGGCGCCACGACCGCGGTGTCGAACGCCAGCGCCCCGTCGGCGATGATCAGCACAGCGCGGGGTGCGACCAGCACGCTGCGGCCGGCGTGCTGCCACTCGCGCGCGGTCGTGCGGTCATCATTGCAGACGAACTCCAGCGTGTGGCCGGCGTGGGCGTAGCGATACCCGACCAGGCCGCCGCCGAGCGGCGTGGCGACGGCGCGCCCGGCGCCGAGCAGCGTCGCCGCGTGGCGCAGCAGCACCCGGTGCAGCGCCGCCGCATGGCGCGACTTCGTCGTCTCGAGGCCGTACTCGTCGAGCGGCGCATCGTAGTCGTAGCTGGTAGTCTGCAGGTACATCGACTCGCGGCCAAAGTTGGTGCCGCCGTGCCACATGTAGTAATTCACCCCGGTGCCGCCGGCGGCGATGAAGCGTGCCACGCCGTAGGCCACGTTCTCGGCGGCGCGGGTGTGATGCGGATACCCCCACAGGTCGTACCAGCCCGGCCAGTTCTCGGTCCACAGCGATGGCTGGTCGGGATGCGTCGCGTGATGATCATCGATCATCTCGTGACCATAGAACCCGTTGATCGTCTCGATCGCGCCGGGCATGCCGCCGACGCACATCACCCACGGCACGCCCACCTCGAGCGTGCGGCCGAGCTCGATGGCCCATCCCAGGTAGCGCTGGCCGGTCTCGCCGTAGGTCGGTGCGATCAGGCCATACTCGTTCTCGATCTGCGCCAGGATGATCGGCCCGCCGTTCCCGGCGAACAACGGATCGAGGTATGCGCACAGCCAGCGCACCCAGCGCTCCATCTCGGCCATGAACGGCGCATTGATCGTGCGGAACTGAATGTCCGGAATGTCGCGCAGCCAGGCAGGAAAGCCGCCGAAGTTGATCTCGGCACAGATGTAGGGGCCGATGCGCAGGATGACGTGCATGCCCTGGCGCTGCGCCTCGCGGCAGAACGCCACGAGATCGAGCCGGTCGCTGAAATCGTAGACGCCGCGCTCGGCCTCGTGCAGGTTCCAGAAGACGTATGTCTCGATGGTGTTGAGGCCGGCCTCGCGGCTGCGGCGGATCAGCCCGGGCCACATCGCCGGCGTGCTGCGCGGGTAGTGGATCGCGCCACTGAGCAGGAGCGTGCGCTCCCCGTCGATCAGCAACGCGCGGCGGTCATATCCGATCTGCTTCTCTGTCATCGCCAGGCATCCCTCTCTGCACCGTGCGGCACTGCACCACAGCTCCGGCCCGACCGGCCGCCCACCGATTATACTGCAGGCGGTGGGTGCGTCGGGGCGCGCGTGCCCGTGGCTGCCGGCGCGTCGGCCCGGCCGCTCAGCGGCGCAGCAGCAGCACGATGCCGGTGGTGATCAGCACGACCGGCAGCAACATCTCCAGCCGGATGCCCAGCTCGCGGGCCAGAAACGCGCTGCCAACGCCCAGCAGGGCGATGCCGATCCAGCTGACGCGCGACCCTGCGGAGGGGGCGCTGCGGTCGAACGGGGGAACGCTGGCAGGGTCAAGCTGGATCGTGGCGCCGGTCACGGGCGGGGGTGTGGCGCTGCGCACCGCCGCCTCGCCGGCGGCATCGGGGGCCGGCATCACGATCCAGAGCAATGGGTAGAGCAGCAGCCCGATGCCGGTGCTGATGGTCACCAGGATGAACACCAGCCGGATGATCACCGGATCGACGCGCAGATAGATGGCAATCCCGCCGCAGACACCTGCGAGCATCCGCTCCGTCTGGCTTCGCCGGAGTCGCTGTTCCATGGTGGTCCCTCTCGTCATGTCGCTGGCTGCATCAGGGGCTGGCATCACGATTCAGCGCAGATGATGCCCCTGCCAGTCCCCATCGTCCGGGCGTCATGTCCGGGCGCCCGCTCAGCGGCTACGACGCGAGCGCGCCGGGAATTGTTGCGACACGCCGGCATCGCTGGCGCGCGGGCCAGGAGCAGCGTCACACGAAGCCACGAAGACACGAAGGGGGACGGTCTCACACGAAGCCACGAAGCCACGAAGGGCCGGGCGTACGGCTCACACGAAGCCACGAAGCCACGAAGGGCCGGGAGTACGGCTCACACGAAGACACGAAGCCACGAAGGGCCGGAAGACGGGAGACGGGCGTACGGCTCACACGAAGACACGAAGCCACGAAGGGCCAGGAGTACGGCTCACACGAAGGCACGAAGCCACGAAGGACCGGAAGACGGGCGTACGGCTCACACGAAGCCACGAAGGCACGAGGGGGCGAGAGGCGGGGGGGTGGGTGTCACACGGACGCACGCCGGCGGCGTAATCGACGCGAACCGGCGCTCAGAACACGATGCGTGCGCGGCGCAGTGCGATGCTCTGCAGCAGCCCGATCGCCGCGAGCGAGGTGAGGGTGAAGCTACCGCCATACGAGACAAAGGGCAATGGGATTCCGGTGATCGGCATAATGCTCATGTTCATGCCGACGTGAACGAACACATGGCAGATGAACATCGCCGCGACCCCGGTGGCAATCAGCCGGCCGAACACATCGCGGGCCTCGGCGCCGATGCTGAGCGCCTGCCAGATCAGCGCCAGCTGGAAGATCAGCAGCAGCGTCGCGCCGGCAAACCCAAGCTCCTCGCCGGTCACGGCAAAGATGAAATCGGAGTACTGGACCGGCAGGTAGTTGCCCTGACTGAGGATACCGCGCGTCCATCCCTGGCCGAACATGCCGCCGGAGCCGATGGCGGTGAGCGCCTGGATGATGTTCCAGGCCCCCTCCTTGAGATCGGGATCGAACCGCAGCGGATCGATGAAGATCAGCAGCCGGGTGCGCTGGTAGTCCTGCAGAATCTCGTTCCAGCCATACCAGCCGACCGGGATGGCGGCGAGCGCGAGGATCAGCAGGTGCCACCAGCGTGACCGTGCATTCCAGGCCATCAGCAGCCAGATCGATGACAGCACCATGGCGGTGCCGAAGTCGGGCTGGATGAAGACCAGCAGCGTCGGGACGCCGGCGAGGATGAGGCTCAGCAGGAAGATGCGCCACGTGCCGGCGTCGCGCTCGGCGCGCGCCCAGAACGCGGCGAGCGCCACGATCACCAGGATCTTGGCCGGCTCGGAGGGCTGAAAGGTGCGGATGCCGAAATCGAGCCAGCTCTGCGCGCCGGAGCTGACCTGGCCGATGGCGAGGACGACGCCGAGCGCGAGCAGGGTGGCCAGGTAGAGTGGCAGGACCCAGGCCTCGAACGCGTGGTAATCGAGCACCGTCAGCAGCACCATCACGATCGCGCCGACGATGATGTTGACGATGTGTCGCGAGAAGTAGCCCTGGGTGTACGGCACATTCGCGGTCGCGCTGTAGACCATCGCCAGGCTGAAGGCGATCAGCACGATGACACAACCGAACAACGTATAATTGAATGAGCGCCATGACCGTATCATGCCAGGAGTATACCACAACGGCGTCAGAAGGAGTCCCCGTGCCGCACCCCGCCCATGAGCCCGATGTCGTCCGTCGCCTGTATCAGCTGACGGTCCCCTACCGCCGTACCATCGCCCTCGGGCTGGTGTGCATGGTGCTCTCGGTGGCAGCCGAGCTCTACCCGCCGCTGGTCTGGCAGCAGGTCGTCGATGTCGGCCTGGCGCGCGGCGACTGGACGTTCATCGGCTGGCAGATCGTGCTGCTGCTGGTGATCTTCGCACTCGGCCAGGTGGTCTCGGCGATCCGCGGTGTGCTGCTCGAGCGCGCCGGCCAGCAACTCTCGCTGGACATGCGGCTGCGGCTCTACGACAAGCTGCAGCGCCAGTCGGCGGGCTATTACACCCACCGCCGCACCGGCGACCTGCTGGCGCGCCTGGCGTCGGATGTCGAGAGCATCCAGGACGTGCTGGTTCGTGGCACCGACTCGGTGCTCGCCAACGGGCTGCGCCTGATCGGCGTGGCGGCAATCTTCATCGTGCTGCAACCGACGCTCGGGCTGCTCACGATCACGCCGATGGTCGCCGTCGGCGCCCTGCTGTGGCGTTACAACCGGCGTGTCCGGCCGATCTACCGCGCGGCCCGCGAGCGCCTCGGCGAGCTGACGGCCCGGCTGTCGGACAACCTGCACGGCATGCGTGTGATCCAGGCGTTTGCCCAGGAGCGCCGCGAGAGCGCCGCGATTCGTGCGCTCGGCACCGAGCTGTATCACGAGCAGGTGCAGGCGGTGATGGTGCGCAATCGTGTCTTTCCGGTGATCCGCTGGATCGCCAATCTGGGGAACGTGATCATGCTGGCGGGCGGCGTCTGGTTCATCGCCCTGGGCCAGTTCACGCTGGGCGGCCTGCTGGCCTATCGTGGCTACGGGCGCTACTTCTACGGCCCGGTCGACGATCTGGTCGGCATCAACGATCTGATCCAGCGGGCGGCGGCGGCGGGCCGCCGGGTGTTCGAAGTGCTCGATGCCCCCGAGCCGCTGACCGACGCGGCCGATGCGCAGCCGCTGGCGCAGCCGGTCCGTGGCGCGATCACGTTCGATGGCGTGCGCTTCGGCTACGATCCGCACCACCCGGTGCTGCACGATGTGACGCTGGCGATCGCTCCGGGCGAACGGGTCGCCATTCTGGGACCGTCGGGCGTCGGCAAGTCGACGCTGCTGGCACTGGTGGCGCGGCTGTACGATCCCGACGCCGGCGGCGTGCGCCTCGACGGCGTCGATCTGCGCCAGGTGCAGCTCGCCGGCCTGCGGGCCCACATCGGCCAAGTGCAGCAGGAAACCTACCTGTTCAATGCGTCGGTGCTCGAAAACCTGCGCTACGGCCGGCCCGATGCAACCCGCGAGCAGGTCGAGGCGGCGGCGCGCGCGGCGAACGCCGCCGGCTTCATCGAGGCGCTGCCGCGCGGCTACGAGACGATCGTCGGCGAGCGCGGCGTCAAGCTGTCGGGCGGCCAGAAGCAGCGCATCGCGGTGGCGCGGGCATTTCTGGCCGATACGCCGATCCTGCTGCTCGATGAGCCCACCAGCGCGGTCGAGCCCGAGTCCGAGGCGCTGATCATCGAGGGCATCGAGCGGCTGATGGCCGGCCGCACGACGCTGGTGGTGTCGCACCGCCTGTCGCTGGCGCGCAGCGCCGACCGGGTGGTGGTGGTGGTCGATGGACGCATCGCCGAGTCGGGCCGGCCGGCGGAGTTGCTGGCACGCCCCACGAGCCACTTCGCCGCGATGGTCCGCGCCGACTCGGCATTCGCCACGTCGTTGATGTCCTGAGCCTGCGCCGGGCGCCATGATGGCAGGCCTGGCACGCCGTGCGGTGCGGCGCCTCGTCGCGGCGCCGTCGGCGCCCGTGCCTCCCGCGGCCGACGCCGGAGGGGGCGTGCGCGGACGCCCACGGGTGCCGCGCTCCCGCGCGGCGCGGGAACGGCACCAAGGGTGCGGCGTGCTCCGCCACCGCGTGGCATGCTCCCGCGACGCCGCCGCGCGCAGCGCAGCACGCCGCGGCCCGGCGCCGGGCCGGCTTCAGGCGAAGGCGATCAGCGCCTTGATCACCCCGGCAGCGGGATTGGTCCAGCGGGCGAAGTGCCCGATCGCCTCGACGGGGCTGGCCACGACCGATGTCCATGGCCGGACATCGATGGCGCCCTGCTCGAGCGCGCGCAGCACGGTGGCGAAATCGGCCGCGGTGGCGTTGCGGCTGGCCAGCAGTGTCAGTTCGCGGCGATGAAACTCGGGATCGTGAACGCTGATGTCGGCCTGGACCAGGCCGACGAAGACCAGCCGCCCGGCGTGGGCCGGATAGCCGAGCGCACGCGTCATCGACGCGGCGTTGCCGGTGGCATCGAACACCACGGTGGGCGGCTCGTCGCCGGCCCAGCGCCGCAGCTGCGCCGCGACGTCACCCCGGCCGTCGAGGGCGTCGGCGAAGCCGATCTGCGCGGCAAACGCCAGACGGTGGTCGCTGATGTCCATCAGCCGCACCTCTGCCCCGGCCAGGCGAGCGGCACTGGCAGTCCCCAGGCCGATCGGGCCGGCGCCGATCACCAGCGCGCGTTCGCCTGGCGTGATTCCGGCGCGACGCACCGCGTGCGCGCCGATGGCGAGCATCTCGACGAATGCCAGCTGATCGTAGTCGAGGCTGTCCGAACGATGCAGCAGCGCCGCCGGCATGAGCACCTCATCACGCATGCCGCCATCGGTATGGACGCCCAGGGTACGCAGCGTGGTGCAGCAGTTGGTCGCGCCGCGACGGCACGCGCTGCAACTGCCGCAGTGCAGGTAGGGCTGGATGCAACAACGATCGCCGGGACGCAGCGCCGTCACGCCGGCGCCGGGCTCGAGCACCTCGACGCCCAGTTCGTGACCGAGGACGCGCGGATAGCTGAAGAACGGCTGTCGCCCGGCGAAGGCGTGCAGATCGGTACCACAGACCCCGACGCGATGCACGCGCACGCGCACCATGCCGGCTGGCGGTTCGCCCGGGGCTGCCTCATCGCCGAGGTGCAGCGCGCCCGGCGCGGTGAGCGTGAGCGTACGCATGAGCCAGATCCTTTCGTGCGGCCCGCCATCGTCACGCCGGCACAACCGGCACGTCGCGCGCGAGCATGTCCTCGATCGTCTCGCGGCGCTGCAGCAGCCGGACACCATCGCGGCGCAGCAGCAGGGCCGGCGGCCGCGGCACCCAGTTGTAGTTGCTCGCCATGCTCAGCGTGTAGGCCCCCGCGCTGGCCAGCGCGACGACATCGCCGATGGCGGCGCGGGGCAGCGGAATGCCATGGATGAGCACGTCGCCGGATTCGCAGTAGCGCCCGGCCAGGTGGACGGTCTCGTCGGCCGGGGCGTCGGGCTGCGCTGCCAGCACCGCATGGTACTGCGCGCCGTATAGTGCGGGCCGGATGTTGTCGCCCATGCCGCCATCCAGGTGCAGATAGCGCGCCGCATCGCTGCCGGCCGGCAGCGGCTTGCTGGCGATCACGCGATACAGGGCCACCCCGGCGCGGGCGATGATCGAACGCCCCGGCTCGATCACCAGCCGCAGCGGCGCGAAGCCATGCCGCCGGCAACCATCGCGCAGGGCCGTGCCCAGCGCCGCGGCATACGCCTCGATCGACAGCGGCGCCTGCCCGCCGGCCGTCGGCACGCCCAGCCCGCCACCGATG
The DNA here is from genome assembly GCA_018969485.1 of Chloroflexota bacterium. Taxonomy (GTDB): domain Bacteria; phylum Chloroflexota; class Chloroflexia; order Chloroflexales; family Roseiflexaceae; genus CAIQIY01. Next base: position 50,085 of record JAGWYG010000003.1, read on the forward strand.
TTGATCTCGTCGATGACGATCTGGTGCGCGTCGCGCAGCCGCACGGCACATGCCAGCAGCACCTCGATCGCGGCGGCGAACGGGGCAGCGCTGAAGATCTGCGAGCCGAGATGCGCATGCAGCGCCGTCAGCACCATCCCGTCGGCGGCGGCCAACGCGCGGGCCGCCGCGTCGAGCGCCGCCAGCGGCAGGCCAAACTTGGCGCTGGCATGGCCGGTCTGGATGTGGTGATGGGTCTCGGCGGCGACCTCGGGCGTCAGGCGCAGCGCCACCGGCTGCGGCCGCTGCCGGCCGGCGACGAGCGGCACGAGGCGCTGCAGCGCATCGAGGCTATCGATGACGATCTGGCCGATGCCCGCCGCCAGCGCCAGCCGCACCTCGTCGGTCGGCGTGGCATTGCCGTGCAGATGGATCATCGCCGGATCGGCGCCGGCGCGCAGTGCGACCGCGAGCTCGCCCGCGGAGACGACATCGAGGCCCAGGCCTTCGGCAGCGATCAGGCGTGCGAGGCCGGTCGCCAGCCAGGCTTTGCCAGCATAGTGTACGCGGCTGGCGCCCGGCGCGTGGGTGGCCAGCGCGGCGCGATAGCGCCGGCAGGTATCGCGGATGGTCGCATCATCGAACACATACGCCGGCGTGCCGTAGGCGTCCGCGAGCGCCACCAGGTCGTGACCGGCGACCGTCAGGCTGCCACTGGCCGTTCGCCCGGTGCCGAGTGGCCAGAGATCTGCTGTTTCCACCACTGTCGGCTCCTTGCCCATGCCGCGTGCCGTCACCAGCATACCACGGCGCGCCGGCGCCACCGCCGGCGTGGCGGCATCACCCGGGCCACAGCCCGCTCACTCCGGCGGCCCGGCCGGCGCGGCGCTGAAGGTGCGCCGCACGATCTCGAGCGCCCCGGCATCGAGCAGGAACAACACCCGGTCGCCGGCGGCGAACACCGTACCGCCGCCAGGCACCAGTCCGTCACCGTTCCGCGTGATCAGCACCACCAGCGCGCCGCGCGGCAGGCCTAGCTCGACCAGCGCCCGGCCGACGGCCGGCGCGTGCGGCGCCACGGTGACCTCGGCCAGGCGGCTCGCCAGCCCGACCTGGGGCACGAACTCCTGTGGAAAGCGCATCTCGCCACCGCCGGGCCGGTTGACGCCGAGCCACTGCGCCACCGCCGCGATGCTGGTGCCCTGCACCAGCACCGACGCCAGCACGATGAAGAAGACCAGGTTGAAGATCGTGCCGGCGCTTGGAATCCCCGCCAGCAATGGAAACGTCGCCAGAATGATCGGCACGGCCCCGCGCAGCCCCGCCCAGGCGACCATCAGCCGCGCTGCCAGGCTGAATCGGCTGCGCGCGAGCGCGATGACGACGCTGAGCGGACGGGAGACGAACATCAGGAACAGCGCGACCAGCAGGCCGTCGGATGCGACGGGCGCTAGCTGCGATGGGAACACCAGCAGCCCCAGCATGAGGAACATCGCGATCTGCATCAGCCAGGCGAGGCCGTCACAGAAGCGCAGCAGGCTGCGCTTGTGCACGATGTCGGTATTGCCGATGACGATGCCCGCCACATACACCGCGAGAAACCCGTTGCCGCCCAGCAGCGCCGTTCCACTGAATGTGAGCAGCATGATGCCGAGCGCCAGCGCCGGGTACAGCCCCTCGAGATTGAGACGCACGCGGTTGATGGTGACGCCGGCCAGCCGCCCCATCGCCAACCCGGCGGCGGCGCCGATCGACATCTGCAGCACGAACGCCGGAATCAGCTGCCACAACGCCCGATCAGGCGCTTGCAGGATTCCCGTCAGGCCGATCGTCAGAAAGATCGCGATCGGGTCGTTGCTGCCCGACTCCAGCTCGATCAACGCCTCAAGCCCCTCGTGCAGATTCACCTCGCGCGTCCGCATCACCGAAAACACCGCCGCAGCGTCGGTCGAGGAGATGATCGCGCCGAGCAGCAGGCCTTCGAGCGGAGCAAACCCCAGCGCCAGCGTGGCGAACGCGCCGACCAGCAGTGCGCTCAGGCTGACGCCCACATTGGCCAGCGCCAGCCCGCGCCACACCACCGGCCGGAACGCGGTCCAGTCTGAATCGAGGCCACCGGAGAACAGGATGACCATCAGCGCCACCGAACCGAACGCCTGTGCGATGCCGGCGTCGTCGAAGTGGATGCCGCCCGGGCCTTCGGAGCCGGCCAGCATGCCGATGCCGATGAACAGCAGCAGCGCCGGCACGCCGAGACGGAATGAGGCACGGCTCGCGGCGACGCTGACGAGCAGCAGGGCCGCGATGACCAGCATCGGCCACTCGATGCTCAGCATCGTCGAACCTCCCTGGTGAAGCGCGCGGTTCGTGACGCGCCGACATGACGGACGCCCCGTCGGGCGGCTGAATGCCGCGGCGCTGGTCCGCCGGGCCGGGGATGCATCCGGCGCGCCGCGCCGGATGACGCAGGCTGCCCCCGTGTCGTGGCAGCCCGGTCATCGCCTGCGGTGACGGCAGGCGATCAGTCGGCGAGCGCTGCCAGGGCGCCGAGCGCCGCGTCGTAATCGGGCTCGCGCCCGGCGACCGGCACATATTCGGCGTGGCGCACCACGCCCGCAGCATCGACGACGAACACCGCGCGGCTCTCCCAGCGCAGCTCCTTGACGTGGGTGCCATACGCATCGCCGAAGCTCATGTCGCGGTGATCCGACAGCACGGTCAGGTTGGTGATGCCCTCGGCGCCGCACCAGCGACCCTGGGCGAACGGCAAGTCGGCGCTCACCGTGATGAATGCGATCCGGTCACCCCAGGCCCCGGCCGCCTCGCTGAACCGCCGCGTCTGCGTGCTGCACACGCCAGTGTCCAGCGACGGCACCACGCTGATCAGCCATGGCTTGCCGGCAAATGCGCTGCTCGAGACCGTCGTGTTGCCCGCCTTGACCAGCGTGAACGCTGGCGCGGTGTCGCCCGGGGCAAGCTGCGGCCCGATCAGCGTCTTCGGTCCCCAGAAATCAAAGGCGTTCTCGCGTTCGATCGCCATCGGTGATCCTCCTTCGTCGCTACTCGTGGTTCCGTTCAATTGTAGGGAGTTGTCCGGGGGCTGTCAATGAACCGGGGCCAGCACGCATGGCTATGTCAACGTTCTTGAAGCCCTGCCCCCGAGCCCCAGCAGAGGTGATGTTGACGTGGCCCCCGACCGTCAGCCCCCAATGCGGCAAGAGCACGTCTGGGCGTTTCGGGATGTCTGACCGGGAGGCTCGAGACGCCAGGCGCCGCAGTTGGCGAAGCGCGCCGCGTGATCTCAGCATCCCCGAACGCCCAATCTCCTGCGGGAGCTCACATGAACCCCGAGGAGTGAGGCTCTGCGGCTCCGGCACCGCGGGCAGCGGCCCGGCAAGCCTGCACGATGACATGAGCGCCAGCTTCCCGTGGTATACTGCATTGCTATGGCCGAACTGTTCCGCCCCTTCTGGTGGCACGACAACGCGTTGCATCTGATCGACCAGCGGGTGCTGCCGCATCGCGAGCACGTCGTCGCGTGCCGCAGCGTCGACGATGTCGCTGCGGCCATCCGCAGCATGCAGGTGCGTGGCGCACCGGCGATCGGCTGCACCGCGGCATATGGCATGCTCATCGCGGCGCAGCAGGCATTCGCGGCGGGCGTCCGGCCGCACGCCGCGCTGGCAGCGGCGCAGGCCCAGCTTGACGCCACGCGGCCGACGGCGGTGAACCTGATGTGGGCGACCGCCCGCATGCGGCAGGCTGCAGCGCAGCTTGATGGCGCCGAGCTCATCGAGCGACTGCACGCCGAAGCCGACGCCATCACCGCCGAAGATCTCGCCATGTGCCGCGCCATCGGCCAGCACGGCGTCGCGCTCATCCCGCCACGCGGGCACGTCCTCACCCACTGCAATGCCGGCGGCCTGGCGACTGCCGGCTACGGCACCGCGCTGGCGCCCATCCGCACCGCCCACGAGCATGGCCGCCCCGTGCACGTCTACGTCGACGAGACGCGCCCATTCCTCCAGGGTGCGCGCCTCACCGCCTGGGAGCTGCAGCGGCTCGGCATCAGCCTCACGCTGATCACCGACAGCATGGCGGCCGTCATGATGCAGCAGGGTGCCGTCGACTGCGTCATCGTCGGCGCCGACCGGATCGTCGCCAATGGCGATGTCGCCAACAAGATCGGCACCTACGGCCTCGCGGTCCTCGCCCGGGCACACGACATCCCGTTTTACGTCGCGGCCCCGTCATCGACCATCGATCTGGCGCGGTCGGGCGGCGAGCAGATCCCGATCGAGCAGCGCGATCCCGCCGAAGTGACGATGTGTGGCGGAGTCGCCGTCGCACCGTCGGGCGTGGCGGTCGCCAATCCGGCGTTCGACGTCACCCCGGCACGGCTCGTCAGCGCCATCATCACCGAGCGTGGTGTCATCACCGCGCCGTATCACGAGGCATTACCACGACATGGCGGGCACTGAGCCCGCCCAACCGTCCATCGCACGGCCAGATCGTGCCCGCACGATGGAGATGGAGAAGGAGAACTGCGTGCGCATCGTCGTCACTGGCTCGCTGGCCTATGACTACATCATGAACTTTCCCGGGTATTTCAAGGATCACATCCTGCCCGACCGCGTGCATATGCTCTCGGTGAGCTTCCTCGTCGACTCGATGCGACGGATGCGCGGTGGTGTCGCCGGCAACATCGCCTACAACCTGGCGCTGCTCGGTGATCACCCACTGGTCTTCGCGACGGCCGGGCATGATTTTGGCGAGTATCGCGCCTGGTTATCCAATCATGGTGTCGATGTCAGCGGTATCCAGGTGATCGACCATGAGTTCACGTCGTCGTGCTTCTTCAATACCGATCAGGCCAACAATCAGATCGTGGCATTCTACGCCGGCGCTGCGTCCCATGCACGCCATCTGTCGCTGGCCGACATCGGTCTCACCCACAACGATCTGGTGATCATCTCGCCGACCGATCCCGAAGCGATGTCGCGCCATGCCGAGGAATGCCATGCGATGGGCATTCCGTTCGTCTTCGATCCCGGCAAGCAGACGCCACGCCTGACCGGCGAGCAGATCATACGCGGCTTGCGTGGCGCACATGTCCTGGTCGGCAACGACTACGAGTTCGCCATGATGGCGCAGCAGACCGGGCTGAGCGAACAGGAGCTCATCGAGTCGACGCCGCTCACCGTGATCACCCGCGGTGCGCAAGGCTCGACGATCTCGGTCGCCGCGACCGATGGGACGCGCAGCACCATCGAGGTGCCGATCGCACCCGTGCGCGAAGTGCTCGACCCGACCGGTGCCGGCGATGCCTATCTGGCCGGGCTGGTCTTCGGCATCGCCCGCCGCCTGCCGCTCGATGTCACCGGTCGTGTCGCGGCATTGGCGGCGACCTATGCCATCGAGCAGTATGGCTGCCAGGAACACCGATACACCCCAGACGAGTTCGAGGCGCGCTATCGCGCCGTGTTTGGCGCCGACGTGGCGCTGTCGGCCCGCTGACCGGACGCCGGATGCGGTCGGGCTGCTGGCTTGTCGTAGGCTGATTGAGTTGCGATCAGAGGAGTGAGTGAGCATCAATGGCTACCAATTATGATGTGAAGGACCTCGGACTGGCCGAGCAGGGACGCAGGCGGATCGATTGGGCCGAGACCGAGATGCCGGTGCTGCGCCTGCTGCGCGAGCGCTTCATCCGCGAGCAGCCGCTCCGCGGCCTGCGCATCGCGGCATGTCTGCACGTGACGGCCGAAACCGCCAATCTGATGCGGACGCTCGCCGCAGGCGGCGCCGACGTCGTGCTGGCCGCTTCTAACCCGCTCTCCACCCAGGATGATGTCGCGGCATCGCTGGTGCATCACGAAGAGATGCCGGTCTATGCCATCAAGGGCGAAGACAACGAGACCTACTACCGTCACCTCATGGCGGCGCTCGACTTCAATCCGCACATCACGATGGACGATGGCGCCGACCTGGTCAGCGGGGTGCTCAAGCAGCGCTCCGACCTCATCCCGTCGATGCTCGGGAGCACCGAGGAGACGACCACCGGCGTGATCCGGCTGAAGGCGATGGCGGCCGATGGGGTGCTGAAGTTTCCGGTGATCGCCGTGAACGACAGCGACACCAAGCATCTGTTCGACAACCGCTACGGCACGGGGCAGAGCACCATCGATGGCATCATCCGCGCGACGAACGTGCTGCTCGCGGGCAAGACATTCGTCGTCGGCGGATACGGGTATTGCTCGCGCGGCATCGCCGAGCGCGCCCGCGGCATGGGTGCGCTGGTGATCGTCACCGAGATCGATCCGGTGCGTGCCCTCGAGGCGGCGATGGACGGCTTCCGCGTCATGCCGATGGTCGACGCCGTGCGCCAGGCCGACTTCGTGGTCACTGCCACCGGCGACAAGGCGGTGATCGATGGCGAGGATTTCGCCGCGATGAAGGATGGCTGCATCGTCGCCAACAGCGGCCACTTCAACGTCGAGATCGATATTCCGGCGCTCGAGGCCCTGACCGTCGACCGTCGACAGCCGCGCGCATTCGTCGACCAGTACATCCTGCGCGATGGGCGGCGGATCAATCTGCTGGGCGAGGGCCGGCTGATCAATCTCGCCAGCGCCGAAGGGCACCCCAGCGCGGTGATGGATATGTCGTTCGCCAACCAGGCGCTGGCGTCGGAGTATCTGCTCACCCACAAGGGCCAGCTATCGCACGGCGTCCACGCCCTGCCGCGCGCGGTCGACCGCGAGATCGCCGCGCTCAAGCTGCGCGCGATGGGCATCACCATCGACGTCCTCACGACCGAGCAGGAGAAGTATCTCTCGTCGTGGGAAGAGGGCACGTGAGTGTCATCGCCGGCGCACCGGGCTGCGCCGGCGGCGGTCGATGAGGTCTGGGTTCACTCATCAGAGATGGGAGCTGGTGCGATGTCGACGACGTTCATGAAGTCCCCCCGGTTGTACTTCACATCGGAGTCAGTGACCGAGGGGCATCCTGACAAGCTGTGCGATCAGGTGTCCGACGCGGTCCTCGATGCCTTCCTGTCGCATGACCCGCGGGCGCGTGTGGCCTGCGAGACGGCGACGACGACGGGCATGATCATGGTGCTCGGCGAGGTGACGTACGAGCGCGGCTATATTCCTGTCGAGGAGATTGTGCGCCGGACGGTGAAGGAGATCGGCTACACCGAGACGTCCTTCGGCTTCGATGCCGACACCTGCGGCGTGATGGTGGCGATCCATGGCCAGTCGCCCGATATTGCGATGGGCGTCGATCGCGCGCTCGAGACCCGCGATGCGACGGTGACCGATGAGGAAGTGAGCACCATCGGTGCGGGCGATCAGGGGATGATGTTTGGCTTCGCCTGCGACGAGACGCCCGAGCTGATGCCGGCGTCGATTGCGCTGGCGCACCGCCTGGGGCGGCGGCTGTCACGGCTGCGCAAGGATGGCGTCCTGCCCTATCTGCGGCCCGATGGCAAGTCTCAGGTGACGGTGGAGTACTCGCACGGCCGCCCGGTACGTGTGGATACGGTGCTGATCAGCAATCAGCACGCGCCCGAAGCGCAGCAGGATCAGATCCGCCACGATGTCATCGAGCAGGTGATCCGCCCGACGATTCCGGTCGAGTGGCTCGATGATGCGACCCGCTATTTCGTCAACCCGACCGGACGCTTCGTCATCGGTGGTCCGATGGGCGATAGCGGCCTGACCGGGCGCAAGATCATCGTCGACACCTATGGTGGCGTGGCACGCCACGGCGGCGGCGCCTTCTCGGGCAAGGATCCGACAAAGGTCGATCGCAGCGCCGCCTATGCAGCACGCTACGTCGCCAAGAACGTGGTCGCCGCCGGGCTGGCGACGCGTTTCGAGGTGCAGGTGGCGTATGCGATCGGGGTTGCGCAGCCGCTCTCGATCAACATCGAGACGTTCGGCACCAATCGGGTGGGCGAGGATGTGATCCTGCGCCTGATCGATGAGCATTTCGATCTGCGTCCGGGCGCGATCATCCGCGATCTGCGCCTGCGTCGGCCAATCTATCGCCCGACGGCGGCGTACGGCCACTTCGGGCGCGATGACATCGACGCCCCGTGGGAGGCGACCGATCGCGCCGATGCGTTGCGGCGGGCGGCGGGCCTCTAGGCTCGCGTCGGCGGGGTGCACCGGACAGAATCATGCGCCGGTGCACCGCCTGCGCGCCACGTCTCACCGCTGGTGCGGGCCGCTTCCTGCCGGCTGGACGATGCCTGCGCACAGGTGCCATCACTGCCGATCACACCCGGCAGTCACGCGGGGTGGAGATCTGGGGGTGCGCACGATGGTGCAGGATCCATGACCACTCCCTCACCCGGCCCGGTATGGGTCAACCGCGAGACGCTGTTCATGCTGGCGTTCGCGCTGATGCTGACGCACGAGCTTGATGCGGTGGCGCGGCTTGAATGGCGGGTGCTGCCGCTGACGTCATGGATGCCGGATGACGTGGGCTTCCGTGCGTTCGTGGCGGCGCATGTGCCGATGGTGATCGCCATCCTGCACTGGGCGTTTCGTGCCGGGGTATCGGCGGGAGAACGGCTGCGGTTCTGGTTCTGCCTGTTCTGCGTCGTGCATGTCGGGCTGCACTGGCTGTTCCGGGATCATCCGGAGTACCGGTTCAACACCCCGTTCTCGAATGCGCTGATCTGGGGGTGCGGTGCGGCGGGTCTTGCGTGGCTAGTTGCCACGATCGCTACACGGCGGACGCCTGCATCCTGAACGAACCGAGACTCCGGTCGCGCCCCGCCGATCAGATGCTCGTGCCGGTACGTCGGCCTGCTCCTGACGCTGGTGGGGCTCGGCGCCGCAATAGCCTGCGACGGCTTCAATTTGCTGCTGCGCGATCCTGGCCTGCCTCACCAGTATCAGCCAGCGCGGAGCGGGCAGAACGCCATGATTGCGTCTCTCGTGTCGTGCTATACTCGCGTTACGGCTTGACCACGCATGACAGCGATAGAAATGGTGCATGTATGCTCACGCGGGCACGAGTGGCGTTTGGTTCACCTGATGGCGCGCGGCGTGCCGTTGATTTTGTCATCGCTGCACTGCTGTTTCGCGTATCACCCGGCATCCGGCGGCGGCTGTTCAGCGGCGCGCGGCACGAATGCCCGATCTGCGGCGCGCACCTGGCACGATTTGTGGTGCTGCATCGGCCATTCTTGCACTGGTGCCCGGTATGCCGCTCACTACAGCGTCACCGTCTCATCTGGCTGTTGCTGCAACGGCGCGTCCTTGCCAACCATTCGCCCGAGCGTGTGCTGCATTTCGCGCCGGAGGCATCATTGGTGGCAGCGTTTCGACGCCTTCCCGGCGTCACGTATGTCACGACCGATCGGTATCAGACCGATAGTGCCGTCCGCGCGGATATTGTGCATATTCCTCATCAGGATGCCGTGTTTGACGTTGTGCTCTGTAGCCATGTGCTGGAACATATCCCCGCCGATCAGGCGGCCATGCGCGAATTACGGCGCGTGTTGCGCCCGGGCGGTGTTGCCATTATTCTGACGCCCGTGTGGCATAAGCCAACGTATGAAGATGCCGCAATCGTCGATCCACTGGAACGTGAACGCCACTTTGGCCAGCATGACCATGTCCGCTGGTATGGGCTTGACATTCGCGAGCGCCTTACCGGCGCGGATTTCGCCGTTGATACCGTACGAATCGCTCATCTTGCGACCGATGCGGAGATCATACGGTTCGGCCTGGATGCGAACGATATCATCTTTGTGTGCACCGTGCCCCAGCAATGACATACCGACGCTGATGCGCGACGGCGTCCCCGCAAGCTGCATCGCGCCGCCGCGCGCGTCACGCCTCACCGATGGTGCGGGCAATCGCCCGCCCGCCATGCTATACTAGGTGCAGGTACCATCATTGCCGGCCGCACCCGGCGGCCGGTCGGGGTGGAGGGATGATGCGCGCGCTGCATTTCGGCCATGTTCGCGCCCTGCTCGCGACACCATGGCACTCGACGTTCATCGGTCTTGCGCTGGGCATCGGCGCAGGGCTGCTGCTGTGGCCCGGCATCGCGCTCGAGTGGAAGCTCTACGCGGCGGTACACGGCGTCTGCGGCCAGGTGCACAACGTCGAACTTGGCGGTTTCCAGCTGCCCTTATGTGCCCGCAATACCGGCATCTATGGCAGCGTCGGCCTCACCGTGCTCTATCTCTGGCTCGCCGGCCGCAGTCGTGCCACCGCCCTGCCGCACATCGGCCTGCTCCTGACGCTGGTGGGGCTCGGCGCTGCGATGGCCTTCGACGGCTTCAATTCGCTGCTGCGCGATCTTGGCCTGCCTCACGCGTATCAACCATGGAATCCGCTGCGAACCCTCACCGGCATCGGCGCGGGCGTCGGCCTCGGCGCCGTGATGGTCTGGATATTCAACCAGACGCTGCGCGCCGATCCCGACGAGACGCAACCGGTCATGCGCTGGCGCGATCTCGCCGTGACGCTCGGGCTCGGCCTGCTGATGGTCGCGATGATGTACCGCGACGTTGCCATCGGTTTCTGGCCGATCGCGATCATTGCCTGGAGCGGTCTGGTCGGCGTGCTGTTCAGCATCATGACCATCATGACGGGGCTGGCGCTGGGATACGAACGGCGTATCTCGCGCCTGGCGCAGCTCGCACGCCCGGCGACCATCGCGCTGGTGATGACCGGGGTGTTGCTCGCTGCGATGGCGGCGTTGCGATTCGCCATCGATCCGGCGGATGCCGCACTGCAGTGAATGGGCCCGCCGGCGGTGCGATCGAGCCGGCGCGGCTGCCCCGCACGCGCGCCCGTGCCATGCGCGGATGCGGCTGGTGCGGGTGCGTACGCCTCCCCGGGCTGCGGGTAGCCCCGCGCCACTCCCGCTGCGCGCGGGCCGGCGGCATCCCGCCTGATGCTGCTTGACAACCGAGAACACATGTTCTATAGTTGTGGCAGTCGCCGCGTTGTATCGCCGAGGATGCGATGAGCCCCACCCGAGACGACGGATTCAGCGCCCAGGAACGAGCCGCCATGCGCGAGGCCGCCCGGGAGCGCAAGGCACACGCCAGGGCAGCCCACCAGCGCGAGGTTGGTGAGGCTGATGTGCAGGCCAGGATCGCCGAGATGGGCGATGGTGACCGACGGCTGGCCGAACATGTGCATCGCGTCGTGACGACGCATGCGCCCGAGCTATGGCCGAGGACGTGGTATGGCATGCCGGCATACGCCAGCAACGGCAAGGTGCTGTGCTTTTTCCAGAGCGCGCAGAAGTTTGAATCGCGCTATTGCACCGTGGGATTCACCGATACGGCGCACCTTGATGATGGCGCGCTGTGGCCGACATCGTTCGCCGTGACCGATTGGAATGACGTGGTTGAGGCACGGCTGGTGGCGCTGGTCCAGCAGGCGATCCGGCAGGGCGCGGCGCGCTGAGGGCGCGCGTGCGGCGAACCCTGGCAGTCGTGGCCGACATCGTTCGCCGTGACCGATTGGCATGGCGTGGTCGGGCGCGGCTGGTGGCGCTGGTCCAGCCGGCGATCCGGCAGGGCGCGGCGCGCTGAGGGCGCGCGTGCGGCGAACCCTGGCAGCGCGCAACTCGTGGCCGACGCGGCCCTGCCGCACCCCGCCCCGAGCAGTGCATGCCCCGACGCGTGAGCGCGCGGCGCACCGCGTGTCGGGCGGTGCGGTTGCAGGGAGCACGCACGGCGACACAGCCACAGACAGGTGACCCGGGGTGGGGGCCACCCAGCCCGAGCCACGCGCCAGGCAGCGCCTCAGATGTAGTACATCGCCTCCTGGCTGAGCTGGCGCTTGCGCTGGCACAGATCATCCAGGGTCATCTGCGCGAAGCAGTCATGCAGCGCATGCCGTGCGCTCACGATGACGCCACGGACGATCTCGCGATCGACCAGATCACAGCTCTGGATGTCGCGACTCGTATCGATCGGCAGCAGCGGCCCTTCCAGCGCACTGATCGCATTGAGCAGCGTGATCTGTGCCGGCGGGCGCGCCAGGCGATGGCCACCCTGCGGCCCGCGCACGCTCTCGATCAAGCCGGCACGCCGCAGCAGGATCAGGATCTGGTTCAGGTAATTCTCGTCGATACCCTGGCGCAGGTGGATCTCGCGGCTCGGGATCAGCCCGATCCCGTGATGCTGTGCAAGATCGAGCAGCGCCCGCAGACCATATTCACCCTTACTCGAGATGCGCATCGTCGGGCTCCCGGGTCATCAACTGCCACACCGGGGCACAGGGCGCAGCACCGCCCAATGTGCCCCGGCGCGACCGATCACAGTCGTCGGCGCGGTCGATCGCCACGATCGCCGTCCGTCCGCGGCCGGGTGCCACGCCCCGCGCCCGCCGCCAGGCGATCATCAGCCGTCTCGCCAGTGATCACGGCCCGACGCGACAGGCTGACCTTACCGGTTCCGGGCTCGATGGCAATCACCATCACATTGATCTCCTGGCCCAGTTGCACCACGTCTTCGACATTCTCGACGCGATGCTCATCGAGCTCGGAGATATGAACCATACCGTCCTTGCCCGGCAGCAGGTTCACGAACGCGCCGAACGGCATGATGCGGACAACCTTGCCGGAGAACAGTTCGCCGACCTTGATCTCGCGCGTGAGCGCCTCGATCTGCTGCACCGCCCGCCGCGCCGAGTCGCCGTTGGCAGTCGCGACGAACACCCGGCCGTCGTCCTCCACGTCGATCTGCGCGCCGGTCGCATCGATGATGCCGCGGATGTTCTTGCCGCCCGGGCCGATCAACGCGCCGATCTTGTCGGGGCTGATCTGCAGCGTCACGATCCGCGGCGCGTACTGCGACGGCTCGACGCGTGCCGCGCCGATCACCGCGTCCATCTTGTCGAGGATGAACAGGCGGCCGCGGCGCGCCTGCGCAAACGCTGCGCGCATGATGTCGTAGGTGATCCCGGTCGTCTTGATATCCATCTGCAGGCCGGTGATCCCCTCGCGCGTGCCGGCGACCTTGAAGTCCATGTCGCCGAGATGATCCTCGATGCCCTGGATGTCCGTCAGGACCTGCCACGCGCCATCGGCGCCGGTGATCAGGCCCATCGCCACGCCGGCGACCGGCCGGCTGATCGGCACGCCGGCGTCCATCAGCGCGAGGCTCGAGCCGCACACCGATGCCATCGACGACGAACCATTGGACGACAGCGTCTCCGAGACCAGGCGCATCGTGTAGGGGAAGCGGTCGCGCGGCGGCAGCACGGCCAGCAGCGAGCGCTCGGCCAGCGCCCCGTGGCCGATGTCGCGGCGGCGCGGCCCGCTGAGCCGCTTGACCTCGCCGGTCGAGAACGGGGCGAAGTTGTAGTGATGGATGTAGCGCTTGCTGGTCTCGAGGCCAAGGTCATCGAGCCGCTGCTCATCGCCCGGCGCACCCAGCGTCGCCACGGTGAGGACCTGGGTCTGGCCGCGGGTGAACAGACCGCTGCCGTGGACGCGCGGCAACACGCCGACATCGACGGCGATCGGCCGAATCTCCTCCGGGGTCCGGCCATCAACGCGCGTGCCGTTACCCAAGATCGCCGAGCGGACTTCCTCGTACACCAGGTTCTCGAAGACCTCGCCGACCGCCTTGCGCCGTGCCGGCAGCTCTTCCTCGGGCTCGTCGGCGGTGAAGTGCCGCAACACATCAGCCTTGACATCCTCGGTGGCATCCTGGCGTGACGTCTTGTTGGGATTGTTGATCGCGTCGCGCAGGCGCGTGCCCAGGTATGCAACGACCGACTGCTCGAGCGAGCGGTCCATTGCTGGCGGGGTGAAGGTGCGCTTCGGCCGGCCGGCCCGGGCAGCCAGTTGCTGCTGGAGCTCGCAGAGCCGCCGTGCGACGCCATGCCCCATGATCACTGCGTCGAGCAACTCGTCTTCGGTGAGCTCGTGTGCGCCGGCCTCGACCATCAGCACGGCATCGGCCGTGCCAGCGACCACCAGATCCAGCCGGCTGGCGGCGACGGTGTCCATCACCGGATTGACCACCAGCACGCCATTGATGTGGCCCATCTGCACTGCGCCGACCGGCCCGAGGAACGGGATGTCGGAGATGGTCAGCGCCGCCGAGGCCGCGATGATCGCCAGTGGCCCCGGATCGTTGACCAGATCGATCGACAGCGTGGTGATGATGATCTGTACTTCGTTGCGGTAGCCCTCGGGGAACAATGGCCGCAGCGGCCGGTCGGTCAGCCGCGCCGTCAGGATTGCCGTCTCGGTCGGCTTGCCCTCACGCTTGAAGAAGCTGCCCGGGATCTTGCCCGCGGCATACATCTTCTCCTCGTAGTCGACGGTCAGCGGGAAAAAGTCGACACCCTCGCGCGCACTGCGCGCGCCGACGACGGTGGCGAGCAACATGGTGTCACCGTATCGGACGGTGACCGCGCCGTCGGCCTGCTCGGCGAACCGCCCGGTCTCGATGGTCAGCGTGCGACCGGCGATCTCGGCACTGACGGAATGGATCTGACGTTCTGACATACTGTCTCCTCCACGTTGGCTGGTCGGTCATCGGCGCGGAGGTCAGGTACTGGAGGCTGACGCCGGCCCGCGGCGGCATGCTCCAATCCCTGACGCTCCGACATCGTGCGGTGCACCCCGGCGGCGCACCACGGGATACACGCACGCGGGCCCGGGGAGGCGCCCCGCAACCCGCGTGGATCGTCCTGAGGCCACAGATTGACCGCGCCGCACCGTCTGCGCGGTTGAACCCGACGTGCGGCGCATCTGGTCACTATCCGCGCAGCCCGAGGCGCTCGATCAGGGCCCGGTAGCGGGCACGGTCCTTGCCCGACAGGTAGGACAGCAGGCGCCGGCGCCGCCCGACGAGCTTGAGCAGACCACGCCGCGAGTGGTGGTCGTGGGCGTGCCCCTTCAGGTGAGCGATCAACTGGTTGATCCGCTCGGTCAACAGGGCGACCTGTACTTCGGGTGAACCGGTGTCGGACTCGTGAACCTGGTAGCCGCTGATGATCGACGTCTTGTCGTCCCGGTCGAGCGCCACGGTGCTCTCCTTCGTGTAATCGCGAGTGGGCCGACGCTGCCCAGTCGTTCGGTAGATCCTACCGCGCAAAGTATACCACACCCGCGGCGGTGGCGGGTGATGCCGGCGATGCGCGTTCCCGCTCGGACGACGGGCGCGTCATGGTATACTGGGGCCGGCGGCCCGCGTCGCCCCAATCAAAGAGTGGCGTTGACGAAGCGAGTACCCCGGCGGATGCCGACAGAGAACGCTGGCCGTAGGCTGTGAGCCGGCGTGGCGCAACCCGGGTGAAGTTCCCTTCTGAGCCGGAGCGGTGAACGCCGAGAGGCTGCGTAGCTGCTCCCGCATGCCTCGCGTTATCGGGCGATGAGGGTGGCGCCATGCGCGCCACCGAAGCAGGGTGGTACCACGGCCACACATCGTCCCTGACGGTGCGTGGCCGTGTCGATTGTTGTCGGGAAGGAGCCGCAGAGCATGTCGATCGGGGACGACCTGCAGCGATTACGCGCGCAGGCAGTGAGCCAGCTAGACGCCGCGCACGACAGTGCGGCGCTCGCCGAGTGGAAGGGGCGCTACCTCGGCAAACAGGGCGAGCTCGCCCGGCTGAGTCGTGGCCTCGGTGCGCTGGCCCCGGCCGAACGGCCGGCGGCGGGGCAACAGTTCAATGCGACCCGCAGCGCGCTCGAGGAAGCGCTGGCCATCGCCGAGCAGCGCGTGAAGCACGCGGCGCAGCACGATGCCTTCGAGGCCGAAGCGCTCGACATCACGCTGCCGGGGCGGCAGCCGGCGCTCGGGCGGCTGCACCCGAGCACCCAGACGCTGCGAAGCATCGCGGCAGTGTTCGGCGAGATGGGCTTCCAGATCTGGGAGAGCCCCGAGGTCGAGACCGATGCGTTCAACTTTGGCCTGCTCAACATGCCGGCCGACCATCCGGCGCGCGACATGTGGGATACGTTCTATCTCGACACGCCCCCCGGCAGCGAACGGGTCCTGCTGCGCACACACACCTCGCCGGGGCAGATCCACGCGATGCGCCACCACGCGCCACACCCCATCCGGGTGATCCTGCCGGGCAAGTGCTATCGCTACGAGCAGATCACCGCACGCCACGAGATGCAGTTCCATCAGGTCGAGGGGCTGGCCGTCGGCGAGCGGATCAGCCTGGCCGACCTGAAGGGCACGCTGGTCGGGTTCGCGCGGCGGCTGTACGGCCAGGCGGTGCGCACCCGCTTTCGCGGCAGCTACTTCCCATTCACCGAGCCGAGCGTCGAGTTCGACATCGAGTGCTTCCTGTGCGGTGGCGACGGCTGCCGCGTCTGCAAGCACAGCGGCTGGCTCGAGATCCTCGGTGCAGGGATGGTGCATCCGAATGTGCTGCGCAACGGCGGCTACGACCCCGCGCGCGTCAGCGGGTTCGCGTTCGGTATGGGGCCCGAGCGCATCGCGATGCTGCGCTATGGCATCGACGACATCCGCTGGTTCTTCAGCGGCGACGAGCGCTTCCTGCAGCAGTTCGGTTGAACGATGACCGCAGCGGTACCGCCTGATGCCAGCGACCGGCCGGTGCGCGCCACGATCACGATGATCGGGTTTGTGGCGCTGTATCTGGTGCTGATGGTGCCATATCACCTGGCGGTACCGCTCGGCGAAGGGCCGGACGAGGCCGGCCACGTGCGGTATGCGTTCTTCCTGGCCCGCGAGGGGCGCCTGCCGGCGCTCTGTGTGGCGCCGTGCGACGCCGAGGTGCCGGGCGAGGGGCACCAGCCGCCGCTGGCGTATCTGGCGATGGTGCCGGCGGTCATCTGGCTGCCCGTCGAGCGCCGTGTGGTGGACTGGCCGGGCAATCCGCGCTTCGTCTGGGCCGGCGGCGCCCAGGTCAACGCAGTGGCGCACGGCAGCCGTGACCTGTGGCCGTGGCAGAGCCAGACGCTGGCGTGGCACCTGGCGCGCATGGTATCGACGGCATGGGGCATCGCGACGGTCATCTTTACATTCCTGGCGGCCCGGCGGATCAATCCGGCGATCGCTGCGC
This sequence comes from Chloroflexota bacterium, assembly GCA_018969485.1. GTDB lineage: Bacteria > Chloroflexota > Chloroflexia > Chloroflexales > Roseiflexaceae > CAIQIY01. Next base: position 67,106 of record JAGWYG010000003.1, read on the forward strand.
CAGCGACGGCGCTGGTGGTGCTCAATCCCCAGGTGTTATTCATGAGCACGCTGGTCACCAACGACACTGCCGTGATGGCGCTGGCGGCGATGCTCACCTGGCTGATGTGTGGTGCGGCGACGCCGCGGGCGGCGATCGGTGCCGGGGTGATCATCGGCTGCGCGCTGATCACCAAGCAGAGCGCCGCGATGCTGATCCCGCCGGCGCTGCTGTGGGCGTTGTGGCGCGTGCCGCGCCTGCCGCAGGCGTGGGTGCGGCAGGGCGCGCGCCTGGCAGCGCCGATGATGCTGATCGCCGGCTGGTGGTATCTGCGCAATCTGCTCAGCGTCGGCGATCTGTTCGGCCTGGCGGCGTTCAAGGCCGAATTCACCACCCAGGGTTTCGACATGCGCTCGCTGCCCGCCTGGCGCGGCGGCCTGTGGCAGCTGTTCGCGTCGTTCTGGGGGCGGTTCGGCTGGATGAACGTCGCCCCGCCATGGCAATTCAGCGCCGCGTATGCCGTCGGCAGCGTGGTGGCGCTGATCGGGCTGCCGCTGGCGGCGGCGCGCGGCATCGCGCCGGCACGCGCGCTGCCGATCGCCCTGCTGATGGTGATGAGCCTGGTGTGGATCGTCGCCTTCGCCACGACCGCCGGCCTGGTGGCGTGGCAGGGGCGGCTGCTGTTTCCGGCGCTGGCGGCGATCGCCATCGTGCTGGGCATCGGCCTGGCCTACGTGCTGCCCGAACCGCGCAGCGTGCGCCTGGCATTGCTCGGCCTGATGATCGCCGGCGCCGCCTGGATGCCCGGCCAGGTGATCGCGCCAGCCTATCCACGGCTGGCGGTCAGCGAGGCGGCCGCGCTCGGCCGGCCGCACCTGACGACTTTCGCGCGCTTCGCGCGCTACACCGAGCTCGGCGTCCAACTGGTCGGATGGAGCATCCGCGGCACGCCACGGCCCGATGGCGCAGTGACCGTCGAATTGATCTGGCAATCGCGCAGCTATCAGAACCGCGACTGGCAGATCTTCGTGCAGTTGCACGCCGACGACCGCGTGCTGGTCGAACAGATGCGCGAGCCGGGCGATGGCGCATTCCCGATGAGCCAGTGGGTCGCCGGCGACTGGGTGGTCACCGAGCACCGGCTGGCGATCCCGGCCGATGCGACGCCCGGCCACTATGCGCTGACGGTCGGCCTGGCCGATCCTGCCGAGCGCATTCGCGCCGCATTTTTCAACGATGATGACGTGAACGATCCGGAAGACGACTCGTTTGATCTGGCCGTGATCACCCTGATTCGCTGAGGAGCACCGCATGCGAGTACCACTCTCCTGGCTCAATGAGTACGTCACGATCACGCTGGGCGTCGATGAACTGGCCGAGCGCCTGACGATGGCCGGGCTCGAGGTGAGCGCCATCGAACGCATCGGCGTCGCCGGCGCCGAACTGCCATGGGCGCGCGACACCGTGCTGATCGGCGCGATCCTCGAGGTGCGCCCGCACCCGAATGCCGACCGCCTGGTGCTGGCCGATGTCGATTACGGCGCTGCGACGCCGCACACGGTGGTCACCGGCGCGCCCAATCTGTTCGCGTACCGCGGGCTGGGGCGCCTGGCCGAGCCGCCGAAGAGCGTCTTCGCCCGCGAGGGCGCCGAGCTGTACGATGGCCACGCCGCGGGGCGGGTCAAGGTGCGGCTGCGCGGCCGGCCGGTGCGGGGCGTGATGTCCGACGCGATGCTGTGCTCGGAGAAAGAGCTCGGCCTGTCGGACGATCACGCGGGCATCCTGTTCCTGCCGGCCGATGCGCCGGTCGGCATGCCGCTCGTCGACTATCTCGGCGAGACGGTGATCGAGATCGATGTGCTGCCGAACACTGCCCGCGCGCTGTCGATCGTCGGCGTGGCGCGCGAGGTCGCCGCGCTCACCGGAGCCGCCTTCCGCCCGCCGCTGCCAGCGGTGACGGCAGCCGGCGCCCCGGTCGATGGTCGCGCGCGGGTCACCGTGGAGCGCCCCGACCTGTGCCCGCGCTTCAGCCTGACGCTGGTCGAGGGGGTGACGATCGGGCCGGCACCATTCTGGATGCAGCGCCGTCTGACGCTCGCCGGCATGCGGCCGATCAACAATGTCGTCGATATCAGCAACTACGTGATGCTCGAGCTCGGCCAGCCGAGCCATACCTTCGATGCCGATCGCGTCGCCGACCGCCATCTGATCGTGCGCTGCGCCGACGATGGCGAGCAACTGACGACGCTGGATGGCAGGACGCACGCGCTGACGCCGGATCGGCTGCTGGTGTGCGATCCTGCCGGGCCGCTGGCGCTGGCGGGCGTGATGGGCGGCGCATCGAGCGAGGTCAGCGACAGCACGACCTGCCTGCTGGTCGAGGCGGCATTGTGGGAGCCGACGACCATCCGGCGCACGGCGGCCCAGCTGCGCTTGCGCTCCGAGGCGTCGCGGCGCTTCGAGCGCGGCATCGATCCGGCGGCACCGCCGCTGGCGCAATGCCGCCTGCTGGAACTGCTGGCGCAGTATGCCGGCGGCACGGCGGCACATGGCATGATCGACCTCGTCGCCCAGCCCTGGCAGGCGCCGACGATCATCCTGACGCCAACCGAGGTGACGCGCCTGCTCGGCATCACCCTGACGCCGGCGGCGATCGCCGGATACCTGCAGCCGCTCGGCTTCGGCTGCACCGTCGGCGACGACGCGGTGCAGGTGCAGGTGCCCAGCGCACGCCACGATGTCGGCCTGGCGGCCGACCTGTGCGAGGAGATCGCGCGCATGGTCGGATTCGACCACATTCCGCTGACGACCCTGTCGGACGCGCTGCCTGAGCAGATCGCCAATCCGGTGCTCGAGCTCGAGCAGCGCACGCGCGACCTGCTGGTGGGCAGTGGTATCGACGAGGCGATCACCTACTCGTTGACCAGCATGGCGGAGGTGGCGCGTCTTGCACCGCACCAGGCCGACGCCGCCGGGTATCTGCGCCTGGCGAATCCGCTCAGCAGCGAGCGCGAGTACCTGCGCCGCTCGCTGCTGCCGACGCTGCTGACGGCGCTGGTGCAGAACATGCGCGAGCGCGAGCGCACGCTGCTATTCGAGATCGGCCGGGTCTATCTGCCGCGCGCCGGGCAGACGCTGCCGGATGAGCCGCGGCGCCTGGCGCTCGCGCTGACCGGCGCGCGCGAGGCGCGGAGTTGGCATCACGCCGGCGACCAGGCGCTCGGTTTCTTCGATCTCAAGGGGATCATCGAGGCATTGCTCGATCGTTCGAATGCGCTCGGCCGCGCCCGGTTCGTGGCGCTGCGCGACGATCCCCGCTTCCATCCCGGCCGCGCCGCCACGCTGGTGATCGGCGCAGGCGCCGATGCGCGCACCGTGGGCCAGTTCGGCGAATTGCACCCCGCCGTCGCCGAACGCTTCGACGTTCCCGGCAGCCGCATCCTCATCGCCGAGCTCGAGCTCGATGCCGTGATCGCTGCCACCGCACCGACGCGCTATCGCACGATCTCGCGCGTTCCGGCGACGACCCAGGATCTCGCCGTGATCATCTCCCGTGATCTGCCTGCCGAGCAGGTCGAGCGTACGATCCGGAAGTATGCCGGCGGGATGCTCGAATCACTGACGCTGTTCGATGTCTACCAGGGACCACCGCTCGATGTCCGGCAGCGTAGTCTGGCGTACCGGCTCGCGTTTCGCGCCCCGGACCGTACGCTCGCCGATGCTGATCTGGCCAATGTGCGCGCCAAGATCATTCGTGGGCTGGCATTCGACCTGCAGGCGACGATCCGCGCCTGAACCGGGCTTGACAAGGTGTCAATGCCGCCCATGATGGCGTCAGAGCACAGAAAGGACATCGTCATGACAATCACATCTGCTGCGCCCGACCGGACGCGCGTCGCCATCATCGGCGCCGCCGCTGGCATCGCATCGCAGCATCTGCAGGCGCTGGCCCACCTTCCCGCCGTTCAGATCGTCGGCATGGCCGATATCGCCGCCGAACGCGTCGCCGCACGCGCGGCCGAGCATGGCTGCCCATGGTCCACCGATCACCGGCAGTTGCTCGCCGAGGTCCATGCTGATCTCGTGGTGATCTGCACGCCGCATCCACTGCACGCCGCGCTGGCGATCGATGCGCTGCGCGCAGGCGCCCATGTGCTCGTCGAGAAGCCGCTGGCGGTCACCGTCGCCGAGGGTGATGCGATCGTCGCCGCCGCCGCCGCCGCCGGCAAGGTGGTGGCGGTCAACTTCCAGCAGCGGTTTCGCCCGGTGATCGAGCGGGCGCGCGCGATGGTGCTCGGCGGCGAACTCGGCGCCCTGGTGCGCGTGCTCTGCGTCGAGCCGTGGTACCGCACCCAGGCGTACTACGCCTCGGCGTCGTGGCGCGGCACCTGGCACGGCGAGGGCGGTGGCGTCCTGATGAACCAGGGACCACATCCACTTGATTTATTATGCCATCTTGCTGGTCAACCCACGCTTGTCTGGGGGCGGGCGCGCACGCTGGGGCATCAGATCGAGACTGAGGACATGGCACACGCGTTGCTGGAATACGCCGGCGGCGTACCGGGATATCTGTACTTCAGCACCGTCGAGGCCGGCCTACCACGCCGGATGGAGCTCGTCGGCGACCGTGCCGCGCTCGAGATCGTCGAGGATCGCGTCACGCTGCACCGTTTTGCGCCAGCGCTCAGCGAGCACCGCGCGACCAGCAGCGAGCTCTTCGGCCGCCCGGCGGTCGCCACCGAAGTCCTCGACGCGCCGGGCGACGGCGGCGGACACCTGGCGGTCTATCAGGACCTGCTCGACGCGTTGGCGACGGGGCGGCGCCCGCGCTGTGACGCGCGCGAGGCGCTGATGTCGCTCGAGCTAGCCAATGCCGTCATCGGCTCGGCGGTGCTCGGCGTCCCGCTGGCGTTGCCACTCGACCGTGCCCGGTACGATGCGGTGCTGGCCGGGCTGCGCGCCGGCAGCAGCGCACTGCCGCGCGACTGATGATCATGGGGGGGAGGGCATGCCCATGAACGATCCGCTCGGATGTGCGATCATCGGCAGCGGCATGATCGCCCGCTATCACGCGGCAGCGATCGCTGCGACCCCTGGCGCGCGGCTGGTGGCGATGGCGGCCTCGAGCCCGGCGCGTGCCAGCGCCGCCGCCGCGGCATTCGGCGTGCCATGCCACCACTCGCTGGCCGGGCTGCTGGCCGATCCGGCAATCGACATCGTGACGATCTGCACGCCCAGCGGCATGCATGCCGCCCAGGCGATCGCCGCGGCACGCGCCGGCAAGCATGTGCTGGTCGAGAAGCCGCTCGCGCTGAGCCTGGCCGATGCCGATGCGATGATCGCCGCCTGCGACGCCGCCGGGGTCCGGCTGGCGGTCGCGCTGCAGCGCCGCACCGATCCGGTATTCATCCAGGTGCGGCAGGCCATCGCCAGCGGCGCGCTCGGCCAACCCATCCTCGCCACCGTCACCATCCCATACCTGCGCGATGCCGCCTACTATGCCTCGGCCGACTGGCGCGGCACTTGGGCGCTCGACGGCGGCGGCGTGCTGATGAACCAGGGCATCCATCTCATCGACCTGCTGCTGTGGTTCTTCGGCGATGCCGTCGAGGTCCAGGCGCGGGCGGCCACGCTGGCCCACGCCATCGACGTCGAGGATTGCCTCGGCGCGACGGTGCGCTTTGCCAGCGGCGCACAGGGCACCATCGCGGCGACGACTGCCGCGGCGCCGGGCTTTCCGCACCGCATCGAGCTCTACGGCACGCGCGGCGGCATCCAGATCGAGGGTGAATCGATCGCCCGCTGGGAGGTTCCCGGCATCGAGCCGCACGGCGTGCACAGCGGCCCGGCCGACGCCGGTGCCGGCGCCCGGCCCGGCGGCATCCAGCAGGCCGGCCACACCCGCATCATCGCCGACCTGGTGGCAGCATGCCGCGAAGGACGTGCGCCGCTCGTCGATGGCCGCGAAGCCCGCCGTGCCCTGGCGTTCGTCCTGGCCGCCTACGAATCGGCACGGCATCGGCGTGCCGTCTGCCCCGCCTGAGTTGACGCGGCCTGGCGGCCGCACCCATGTCTGCAGAGGAGACGATCATGCGATTTGGCGTCTGTGTCGCACCCGAGGCAATCGCGGTGGCCGCACGTGCCGGCTTCGACTTCTGCGAACTGCCGGCGCGTGCCGTCCAGCCACTGGAGGATGACCGCGCGGCGCTGCCGGCGCTGCGCGCGATCGCGGCGGCGCCGATCCGACCGGAGGCATTCAACGTCCTGATCCCGGCGACGATCCCACTGGTGGGGCCGCAGGCCGATCTGGCGGTGCTGCGCGGCTACCTGCGCGCAGCGTTCCAGCGCATGGCCTGGCTGGGCGCCGCGGTGGTGGTGCTGGGCAGCGGCGCAGCACGGCGCATTCCCGACGGCATGCCCCGCGCTGCCGCGCTCGACCAACTGGCCGATGCGCTGGTGCTGGCGGGCGACGAGGCCGACCGCGCCGGCATCGCCCTGGCGCTGGAACACCTCAACCAGAATGAGTGCAACGTGTTCAACCGTGTGGCCGAAAGCCACACGTTCATTCGCGAACGTGGCTTGAGCCGGGTGCGGCTGCTGGCAGATCTGTACCACCTCGAGCTCGAGCACGAGCCGCTCGAGGCGGTCGCCGCCGCCGGACCGCTGCTGGTGCACGTCCACGTCGCCGATGGCGGGCGTACGGCGCCCGGCAATGGCGGCTACGACTACGCCGGCTTCATGCGCGTGCTGCGGCGGATCGGCTACGACGCACGGATCTCGGCGGAGTGCCACTGGGGCGATCTCGCCGACGAGGCGCCGGCGGCGCTGGCATTCATGCGCGCACAGTGGGAGGCCGCGCTGGGCTGAGCAGCGGCGCTGCCGCCCGACGCCACATAAGGAGCACACGATGCGACTCGCATTCACCACACTGGCATGCCCGCGATGGACGCTGGAGCAGGTCGTCGCGGGAGCACGGCACTTCGGCTACGAAGGCATCGAACTGCGCCTGCTCGATGGCGCGCTGATCACACCGGCACTGGGGCGCGACGAGCGGGCGCGCGTGCGCACCACGCTCGCGGACGCCGGGCTGCCGGTCGTCTGCCTCGATACGTCGGTACGCGTCGCCCAGCCCGACCGGCTGGCAGCGGCGGCACAGATCGATGATGCGTATGGCATGCTGGAACTGGCGGCCGAGTGGGGCGCGCCGGTCATTCGGGTCTTCGCCGCACCGCCCGACGAGACGCCACTGCCGCAGGCGGTCGAGGCGGCGATCGCGACCATGCGCCCGATCGCCGAACGCGGCGCGACGATGGGCATCCAGGTCGCGCTCGAGACGCACGATGCCTTCTGCGCCAGCGGGCCGGTCGGCGCAGTGCTCGATGCCGTGCCGCAGGCCAGCGCGCTGTGGGATCTGCTGCATCCGTTTCGCGTCGGCGAGCCGACGGCGGTGACGCTGGAGCGCCTGCGCGGGCGCATCAGCCATGTGCACATCAAGGACGGCCGCCCGCCGGCGGACGGCAGCGCGCGCTGGGATCTGACGCTGCTCGGCGAGGGGCTGGTGCCGACCCGCGACATCCTGGCGGCGCTGCGCGCCGGCGGCTACGACGGCTGGATCGCGGTCGAGTGGGAGAAGCAGTGGCACCCGTATCTGGCCGAGCCCGAGGTGGCGCTGCCGCAGTTCGCCGAACGTCTGCGCGCCGACCTGGCCGCCATCGGGGGGGCGTCATGAGCGGGGCACGCTTCGTCCTGAGCGCGTTCGGCGACGAGATCGGCGATGATCTGGCGCACCAGATCGCGCTGCTCGCCGGCGAATCGGTCCACGCCATCGAACTGCGCGGCGCATGGGGCAAGAATGTCCTCGATCTCGACGATGACGAGGTGCGGCATGCCCGGGCGCTGCTCGACGCGGCGGGCTGTGCCGTGTCGGCGATCGGCAGCCCGATCGGCAAGTCGGCCCTGGATCTGCCGCGTGCGTTCGAGCTCGAGCGCCTCGAGCGGGCGGCACGTCTGGCGGCAGCGTTCGGCATCACAGCCGTGCGTATCTTCTCGTTCTACGTCGGCGGCGATCCGGCGGCGCGGCGCGACGAGGTGCTCACGCGGCTGCGGCTGCTCGCCGAGCGTGCGCAGGCGCTGGGCCTGACGTTGCTCCACGAGAACGAGAAGGAGATCTACGGCGATACCGCCGTTCGCTGCCACGACATCGTCAGCACGATCGATTCGCCGGCCCTGCGCGCCGCGTTCGATCCGGCCAACTTCGTGCAGTGCGGCGTGCGCCCCATGACCGAGGCCTGGCCGCTGCTGGCACCGTACGTGGCCCACGTGCACATCAAGGACGCAGTGCTGGCCGATGGCACGGTGCGGCCGGCTGGCGAGGGCGATGGCGAGATCGCGGCCCTGCTGGCGGCGCTCGATGCCCGCGGCTATCGCGGCTATCTGGTGCTCGAGCCGCATCTGCAGCTCGCCGGGCCGGCGGGCGGCTTCTCGGGCGAGGCCGGCATGCGGCGCGCGGCTGCAGCCCTGCGCGGCCTGCTCGCGCCCTACCGCGTGGTGCCGGCGGCGGCCGGGCTCCACGGCTGAACCACGCATCCTGGTGCGGGCAGGGGAGCGCCCCGCCGCACGGCGTATCGCCGGGGTGCCGCAGCGCGGCGCTCCGGCAGCTGAGAGAGAGGGCAGCGGTGACAACTCCAGTGACGACCTGCCGGGTGATCCTGATCGGCTTCGGCGCGGTCGGGCATGGCTTCGCGACGATCCTGGCGCAGCATGGCGAGCGCCTGCGCCGGCAGTCCGGCATCGACATCCGCATCGTCGCCGTCGCGACGCACAGTCGCGGCGCGGTGATCGACCCGGCCGGCATCGATCTGGCCGGCCTGCTCGCGTCGGCGGGACACGCTGGCGGGCTCGCGGCGCTGCCCGGTGCCACGCGGCTCGCGCCGACCGACATCATCCGCACGACGCCCGCCGAGGTCGTCGTCGAGGCGACCTGGACCGATCTGGCCACCGGGGAGCCGGCGATCAGCCACATCCGTGCGGCATTTGCTGCCGGTATGCATGCGATTACGGTGAACAAGGGCCCGGCGGCCCTGGCGCTGCAGGCGCTGCGCGCCGAGGCGGCGGCGTGTGGGCGGCACTTCGGCTTCGAAGGAACGGTGATGGCCGGCACACCATCGCTGCGACTGGCCCTCGAGGGATTGCAGGGGTGCGCCATCCACGAGGTGCGCGGCATCGTCAACGGCACCACCAACTTCATCCTGAGCCAGATGGAGCGTGGCATGGACTACGCCACAGCGCTGGCCGAGGCGCAGCGCCTCGGCTACGCCGAAGCCGATCCGACCGGCGATGTCGAGGGGTTCGATGCTGCCGGCAAGGCCGCGATCCTGGCCAACGCCCTGCTCGGCGCCGCGCTGCGCCCCGCAGATGTCGCGCGCCAGGGGATCAGCCAGATCACCGCCGCCGACGTGGCCGCCGCCGCCGCCGCCGGCGAACGCTGGCGCCTGATCGCCCGCGTCTGGCGCGATGCCGATCAGGTGCGCGCCGCCGTGGCGCCGACGCGCCTCGCGCAGAGCCATCCGCTCGCCGGCGTCACCGGGGCGACCAATGCGCTCACCATCAGCACCGATCTGCTCGGCGACGTGACGCTGATCGGCCCGGGGGCGGGCGGCGTGGCCACCGGCTTCGCGATCGTCTCGGACATCCTGGCGCTGTACCGCAATCGCTGACGGTCGGTCGCCCATCCGCCGGCGCGGGATGAGCGCATGCCCGCGCACGCATTGTCGGTCGTGCCGTCCGGGAGTATAATCGCTGCCGGGGCCGGGTACGTAAGGATCAGTATGACCGTGAACTACACGCGATGGCTGCGCAGCTACGTCGGCCATCAACGCCTGCTGCAGCTCGCCTCGAGTGCATTCATCACCGATGAGCGCGGCTACGTCCTGCTCGGCCAGCGCAGCGACGTCATGCTCTGGGCGCCGCCGTCGGGCGTCGTCCAGCTCGGCGAGACGCCGGCACAGACCGTCATCCGCGAGGTGCGCGAGGAGAGCGGCCTCGACGTCGCGATTGAGCGGCTGATCGGCGTCTACTCCGGGCACGACTTCGACTGGACCTACCCGAATGGCGATCAGGCGCAGATCGTCAGCATCTTCTTCGCCTGCCGCGTGCTCGGCGGGTCGCTCGTCGCGGATCGCCGCGAGTTCATCTCGCTCAGCTTCTACCCGCGCGACCGGCTGCCACCCCTGATGCCACGCTATGTCCGGATGGTGCGTGACGCGCTCGCCGGCCATGCGGAGGCGGTGTTCGACTGATGCGGCGCATCGCGTACTGCTCGCCGGTCAATCCGATCGCCTCGGGCATCTCGGATTACAGCGAGGAGCTGATTCCGTACCTCGGCCAGTACGCCGAGCTCGTGGTGTACGTCGAGGATGGCGTGCGGCCGGCCAACGCGGCGCTGCGCCAGTCGGTCGATGTGCGGCCGATCAGCCGCTATGCCCGTGACCAGCGGCGCCGGCGCTACGATGCCACGCTCTACCACATGGGCAACAGCGCGGCGCATCTGGCGATCTGGCACACCGCGCGCCACCATCCGGGCGTGATTGTGCTGCACGATTTCGTGCTGCATCACTTCATGCTGCAGTACCTCGTCACCCATCAGCGCACGCCGGCGCACTATCGTGCCTTGGCGCAGCAGCGCTACGGCGCGGCGGGCGCGCGCGTCGCCGAACTGATGCTGCACGGCCGCTTCACCGAGGCCGCCTTCGGCATGCCGTTCTGCGATGACGTCGTCGCGGCGGCCGAAGGGCTGGTGTGCCACAGCAGGTATGTCGCGCAGCGCGTCGCGGCGCTGCGCCCCACCCTGCCGCTGGCCGTGGTGCCGATGGGCGTCCCGCCGGCGCCCGCCGTCGACCGCACGGCGGCGCGGCGCGCGCTGGGCCTGCGCGACGCGACCCTGGTGCTGGCGTCGTTCGGCCACATCAATCCCTACAAGCGCACCGATGTCGTGCTGCGGGCGCTGCGCACGCTGCTCGCCGAGGGCCGTGATGTCCACTACCTGCTGGTGGGCAGCATCTCGCCGCACTACGACGTGCGCCAGGCAGTGGCGCGCGCCGGCCTGCGCGACCACGTGACCATCACCGGCTATGTGGCGCACGACGCGTTCGCCACCGCGCTGGCCGCCGCCGACGTGTGCATCAACCTGCGTCATCCCACCGCCGGCGAGACCTCGGCGAGCCTGCTGCGCCTGCTGGGTGCGGGCAAGCCCACGCTCGTCACCGCCACCGGCGCATTCACCGAGTTGCCCGCAGCCGTCGCCGCGCAGGTCGATCTCGACGAATCCGAACTGGCGCTGGTCTGCGAGTATTGTCGCATGCTGGCCGACCAGCCGGCGCTGGCGCGCGGGATGGCGGCAGCAGCCCGGCGCCACGTGGCCGAAGCGCACACGCTGCCGGGAGCCGCACGCGCCATGATGGCGTTCCTGGCGCAGCGCTATGGCTGGGAGCCGCCGGCGCCGCACCGCGCCGCGCCGCTGTGGTCGCTCGATGCGGGAGGGAGCGCGCCACCGGCAGCGCCGCGCCCCATGCCAGCCGAAGCCGCGCCGTCGATGCTCGCCAGCCATGCCGCCGCAGCGGCAGCGGCCCTCGGATTCTCGCCCGACGACGCCGCGCTCAGGCGCGTGGCCGCCGCCGTGGCCGCGCTCGAAGGCGAGCGCCAGTGACCGCGCTCAGCGGCTGGCGGCGATCTTGATCACCCGGGCGCCCAGCCAGGTCAGATGCGCCAGCTGGGCGATCGTGCGGCCGTCGGTCGTCAGGCGCTGATCGCGCGCGAAGAAGACCAGCTGCCAGTCGCCTTCGCCCTTGCGCATGCGGCGCGGGTTGGCGTGGCTGGTGATCGTCAGTGGGTGGGCGCCCGCCCCCGGCATCAGGCGCAGCACCGTGTCGCGCACGCGCTGCAGCACGTCCTGCGGGACATCCGATTCGGCGACGACGGCGCGCTTCTCGAGGCGCGGAATGTGCTCGAGCAGCACTGGCCGCTCCAGCGATTTGCCCAATGCCAGCGTCAGCGGATTGGCCAGCAGCGCCCAGGGATCACCATACAGCACGAATTCGGTGAGCGTCTTGATGTCGACGTCGTCGAGATGCCCCTGGCGACGGACCATCTCCTGGGCAAACTCGATCCGTGCCCGATACAAGGCTTCGCCGACCGGCACGCCCCGCTGCAGATGCGACAGCAGTCGCTCGCACAGCAGATCGGCGCCGACGAGCGGCGTGCCGGTGCTGCCGTAGGCGTTCACCGTCGAGCCGACGAACGCCAGCGCGCCGCGATGCAGGGCGCGCAGCGCGACCGAGTTGCTCGCCGTGCGGCCGGTGAGCTCGGCGCCGTAGCATGCCTCGCTCACCATGATGCATCCGGCGAACGAGTCGCCCAGCTGATCCGGGCGCAGCGCCACCGGCAGCCGCGTCGCCGCGCCTCCCCAGTCGGCCGGCTGGCCATACAGGTTCGGCATGCCGCTGGCACCGTGCAGGTTGAAGTACAGCAGCCGCCCGGCCAGCGTGTGGTCGCCCAGGCGCTCGGCGTCGACCGGCGGGCATTGCGCCAGCGGGGCATCGGGGGCATACATGTCGATCACCGCGCGCGAGGCATCGCGCCAGATCTCGGTGCTGTAGCCGGTCGCCGGCAGGCGCTCGATGCGGCCGCGGCCGCGGCCGAAGGTGACCGGGAACGCCCGCTCGATCCAGGCGTGGCGCGGCCGCCCGTCGTGCTGGTGGTAGGTGATCATGCGGTCGAGTTGCCCGATGACGAACGCCGGATCGCCACCATCGCCGGTGGGCACGCGCGCCACGATGCGCTGCGGCACCAGCGCACCGGGATCGTCGCAGGCGTACGGGCTGTCCGAGAACACCAGCGGATCATCATCCGAGACCGGGTTGGCCAGCCGGTGCAGCGGAACGATGTCGTCGCCACCGATCAGGAGGACGGTGTGCAGCACGCGGCCCCGCTGCGCGAGCAGCTCGGCGCTGCGCTGGATGAGCGTCCGGATCGCGGTGGCATCGCGGGCGACCGGCGCGAGCCCGCCGCCGAACTGTGCGGCGAGCGACGGTGGATCATCGCCATAGACCAGCATCGTGGCGATGCCACGGCGCGTGAGCGCCGCCGCCAGGCGCTGCAGCCGGTCGTCGATCGCGCCGAACCCGTCGGCGCCGAACCGGTCCATCAGCGGACCGCGCGCGCTCAGCACCAGCTGCACGCTGGCGTGGCCGGATGCCCCGGCGAGCACCGGCGACGCCGCGGCGTCGGCGAGGCGCTCGCGCAGCTGCTCGGTGGGCTCGACGGCAGCCGGCGCCGGCACGACGGTGGCAGGCGTCGGCGTGGCCGATGAATGGCTCACGACCAGCGCGGCGGGTGGATGTGGTGCCGTACGCCGCAGCGGCGCGAAGCCATCGTTCCAGGCCAGCAGCGGCGCCGCAGGCAATGGCCAGGGCGGTGGCTCGGGCGCGAAGAACTGCCGCGTCAGCGCGCCATCAGGATCCGCGGCGATGCAATGCGCCCGCGTCGGCGAGGCGCTGGTAGGGTGATCAAAGGCCGAGCCGAGCAGCAGCGCCGGAAACGTCTCGCGCTGCGAGAGCGGCAGCCGCGCCAGCTCGGCCTCGGCGCGCAGCAGATCACCGGCGCGCCGCAGCGCCTCGATCAGATACAGCCGCAGCTCGTAGCGCGCCGGCTGCGCCCGCAGAGCAGCAGTCAGCTCGGCGCAGGCCAGGTCGGCACGGCCCTGGCGCAGCCGGGCGATGCCGCGCCCCGCCGGCTGTACCGCATCGGCGTGTTCCGGCTCGGGCACGCGGTTGAGCGGATCGTGCAGGGCGGCGGCATCCAGCGCGGCCACCGCGCCGGCGCGGCCGGCGCGGCTCAGCGCTGCGGCGAGCACGCCCCACGCGATGGCGTCGAGCGGGTGCGCCAGGATCGCGCGCCGCAGGTAGCCGATCGCCCGCTCGGCTTCGCCGGCCGCCAGCCAGGCCCGGCCGAGCAGCACCAGCGGCACGAGGGCGGCGGGGGCGGCATGATGCAGCGCGTCGGCGACCACCAGCGCGCTGCGCGCCTCGCCGTGCTGCAGCAGCCGCCCGGCAGCCAGGGAAGCGACGGCGAAGCTGACGGGCTTCCCCGGCACCACATCGCCGCCGGGAACGTGCGCGGGGTGCGTCACCGTCGGCCTCCCCGCTCAGCGTACCGGGCGCTCATCGATCGGATCATACGGATCCTCCGGCTCATCATCGCTCAGGTCATCGGCATCATCGGCGCGCGCGCGCCCTGCGGGTGGCGTATCGGCGACGTGGCGGCGCAAATGCTGCGCCACGAATGCCAGCGGACCCAGCGTGCTCAGCTCGATGATCGCCTCGCTGTAGGCCGGCCGCAGCTTTACCGCCCGGCGCAGGTGCTCGATCGCCCCGCTGTACGCCTTCAGCCCGCGATACGCACGCGCCGCCAGATAGTGGAACCGCGGATTGCCGGGATCCAGCCCGCATGCGTGATCGAAGGCCTCGCGGGCCTGCTGGTACCACCTGGCCTGCAGCGCCGTCTCGCCGAACCGCACCAGCAACGAAAGATCGTCGGGGCGCAGCGCCAGGGCGCTCTCGAGCGAACGGCACGCGTCGTCGAACCGCCGCGCCGTCACCAGCAGGTCGGCATGGTTCAGGTGATACTCGATATCGACCGGCGCGAGCTCGGCGGCGCGCTTGCTGTGCGTCAGGGCGTCGGTCGTATCATCGCGCAGCACATGCAGGCGCGCCAGCGCCGCATGCGCCTCGGCCGAGCCAGCATCGACCGCCAGCGCCTGGTCGAGCGCCTCGCGGGCCGCGGTCAGATCACCCTGGGCGAGGCAGATCGTCCCGAGCCGGGCCCATGCTGCACCCCGCTCCGGATCCTGCGCGACCGCGCATTCGAGATGAAAGCGTGCCGCGCGGCGATCCCCGACGTCGTCGCGGAGCAGCCCGAGCAGCTCGTGGGTCGCAGGATCATCCCCAAAGCGCTCGAGCGCCCGCTCCAGCGTCTCGATCGCCTCGGCCGACGCACCGCGCGACTGCTGCGCCCGCGCGAGGCCGTGCCAGTGCTCGATGCATTCGGGAGCGCGCTGGATGGCCGCCAGAAACTGCTCGTACGCCTCGTCGTGCTGTCCGAGGTCGATCTGGATCATGCCGAGCTCGTAGTGCCATTCGCCACGGCTGCCCTGCTGCTCGACCGCATGCAGCAGCACATCGCGCGCCTCGGCCGTCCGGCCCTGGCGCGCCAGCAGGCGTGCGCTGGCGTAGGCATAGCCCGGCTGCTCCGGCTCGAGCTGTGCTGCACGGGCATAGGCGGCGCGGGCCGCATCGAGCATCCCCATGCGGCTGCAGATCTCGCCGAGCTGGGCATGCCACACCGCGACATCGGGCTGCAGCGTCATCGCGTTGATCATCGCCGAACGCGCCTCCTGCGTCCGCCCGGCATCGAGATACAGCCGCGCCAGGCGATGATGGTGCGCGGCTTCGCGCGGGTCGAGGCGCACCGCCCGCGCCGCACTGGTGATCGCGCGGTCTGGCCGGCCGGCGGCGCTGCACGCGTCGGCCAGCGCCGCAGCGATCGGCGCCGAATCGCTGTGCTGCTCGCCGATGCGCTCCAGCAGCGTCACCGCCTCGCGCGGCTGGCCGGCGGCGATCTGGGCCCGCGCCAGCGCCAGCGCCACGCCGACCGGGCGGTCGATCTGGTCGATGGCGCGCGTCAGCTCGCGCACGGCGGTGGCGACATCGCGCTGCTCCAGCGCGATCACGCCGCGCAGCATCTCATCGACCGGGGTGCTGGTGGGCGAGACCGCGAGCGCGGCGTCGACATCGCGCCGTGCGGCAGTATATTCGCGCGCCAGAACGTATGAGATCGCCCGCCGCCGGTATGCCGCGGCGGCAGGTGTGTAGCCGGCGCCGAGCGCCGCGCCGAATGCGTCGACCGCGGCAGTATGGCCGCCCAGATGCTGCTCGGCGAGGCCGAGCTCGAACCAGATCGCGGCGTCGGGGGCGCCGAGCTCGATGGCGCGCCGCAACGAGGCCCGCGCGTGCTGCAGCACCGACAGTGCGTCGGCCGTTGGGCGGGCCAGCATGGCCAGATCATCAATCACCGGCACCATGCGCCGATGGGCGATGCCGAGCTTACCGTGCACGCTGCCGTCCTCGGGGCGCAGCTGAACCGCCCGGGCCAGGCTCTCGACGGCGGCGGCGGCATCACCCAGCTCGAGCTGCAGCTCGCCACAGGCGAGCCACGGGTGCGGATCGTCGCTGGCGAGCTCGCAGGCACGGCGCAGCGCGTGCAGGGCCTCGGCAGGCATGCCCCGCGTGCGCAATGCCGCCGCCAGCGACCCCCAGTGCGCCACGTTTGCCGGATCGAGCAGCACGGCGCGGCGCGCATGGCCGATGGCATCGTCGAGCGGATCGGCGGCCGGCTCCTGGTCATCGGCTGATCCGTCGTCGGCGTCCGCCCGCCTGGCGGCCGGCACCATCGCGCGATGCCGCACCAGCAGGTCGGCGAGCAACGCATGTGCTGCGGGCGCGGCGCGTCTGGCCACGATGATGCGCAACTGCTCGATTGCGGCGGCCACATCGCCGGTGCGCACCAGCAACTGGCTGTACTGCTGGCGCCAGTCATCGGCGTCAGGCTCGGCGACGAGCGCCTGTTCCCAGGCCCGGCGGGCGCTCGAATAGGCCTGCATCGCCACCAGGTCACCCGCCAGCTCGGCCCACCAGGCCGCATTTGGCGCGCGTTCGATGGCGCTGCGCAGCGCGACGACCGCATCGCTGCGCTGCCCGGCCGCCCGCAGCACCGCCGCCAGGTCCCGATGGTGTACGGCATCATCGGGGACGAGCTGGACGGCCTGTCGCGCGGCGGCGACCGCCTTGGCATGCTGCCCCTGGTGGCTGAGGGTGCGCGCCAGCGCGATCTGGCTGGCGGCATCGCCCGGATCACGGCGCACCGCTTCGCTCAGGTCGGCGCTGGCATCATCATACCGCCCGAGCGCGGCCAGCGCGGCGGCGCGCAGGCGCCAGATGCGTGCGGCGATCTCGCCCGCATCGCTGAAGATGCGCTCGACTTCGGCCAGCGCTTCGCCATACCAGCCACGGCGCAGGTAGAGATCGACGAGGATCTCGCGCCAGTCGTGGTGCTCGGGGCGCTGGCGCAACGCCGCCTCGAGCTGCTCGATCGCCTCGGCGAGCTCGCCGATCTCGGCGAGACAGCTGGCAAACTCCTGACGGATCGCCGGATCGTCGACCAGCGTCAACGCCTGGCGGAACAGCTCGACCGCCTGGGCGGGGTCGCCGCCGCGCCGAAGCAGCGCCGCCAGCGCGTGAAGCCACGTCGGGTCGTCCGGGCGCTGGGCCACCGCCTCGCGCAGCGCCTCGGCGGCCCCGGCCGGGTCGCCCATCGCCTCGAGTGCCTGCGCCAGGATGCCATAGCTCGTGAGGCCGTGGGGATCGAGCGTGCGCGCACGCTCGGCGTGGGCACGGGCGTCGGGCCAGGCGCCCTGTCGGGCGCGCAGCTGCGCGATCATCGTGTGCGCCCGCGCCGCCACGCCGCCGAGCCGCTGTGCCAGGCCGCCCGCCGGGCGCGCGCCACCACGCTCGGGGAACGCCCGCTGGTCGGCCAGCGCCACCGCACGCTTGAGGACCCGGTCGGCCTGGGCGGTGTCGCCGGCTTCGCTGAGCAGTTCGCCGAGCCGCATGTGGTGCTCGGCGACGTCGGGGGCCAGTTCGTTGGCCCGCCGCGCACAGCGCAGCGCATCGTCGGCCCGGCCGAGCTGGCTGTAGGCATCGCGCAGGATGGCCCACGAGTCCACCGCGCCGGGGGCCCGCGCCGCGATGGGCTCGAGCAGGGCGATCGCATCGTCGGGACGGCCGAGGTGCAATGCGCTCTGTGCCGCGACGATCGCCGCATCGAGCGACGACGGGTCGCGCTCGAGCGCGGCACGGGCTGCTGTGAGCGCGCTGCCCCGGTCATCACGCGCCTCGAGGATGCGGGCGCGCTCAAGGTGGACCGCCGCGAGCTCGGGGTCGAGGGCCGCCGCGCGGTCGAGCCACGCCAGCGCCTCGTCATCGCGCTGCAGGCGCCGCGCCTGCCGGCCGGCATGCAGCTGGATCGCCGCGTTGCTCGCCGCATGCTGGGCCGCATGACACGCGGCCGCGTAGGCCTGGTCGACGCGGCCGAGCGCCTCGAGCGCGCGGCTGTAGCGATAGAACGTCGCCGGATCGCTGATCCCCCGCCCGATCGCCTCCTCGAATGCCGCACACGCCTCGGTGGTGCGCCCGCCCGCCAGCAGGACCCGGCCGTACTCCTGGTGGTGCGTCGCGTCATCGCTGCCGCGCGCCGCCCGCGCCAGCGAACGGACAGCCGCGGCGATCCGGCCGTCGGCGGCGTGCATCCGGCCGATCTGCAGATGCGTCTCGCGGTCGCGCCGGTCGAGCCGCAATGCGCGGGCGAACAGGCTGCGCGCGCGACGATGGTCGCCGAGGCGCATCTGGAGCACCGCAGCAGCGCGGGCGAAGCGTGGGTCTGCCGGATCCAGGGCGATCGCCCGGTCGTGGCGCGCCGTCGCCAGATGCCACTGCCCGATCGCCTCGGCGGCGCAGGCAGCATCGTGGGCATAGCCGGCGCGCTCAGGGTCGAGCGTCGCCGCGCGCACCAGGTAGCGCTCGGCCTCGTGGCGTCGGCCCATCGTCCGATACACCGTGCCCAACGCATGGATGACGCCGGGATCATCGGGTGCCAGCGCGCTCGCACGCTGCAGCGTCGTGAGGGCCTCGTCGGGATGGCCGGCCGCCGCCAGCACATCGGCCAGCTCGGTGAACAGGATGGGGTCGTCGGCGCGCACATCGAGCGCACCGCGCAGCACGCCGATCGCCTCATCGTGACGCTGCTCGGCGCGCAGCAGGCTCGCCAGCGCCCGCGCGACGCGCTGATCCATTGCTCCGCCGCGCAGCGCACGCTGATAGCAACTGATCGCCAGCGCCCGGTCGCCCAGCACCTGGGCGACGTCGCCGAGCGCGACCAGGCTGCTGCGGCGCGTGGGTGCGAGCGCCACGGCGCGCTCGAACGCCTGGCGCGCCGCCGCTGCGTCATCGCGGGCCATCTGCGCCCGTCCGACCATCTCATGGAGTTCGGGGTCGTCGGGTGCGGCTGCCAGCGCGCGATGCAGGATGGCCAGCGCCTCGCGATGCCGCCCGGTGGTGATGCAGGTGCGCGCCAGCGCCGCGACCGTGCCCGGATCGTCCTGCCGCTGCTCGTGGAGCCGGCGCAGGACGCGCTCGGCCTCGCTGTGGCGCCCAAGCTCATGGAAGACATCGGCGGTGGCGCGCTGAATCTCGCGATCGGCCGGCGCGTACGTGGCGGCGACGTGCAACGCGTCGAGCGCCTGTGCGGTGTCGCCGCGTCGCCGGTAGGCCGACGCAAGCTCGCGCGCCGCCTCGGCTGCGCTGCGCCGCTGGACCTCGAGCACCTGTGCCAGCGAATCCACGGCGTCATCGAGGGTGCCCAGCCGGCTGCGGGCGATGCCGAGGCGCTGCCGGTAGCGCGGATCGTCGGGCGCCCGGCGCAACGCCTGCGCATAGGCCTCGCCAGCGGCCTGCCAGTCGGCGATGGCGCTGTAGACGTCACCCAGCCGCCCGTGCAGCACGGCTTCGTCGTAGCCGGTGCGGCGCACATGGGCCAGCTGCTCGAGCGCTGCCTGGTGTTGGCCACGCGCGCTCAGCGCCTCGGCGAACTGCAGCCGGAGCGCCGCGGCCAGCGGCTGCCCGGCGGTCAGCATCGCCTCGTAGTCGGCGGGGAGCTCGCAGTCGATCAGGCAGTCGATCGCCGGATCAATCGCGCCGGCGGCGATGTAGTGCTGCAGCACTGCCTGCCGATCGTGGTGCCGCACATAGGCGAACCGCACCACGTCGTCGTCGTACCCCGCCTGGCCGGGCGCAGGCCAGCGCTCCAGCGGCACGTCGGCCAGCCCATGGCTCGCCGCCAGCGCGCGAATCACCGGCGCGCGCCAGCTCACCCGCTCGCTGCCGGCATCGCCGACCAGCAGGCCGGCATCGAAGATCGCCCCCACCAGCGCCAGCGCGATCTCGGTCGGCGCGATGCCGCGGGCGATGCCACGCAGCTGCTCGCGCGTCGGATTGTGTGCCAGCTTCGGCCAGAGGTGCTCGAAGAGCGCCAGCACCATCGGCGTCTGCGCGCTGGCGCCGTCGGCGGGCAGCGCTGCCGTGATGACCTCGGCGACCCAGCGGTCGTAGAACGCGCCGCGCGCCAGCGGCTGGCCATCCGGCCAGAGATCATCGCAATCGAGCGCCATCAGCCAGCGTGGCACGCGGGCGAGCTCGAGCGCCGCACCATCGACGGCCAGACGCTCGGCGGCGGCAGCGCCGCGGCGGCGGCCCAGGGTCGCACGCGCATCCTCGGCGCTGAGGCTCGCCAGCTGATAGCGCGCCACTCCCTGCAGCCACGGCCGGAACAGGCTCAGACGGTCGCTGCGGCAGGTGTAGACCCAGCGCGCGCGCTCGCCGAGCTCATCGGCCAGCCGCCCGAGCGCCGCCAGCCCGACGAGCTGGGCCTCGACGGCGAAGCTGTCGATGCCGTCGACCAGGATCAGCAGCGGCCGCAGCGCGGCGAGCTGCTCGAGCGGCGGCATGTCGTCGCCCCAGCGCTGGCGTAGTGCCGCCACGACCGGCTGCGTGACATGTGCTGGCGTCAGCAGGAGCGGCAGTGGTGCGCTGCCCGCCGCCAGCGGCTGTGGCTCGGCGCGCAGCGCTGCGGTGGCCTGGAGCGCCAGCTGCGCAATCACCGTGCTCCGGCCCGCGCCGGCACCGCCGATGACCACGCTGCGGCGCTCGCCCGCCAGCCCGTCGGAGACGCCCGCGGCGCGCCCGCCCTGATCCAGCGCCTCAAGCGTGAGCGCCGCGCCGTGCTGCACGTCGAACCCGCGCGCATACGCCTCCAGCGCGCCGAGGTAGCGCTCGAGCCAGGCATGCAGCGCCGGATCGACGGCAGGCTGTGCCCCGCCCGTCACACTCATCGACACGGCGCTCATCCTCCTGCTGCCCCTCCGACGAGCGTCAGCATCCAGAAACTGCCGACGCAGACGACCGTGCCGAGCAGACACAGGAACACCCCCGTGCCGATCGCCGTCTGGACCAGCCGCGTGACCGACTCGAGCAGGCGCGCCGTGCCATCGAGCGACGCCTGGACGCCGGCGTCGCTCAGCGCCTTGCTGCTCAGGCGCGTCGACTGGTTCGACAGGACCCGCATGGTCTCCTGATATTCGCGCGTCATGATGATCAGCATGCCGCTGATCACCATCACGACTCCGGCGATGAACAGGACGCTCACCATGATGATCTGGATCGTCGCCGCCATGCCCCCTCCATCGCATCGACATGATGCGCTGCTGCTACCGCATGCCCCCCGACGCCTGGCGTGGCCCGGCGTTGCCGGTGCGCCGCCGCCGCCGGCTGATCTGCGGATTGACCATGCCGCCGAACAGCATCAGCACGGCCTGCGCGCCAGCATCGTGCCCGTCGGCGCCGTATGCCGCCAGCACGCGCGGCTGCCCCTCGATCGGCTCGAGTGGCGTACAGAACAGCACCGCGGTGCCTTCGTTGCGCACCAACTGACGGCCGGCGCGCATCGCCTCGCCGGCGACGCGCAGATGCGCGAGGTGGATGCGCGGCAGCATCGTGCTGCTCCCCTGCACCAGCATCAGCGGCGCCACGCCGCCGCCTTCGTCATCCGTGAGGACGGCGAGCCATTCCAGCGCCAGCACGGTCGCCAGGCGCCGGCTGACATCGTTGATGACGGCATCGTCGTGCTGCGCCAGTCGGATCATGCCGCTCGCCTGCCACAGGATCGTCATGATGTCGGCATGCTGGCTCGCCTGCCAGCGCTGCTCGATCTCGGCGATGCGTGCGCCGGTCAGGTCGGCGAGTTGGTTCAGCCCGAGCAACTGGCTGGGTTCCAGCGCGGCTCGCTCGCCGGCGACGATGATCGCCCCGCGCCCGCGCTCGCTGGTGAATGGAAACCGCGTGCCGCTGAGCCGCCCGTCGGGGGTGTGCTGCCCCGGCAGGATGACCCCGACGCCCGCGGCGCCGAGCGCAGTGCCGCAACGCTCGACCGCCCGGTGGATGCTGTCGATGTCGGCGGCAGCCAGCGCCTGGCGGGCGTCGTGCTGCCACGCAAGCAGATTCTCGACATCCCGCACGATCCGGGTGTCGTGCGCCGCCGCCTCGAGCCGCTCGGCCAGGCGCCCGGCGGCACGGATGCGCTGCTGCAGCAATCCGAGCCCCGCAGCACCATTGACCACGATGATTCCGAGCGTCGCCACGGCATCCGCCTCGGGCAACGCGCCACGCACGAGCGATGGCACGAGCGCCAGCGCTGCGCCGATGCCGGCACCGATCAGGACGTCGCGCGGCTCGCCGTGCGTCATGCCGAGCACGACTGGCACGACCGCGCACATCAACAGCGGGCTCGTCACGCCGCCGGTGACGTTGAGCAGCACCGCCAGTACGATGCCGTCGGCGATCAGGACGCCCCAGCGGTCGGTGACGACGCCGAGCGTGGCGATCAACGAGCCGATGGCGACGATGAGCGTGAGCGCCAGAATGTGCAGCGGCGCCTGCTGCATGTCGGCGACGAGCAGCGTGATGATGGCGAGCGCGAGCCGGATGGGAATGCCGATCAGCGCCAGCCGGTCACGCCAGATGAATGCCGACATCGACCCCGATGGCCGCCATGCATCGATCCGGCGACGAAGCGGAGGAAACAACCGTCGTAACGCCATCATCATCGTTCGTCTCGCTGCCATCGCTATGCTGCTGTCAGGGCACTCAGCCGGCCGACGTTCTCCCAGTCACCAATCTCGCAGTAGACGGTGTCGAGCGCGAATGCCTCGGCGACGTAGTCGACGCCATCGTGGCTGATGCGAAAACTTGGCCCGAGTGGCGCTCCCAGGCCTTCGCGCAGCGCATAGTGCTGTGGTGGCCACGTTGGCCGGAAGACGCTCCCGGCCCGGCGGAACCACGCCTGCAGCAGCGTGCGCTCGATCGGCGTCGGCGCACTGCCGGCCGTGCGCTGCCGCAGCTCCGAGAGCCGCGCGATGGGATTCCAGCTGCCCATCGGCGCATAGATGACATCGAGCGCGTGGATGGCGGCGGCGAACTGCTGGCCGTCGGCACTGAACCGGACGCTGCCACCGAGCGGCGGCCCGAGCTGTGGGTCGCTGGCAAACTGATGGAAGACCCAGTCGTCGCGGTATGGCTCGCCGATGTGGCGATAGATCGCTTCGATGATCGCCTGGCGGAACTCCCCCCGTTCGAGCTGACTCAGCCGCTCGATGGTCTGCCAGTGCCCGACCGGGCTGATCAGGGTGTCGCGGCCGAAGGACTGGATCGCATAGTTGCGCCGCTCGTACGGCATGTCGAGCGCAGGCGCGACGGGAAGCCCAAGGTTGTGCTCGCGGGCATATCGCCCCATCGCCCAGCCAGGCCAGTTGCGCGCACCGGCCTGGCGGTAGGCCTCGCGGCTGATCGCCGTCGCCAGCGCCAGGGCGCCCGTCGCGTCGCCATCGGGGCGCTGCGGCGTGGCGGCGGCGCTGTCGCGCAGGCTGCCACCGATGCGCTGGACGTATGCCGCCCACGGGAAACCGGCCGGGTCGCTCTTGCGCCCGACGGGCCGGGCTACTTCGGCATGCCGTACGATCATGTCGAGCCCGATGCCGTACTGACGCACTTTGATCAGGGTGAGCTCGACGAGCGCATCAAGCTGCGCCGCCGGGTAACGGTCCCGTCCGTTGTTGGCGTTCTCGAGCTCGATGCCGAGCGACAGCTCGTTGATCTTCGTCTCGCCAAGCCACTCGCAGCGGCCGGCGTGCCAGGCACATGCCGCATCGGGCACGAGCTGGTAGACGCGGCCCGCCTTGGTGATGAGATAGTGCGCCGATACGCGCGCGGCCGGGTTCGTCAGCCATGCCAGCGCACCACGCGCCGAGCCGGCGGTGGCGTGCAGGACGATCATGCTGATCGGTCGATCACCGCGCGAGCCCTGGTTCGGTGAACGATGGCTGGTGTCGATCTCCATGTCGCGTCGTTTCCGCTCGCCTCAATCGCGCCGGCAGCGCGCTTCCCGTCATGTGGCGGCTGGTGCACGGTGCCGATGACGATTCATGATCGTATCCGGGCGCTCGTATGATATGCCATAGTAACCAGGATTGTCAATTGCGGCACGCGGAGCCGCGCAGTGGGTGCAGGCATGCATTGACAGCGCGTTGAGCGCTCCGCCAGAAGGAGGTACAGCCCGGTACCACCCGCGCCCGCGGGTTGCCGGCGGGCAGCGGCACGCTGGAGCGCGCCTGGCAGCACCGGGTGAGCGCACGGCTCACGCTCGCCGGCATGATCTGGGACGTGCCAGGAGCCGTGGCGGTGGCCGTCGTCCGGGCATGGCGGAACCGCGACTGCCGGGACGACGCGCTGCGCCTGCGCCCGCCGCCCCAGCGCCGCTACCGGCGCCAGGCGGCGGCAGCCACGGCAGCCTGACGACTCATGCCTGGGCCCCCGCCTCCCCGCCTGCGACACTTGACAGCACCGCGGTCACGCGCTATACTGCCGGCACAACTGAAGAGCGCGCTCTTATCCAGAGAGGTGGAGGGACCGGCCCGATGAAGCCTCGGCAACCTTACAGCGCGCAGCGTGGCCTTCCGGGCCGCGCCGCGTCGACAGTGAAGGTGCCAAATCCGGCAGAGCATTCTGGAAGATGAGAGGCAGACGCGCTGTGTGCCTGACATCGTTTCGGGCGCCGGCAACACAGCAGCGAACCGCCTCCATCGACCACGATGGGGGCGGTATTGTTGTATCGTCCCCGATCCAGGCCATCGATGATGAGGAGCGATGATCATGAGTGATGGAACGGGGTTCAACGGTTTCGAGACGCTCGCACTCCATGCCGGCCAGCGGCCCGATCCGACCACCGGGTCGCGGGCGGTGCCGATCTACCAGACAACGTCCTATCAATTCCGCGACACCGAGCACGCCGCCAATCTGTTCGGGCTGCGCGAGGCGGGCAATATCTACACGCGGATCATGAACCCCACGTCCGACGTTCTCGAGCAGCGCATCGCCGCGCTCGAGGGGGGGATCGGCGGGCTGGCGCTCGCATCGGGGCAAGCCGCCGAGACCCTCAGCATCCTGAACCTGGCGAGCGTCGGCGACAACATCATCTCATCGACCGACCTGTACGGCGGGACGTACAATCTGTTCCGGCATACCTTGCCCAAACTGGGGATCACCACGACGTTCGTCGACGGGCGCGATTACGACGGTTTCGCCAATGCGATCAATGATCGTACCAAAGCGATCTACCTCGAACTGGTCGGCAATCCGCGCCTCGATATCATCGATCTCGAGCGCATTGCCGCGATCGCGCACGCACAGGGCGTCGCGGTGATCGTCGACGCCACCACGGCAACGCCATACCTGTGCCGGCCGTTCGAGTTTGGCGCCGACATCGTGGTCCACTCAGCCACCAAATACCTCGGCGGCCACGGCACCAGCATCGGCGGCCTGCTGGTCGATCGCGGCGGCTTCGATTGGACCAACGGGCGCTACCCCGAATTCACCGAGCCGGATCCGTCGTATCACGGGCTGGCATTTGGCCCGGCGCTCGGTCCGCTGGCCTACATCATCAAGGCCCGCGTCCAGGGTCTGCGCGATCTTGGTGCGGCGATCAGCCCATTCAACTCATTCCTGCTGCTGCAGGGCATCGAGACACTCGGGCTGCGCATGGAGCGCCACAGCAGCAACGCCCTGGCGGTAGCACAGTACCTCGAGCGCCACCCCAAGGTGGCATGGGTCAACTACCCCGGCCTGCCGAGCCACCCAAGCTACAGGCTGGCGCAGCGCTACATGCCGCGTGGCCAGAGCGGCATCCTCGGCTTCGGCATCAGCGGCGGACGCGCCGCCGGCGCGGCGTTCATCGATCACCTGAAGCTGTTCTCGCACCTCGCCAACATTGGCGACGCCAAGAGCCTGGCGATCCATCCGGCGACGACGACCCACAGCCAGTTGACCGCTGACGAGCAGGTGCTCACCGGCGTGACTGATGACTTCGTGCGGCTCTCGATCGGCATCGAGACGATCGATGACATCGTGGCGGATCTGGAACAGGCGTTGTCTCACGTGTGACCCAAGACGGGATGCCCCGGGCGTGGTGGCGCGCCATCGCGCCCGGGGCAGAGGAGCATCCGATGCAGCGACAGAGCCCGATCTGGCATGATCTCGCCTCCAGTGCGCCTGGCGATGAGGCCCGTGTGCGCCGGCCGCTGCCGACGCTGCTGCCACCGGTCGCCTGCGGCGACGACGCCAGTGCCGGCAGCGTGGGGGTGGTGGTACCACGCTATGCATCGTGGAGCGAACCCCTGGCGCTCGAGAGCGGCGCGACGCTCGGGCCAGTGACCCTGGCGTATGAGACATACGGCACGCTCGATGCAGCGCGCAGCAATGCGATCCTGCTGCTCCATGCACTCTCTGGGGATGCGCATGCCGCCGGTCGCCACACCGCCGGCGAGCGCAAGTCGGGCTGGTGGGATGCGATGGTCGGCCCGGGCAAACCGTTCGATACCGAACGTTACTTCGTGATCTGTTCGAATGTGATCGGCGGCTGCCGCGGCAGCACCGGGCCCGCGAGCATTGATCCGGCGAGCGGCCAGCCCTACGGCGCGCACTTCCCGGTGGTCACCATCGCCGACATGGTGGCCGCACAGATCCGCCTGATCGACCGGCTCGGCATCGCGCGGCTGCATGCCGTCGCCGGTGGTTCGATGGGTGGCTTTCAGGCGCTGCAGTGGGCGATCGCCGCTCCGGACCGTGTGGCGAATGTGGTGATGATCGCGAGCAGCGCCCGCTCATCGGCGCAGACGGTGGCATGGAATGCGATCGGCCGTCGGGCGATCATCACCGACCCGCGCTGGCGCGGTGGCGCGTACTATGGCGGCGAGCCGCCGGTCGATGGCCTGGCGATCGCGCGCATGATCGGGCACGTCACCTATCTGAGCGAGCCGGCGCTTGAGCAGAAGTTTGGCCGGACGCTGCAGCAGGCGACCCCGGCCTTCACGCTGGCACAAGAGTTTGCCATCGAGAGCTATCTCGAGCATCAGGGTCGCGTCTTCAATGACCGGTTCGATGCAAATTCGTACCTGTACATCACCAAGGCGATGGACTACTGGGATGTGCCGCAATGGTATGGCAGCCTCGATGCGGCCTTGCGGCGCACCAGCGCACGATTTCTGCTGCTGTCGTTCACCAGCGACTGGCTGTACCCGCCGGCCGAATCGCGCATCATCGCCGACAGCCTGGCACGGCTGCGGCGGCCAGTCGCATCGCTTGAGCTCGAGTCGTGCGCTGGTCATGATGCGTTCCTGGTCGATGTCGCGGGCCAGTGCGCGCCGCTGGCGCGGTTCCTCGATGGCGCGCTCCCCTGAGCACGCTCCCCCGGCCTGAGGCGGGCGCGACGGCCGGCACTCCCCGTGCCGCCGCCCGCCCCGGCGGATACTGGCGGCGCTGCAGCGCCCCGCACAGCCGCCTCGCCAGGGCGACAGCACCGGCGAGCGCATCCAGTCCGTCCGCCGCATCGTAGTACCGGGTATCCCGGGGTGAGGGCGATGCACGCTGCGACCAACTACCGCATCGCGGCGTCGCACGCACACCCGCCGGGCCGCTACGATCAAGGCCGACGATAGAGTGAGACCGTCCGTGAGCACCATGTCGAGCGAGCGGCATCCCACGACTGCGCTGCCAGCATTCGTCCTCGGGGCACTCGAGGTCGACGATGCGGTCGCCGTCGGCCAGCACGTCGCCGCGTGCGCACGATGCCGCGCCGACGTCGGCGTGTTCGTCCAGAGCATCGCGCTGCCGCCGCGGCCGGGGCACGCAGCGGCACTACCGCGCCCTGCGGTCAAGCGCCAACTGATGGCACGCATCGCCGCCGAGCAGGCTGCCGCACCCGACCCCGTACCACAGCAGACGCTGCTCATGCGGCTGTGGCGACGGCTGCGCCTGGCGACGGCATCGGTCGTCACCAGCGGGCGGCTGCTGGCCCACCGGTGGCTCGACCGCGATCGGGATGAGCGTCTCGACAGGCTGCGTTGACGGCTCCTGCGGCACCGCCGGTCGAGCCGCACCGCCATGCGCGCTGCATCGGGCATGCTGGACTGCGCGCGCATCGCAGGCAGACCGCGCGGCTGCCGGGGGCGCATGCATCGGGCGCCTGATCCCGGGCATCGCACAGCCGCGAGGCCGACGAACGGGCAGCGTCAGCGGAGCCAGTCGACCGCGCCAGCACGCCATGCCCAGATGCCGGCGATGGCCGCCGACGTATCGGTCATCGCCAGGGCGGCGCATGTCGCGATCAGCCAGCGCGAGGGGATGCAGACATGCTCTGCGTCGCAGTTCAGCGTGGCACAATGCGCCCCCGCGCCGGCCTGGGTGCGCGGGCCCAGACGCATCCCGTTCCGGCGGCGCGCTACGGCATCATCGCGATGACCACTCCACGATGATAGCCGGAGGAGCGCCCAACCCCGACCGACCGCAGAGTGCCGCGATGATACGGGAGATTGTGACGATCACCGCTGAGCAGGCCGCCGAGCGTACGGGTTCGCGCATACGGCATCACCAATGACCGGTGCACAGATCGTGCAAACCCCGTCCCCGGCTGGCGCTTCCCGGCGCCCGGATGGAGTAGCTGCCGACCCTGGTGCCACGATCACGCCGCACGGCGCACGCGCGCTCCCGCCCCGGCGGCCACCCGTCCGGCACCGATACTGGCGGCGATGCTGCGCACGCGGATGCTGCAGCATTGGCTGCGCCCGGCGGGCGGTTGGGCAATCGTGGCTCGGTCGTTGGTGCCCCACGGCCGGCTTGGCATGATGCATTTGGGGTGGCGCCATAGCGCCTGCCCGCTTGATGTTGACGGTTGGCGACGGTGTGCGGTATGATGGGGAGGTACCGGGCAAGTTCTTCCCCGGGATCGATCTACCACAGGGGGTCATGATGCGAACGATCGTGAGTGCGCTCAGCTTTCTGGTGGGCCTCGGCGTGGGCCTGATCGGCGGAGCGGCACTGCTGGCATATGCGTACCAGGCAGCCGGGCTCTACCCGCCCGACGATGCCACCATCAAGTTCATCGCGCGCGAGCGTGGCTGGCTGCGCGACGACGTCTAGCGGTGCTATGGCGCTGCCGGCTGTCGGCGGGGCGATGCGTCACCGAATGATACCAGGGCCATCACCATCAGCACTTGGGGTCGGTGAAGACAGCGAGTGAGCGAGGGAGCATGCCGATGGAACGACCGTGGTTTGCGCATTACGAAGCTGGTGTCCCCCGTACCGTGAGCTACCCGGAGCAGACGCTGAGCCAACTGCTCGATGCGAGCGTCAGGGCATACCCACAGAGCATCGCCACCAACTTTGTGCTCAGCTATCTGCTCGGCGGGCGCGTGACCATCGGGGCGCGGCGAACCTACCAGCAACTCGGCGAGGATGTCAACCGCTTCGCCAACGCGCTCTACCAGATCGGAGTACGGCGCGGCGACCGTGTCGCGCTCATGCTGCCCAACTCGCCGCATTTCGTCATCGCATTCTTCGCCGCGATGCGCATCGGCGCCGTGATCGTCAACAACAATCCGACGTACACCTCGCGCGAGCTCAAGCATCAGCTGGTCGATTCGGGAGCCGAGACGATCGTCATGCTGAACCTGTTCTGGCCACGGCTGCACGAAGTACAGGCCGAGACGCCAGTCAGGCGCGTCGTGATCGTTCACGTCTTCGACACGCTGGCGGCCGTGCCGAAGCTGCTGGTCCGGGCGAAGCAGCGCCGCTCGACCGAGACGCCATGGGTCGATGTCGAAGCGGGCAACGGTCGCTACATGTTCGAAGATCTGCTGCGGCGCTACGGCCCGACGCCGCCGCCGGTCGATGTCACACCCGACGACGATGCCTTGTTCCAATACACTGGCGGGACGACCGGGCTGCCCAAGGCGGCAGTGCTGACGCACCGCAACATCATCGCCAACACCCACCAGCTCGCGGCGTGGTTCCAGCAGGCCGAGCCGGGGCGCGAGCGCGTGATGTGCGCCATCCCGTTCTTCCACGTCTATGGGATGACCGTCGCGATGGTCTTCGGCCTGTCGCTCGGCGCCGAGCTGACCATCCTGCCGAATCCGCGCGAGATCGAACTGGTGCTGAGCGTGATCCAGAAGGAGCGGGTGACCCTGTTTCCGGGCGTGCCCGCCCAGTACATCCGCATCATCAACCATCCCGAGGTTGGCAAATACAATCTGCGTTCGATCAAGGCGTGCCTCAGCGGGTCGGCACCGCTGCCCGTCGAGGTGCAGCAGCGCTTCCACGACCTCACCGGCGGGCGGCTGGTCGAGGGGTATGGCATGACCGAGCTCTCGCCGGTGTCGCACGCCAACCCGATCTTCGGCGCCGCACGTCCCGGGTCGATCGGCTTGCCGCTGCCCGATGTCGACGCGCGGATCATCGATCTCGACTCCGGCGCCGACATTCCGTTCGGGTCGGATCAGGAGGGCGAGTTGCTGGTGCGCGGGCCGATGGTGATGAAGGGCTACTGGAACAAGCCCGAGGAGACGGCGGTGACGCTGACTGCCGACGGCTGGCTCCACACCGGCGACATCTGCAAGGTCGATGCCGACGGCTACTTCCGCGTCGTCGATCGCAAGAAGGACATGATCATCGTCTCGGGCTACAAGGTCCTGCCACGCGATGTCGAGGAGGTGCTGTTCACCCATCCGGACATCCTCGAGGCATGCGTCGCCGGCATTCCCGACCGCTCGCGGGGCGATGAGACCGTCAAGGCGTACGTCGTGCGCAAGCCGGGCACCAATCCGTCGGCCGAGCAGATTCAGGAGTTCTGTCGCAACAGCCTGGCGCCGTACAAGGTGCCGCGCGTGATCGAGTTCCGCGACGAACTTCCCAAGACGACGGTCGGCAAAGTCTTGCGGCGGGCGCTGGTCGAGCAGGATCTGGCACGGGCGACGGCGGGCGGCTGACGCGCCGCCGCAGGAGGGGCATGCATGACGGTCTCGCAGCGTCGCGCGACGCCTGCGGTGTGTTCGGCGTGTCGCGCGGCGCTCGCGGGGGCGTTCTGGTCGCTGGTCGATCTGGCCGAACGGCCAGACCTGCTGGCGGCGCTGCAGGCCCGGGAGCTGAATCGGGCACAGTGTCCGGCATGTGGCGCGAGCAGCGTCATCGTGCC
Organism: Chloroflexota bacterium; assembly: GCA_018969485.1. Lineage (GTDB taxonomy): Bacteria > Chloroflexota > Chloroflexia > Chloroflexales > Roseiflexaceae > CAIQIY01. Next base: position 98,384 of record JAGWYG010000003.1, read on the forward strand.
GCTGCTGGTGCACATGCCGATGGCGCGTGCGGTGTATCTGGTGCCTCCACCGGGCATCTCGGATGCGGCGCTGCGCGAGGCCGCCCAGGTGGGGTTGCGCGAACTGGTCGCGGCGCTACCGGCATCGGAACATGCGGCCTATCTCGATGAGGTGCGCATCGCCTCGGATCTCGATGATGTGCGCCGTGCGCTCCAGCGCAGCCGGCCGCGCGCCGCTGCGCCGACGGCGAGCGCCGACGAGGCCGCGTGGCGCGCCGGGCTGGCGAGCGTGCTGGCAGCCGATTCGCCGGACGAACTGGCCGCCGAGCTGCAGCGGCACCCGGCGCTGGCCAGCGAGGCGGCCGATGCGTGGCTGGCACAGCAGCATCGCGCGGTCCGATCGACCGATGCGGCGCTGGCACGGGCGATCGAACTGGTGCGCCAGGCGGTCGCCCGCGCGCGCAGCGGCGGCACCGCCGACGGTGACGTGGCCGACCTGGGGCTGGCCGCGCTGCTGTCGGCACGCGATGCCGCGCACGTCGCTGCCGTCGTCGCCGACCATCCGGCGCTCCTCGGCCCGGCTGTGCGGGCGCGCCTCGACGCGTGGATCGACGAGGCGGCGCAGGAGGGCGACCTGCTGCGGGCGCATGCGCTGATCCATCGCACGGATGTGCTCGACAGCGCGATCGCCGAAACCCGGCAGCCCGCCGTGATCGCCGCTGCCATCGCCAGCCTCGCCGGGGCCAGCGGGCCGGCCGAGCAGTCAGCATGCATCCGGCGCTTCCCCGGCCTGTGCAGCGCAGCCGGGCGGAGCGCAGTCCAGCGCGCCATCGCTGCGGGGCAACTGCCAGTGGCAGCATGGCCAGTCCTGTGTGGTATCTGTGGCGCCTGAGCGCGCCAGGCAGATCTCGCGCCGATCAATGCCGCTCGCGCCGACGGGAAAGGCGTCGTCGATGGAAGAGTACTTCGAATTCCACATTCGCACGCGCGTCATCTACCAGCCCGGGCTCGCGAACGACGTCGGTGACGAGGCAGCGCGCTTCGGCGCTGTGCGCGCCTTTGTGGTCGCCGACCCCGGCGTCGTGGCCGCCGGCATCGTCGAGCAGATCCGGGCCAGCCTGCAGCGGCGCGTGGCAGTCGTCGGCGTCGCCAGCGATGTACCGGCCAACTCGTCGGTAGCGGCGGTCGAGCAGATCACCAGCCGGGCGCGCACCTGCGCGGCGAACCTGCTCGTCGGGGTGGGCGGCGGCTCGGCGCTCGACACCGCCAAGGCCGTCCGCATGCTGCTCAGCGAAGGCGGCAGTCTGCACGACTATCAGGGGTACAATCTGCTCGAACGGCCGCTGCTGCCGCTGATCGCCATCCCCACGACCGCCGGCACCGGCAGCGAAGTCACCGCCTGGGCGGTGATCCGCGATGAGCGTGCCGGGATCAAACTGGCGTTCGGCAGCCCATACCTGGCGCCCGATCTGGCGATCCTGGACCCGATGCTGACCCGTTCGCTGCCGGCGATGCTCACCGCAGCCACCGGCATGGACGCACTGACGCATGCGATCGAGTCGTTCATCGGCAGGCAGACCAATGTCATCACCGAGGCGCTGGCGGCACAGGCGGTGGGCATGATCGCCAATCACCTGCGGGCGGCGACGCACACGGGCGATGATCTCGAGGCGCGTGGCGCGATGCTGGTGGCCTCGTGCATCGCCGGGGCGGCGTTCTCGAGCGGCGGCGGCAGCCTGGGGATCGTCCACGCACTGTCGCATGCCATCGGCGGCCGCATCGGCATCCATCACGGCACCGCGAACGCCATCCTGCTGCCGCACGGCATGCGCTTCAACGCCGGCGTCAGCGCCAGCCGGCTGGCCCGCCTCGCGTGGCAGTTGGGCGTGAATACGGGCGGTCGCACCGAGCAGGTGGTGATCGACGAGGCGATCGATGCAGTCCGCGATCTGGCAGCAGATTGCGATCTGCCGGTCCGTCTGCGCGATGTGGGCGTGGCGCACGACGATCTGCCGGCCTATGCCGAGCTCGCGCTGGGTGATGCGGCAGTGTTCACCAATCCCCGTCCGGTATCGGCCGACGATGCGCTGGCGGTGCTGCACGCCGCGTGGTGAGGCGCGGCGTGGTGCCGGCAGCCGCGTGGCGTGCGTCAGCCGAGCATCGCCCAGAGCACGCCCAGCGTCGCGAGCGGAACGCTCAGGTTGTCGCTGCCGTGCGGTGCCACGGCCTCGGCGGCAGTGGCTGCCAGCGCGCCGGCGAGCGCGGCCGTGACGATCGTCGCGCTGTCCCATGTGGGAGCGATCGGCGCGATCGCGCTGCCGGGGAGCATGGCGAGCGACAGCCCGATCGCCACCACGCTCACCGCCGCCATCGTCACACTCCCCTCGACGGAGCGGGTCGCGCCGAAGATCTGATAGCGATGGCGGCCATAGCGCCGACCGATGAGCGCAGCCCACGCATCACCCCACGTCAGCGTCATCAGCGCCGCGATCGCCAGCACGACGCGGTCGTCGGCGCTGCCCGGGCGCCAGCACCACGCGAACAGTGCGGTGATCACCGCGGCGAAGTAGATGGTTCCCGGGCTGGCATCATGGTCATCGAGGCTGCGCGCGAGCCGTGTCCGGTACAGGACGGCATTGATCACGATGAAACTGGCGAATGGCACGATGCCAGTCTCCCAGCGGGTGAACAGCAGCGGCACGGCCAGCGTCCACATGCCGGCGCCAACGTGCACCAACTTGCGGGTCAGGCCGGCAGCGATGCCAGCGCGACGGTGCAGCAGCTCGGCGAGTACGAGCAATCCCAGCGCGTAGCCAAACGACGCGGTCCACCCAATCCAGTCCGACATCCCGATCATGATCACCCTCCGCAGCTCGATCCGGCCCCCTGCATGCCCGGCGGTCGCGAACATCGCAGCGCATCGACGCCCGTCAGCGCGTTCCGGCGACGGCTTCGGCGCCTGGCCCGCATCGGCAGCTGTGCTGTGCCTGGTCGGCGTGATGATGCGTATCGTTATGTCGTGCCAATCATGACATCGCGTGAGGGAACCGCCGCAGCGACACAGCGTATCCACAGGCGTGCGAGATCTGGTATAATCGGCGCGACGCGTGACAC
>JAGWYG010000035.1 GCA_018969485.1 Chloroflexota bacterium
CTGCGCGCTGTATCACCCGCCCTGCCAGCGCCTCTGATGCCCGCGATGCCTACATCGTCGCGCCAAGAATCCACGGATTGAACTCGTCCTCGCCGATGCCCTGCGCCTCGCTCAGGCTGGGCCGGCCCGACGCCACCGCGATCAGCCGCTCGAAGATGTCTGCGCCGACCTCGGCGATCGTCGCGCCCGACAGCACCCGGCCGGCCTCCGGCGGCGCTGCGCGCTACATCACCCGCGCTGCCTCCATCGTCGCGCCAAGAATCCGCGGACTGAGCTCATCCTCGCCGATGCCCTGCGCCTCGCTCAGGCCAGGCTGGCCCGACGCCACCGCGATCAGCCGCTCGAAGATGTCTGCGCCGATCTCGGCGATCGTCGCGCCCGACAGCACCCGGCCGGCCTCCGGCGGCGCTGCGCGCTGCATCACCCGCCCTGCCATCGCCTGATGGCCGCGCTGCCTGCATCGTCGCGCCGGGCATCCACCGGCAACGCACCGGCCGACATTGCCGCCAGACGCCGCGATGGCGGGGCCTCCGGCGGCGCTGCGCGCTGTATCACCCGCCCTGCCAGCGCCTCTGATACCCGCGATGCCTACATCGTCGCGCCAAGAATCCACGGATTGAACTCGTCCTCGCCGATGCCCTGCGCCTCGCTCAGGCTGGGCCGGCCCGACGCAACCGCGATCAGCCGCTCGAAGATATCTGCGCCGACCTCGGCGATCGTCGCGCCCGACAGCACCCGGCCGGCATCGATGTCCATGTCATCGCGCATCCGCTCGTACGTGGCGCTGTTGGTCGCAATCTTGATGCTGGGCACCGGTTTGAAGCCGAAGCAACTGCCGCGGCCGGTGGTGAAGGCGATCAGGTTGCAACCGCCGGCCACCTGGCCGGTGGCCGAGACCGGATCGTAGCCGGGCGTGTCCATGTAGACGAAGCCGGCGCTGGTGATCGGCTCGGCATAGCCGTACACCGCCTCGAGTGGCATGCTGCCCCCCTTGGCGACGGCGCCGAGCGACTTCTCGAAGATCGTGGTGAGGCCGCCCGCCTTGTTGCCGCGCGAGGGGTTGTTGTCGATCTCGAAGCCCTCACGCCGGGTGTACTCCTCCCACCAGTGGATGTGCCCGATCAGCTGCTGCCCCACAGCCGGCGTCCGCGCGCGGCGCGTCAGCAGGTGTTCGGCGCCATAGATCTCGGGCGTTTCGCTCAGCACAGCCGTCCCACCATGGGCGACGAGCAGATCGGCGGCATATCCGAGCGCCGGGTTGGCGGTGATGCCGCTGAAGCCATCGCTGCCGCCGCACTGCAGCCCAAGCACCAACTCGGCGAGCGGCACCGGCTCGCGGCGGGCGCGATCCGCCTCGGCGAGCAGCGGATGCAGCGCCGCCAGCCCGGCCTCGATCGTCGCCTGGACGCCGCCGGCGTCCTGGATGCCGATGTAGGGGGGCAGGCCGATCGCGCCGAGACGTGCCTGTTGCGTGCCGAGCAGGCTTTCGAAATGATTCACCTCGCAGCCGAGGCCGACGAACAGATAGCCGGCGACATTAGGATGCCGCGCGAACCCGGCCATCGTCCGCTGCAACACCTCGAGCTCGGGGCTGTTGTCGCGCGTGGCACAGCCGGCGCGATGCGTCAGCGCCACCACGTCGGTGACGTTGGGGTAGCGCGGCAGCAGTTCGGCGCGCGCCCGCTCGGCGATGCGCCGGACGGTGAACGCCGAGCAGTTGACGGTACCGAGCACGGCGATGGTGTTCCGCGTAGCAGCGCGGCGCCCGGCCCGGCGATACCCCATGAAGCTGCGTGGCTCGACCGGCGGCGGCCGACGGATGTCGCTGCCGAACTCATAGTGCAGCTGCATCGCGCCAACCGCCAGGTTATGCGAGTGGACGTGCTCGCCGGGCGCGATCGGCGCCGTGGCGAACCCGATCACCTGACCGTAGCGGTGTACCGGATCGCCGGGCGCGCGGGCGCGCAGCGCAATTTTGTGGCCGGCACCGATCGGCCGTTCCAGGTGCAGCGTGTATCCATCCACCGTGAGCGTGCGCCCGGCGCCCAGCGGCGCCAGGGCGATGGCCACGTCGTCATCGGGATGCAGGCGCAGCGCGGGGGTCTCCTGCAGCGCGATCAGCATGGGGGTCCTCCTCAGGCCCAGCCCAGATCATCGGGGCGTGCGGTACCACCGCGCGGACGCCCGTCCTCGTCAGCATCGGGGGTGCCGAGCTCCTGCTCGAGCATCTCGTCGACCATCTGGTTCCAGTCCTCGCCGGCATCGTCGCCGAGCTCGCGGCCGAGCTTTTTGGCCCAGCGCGCGATCGACTGCGGATCACGCTCGTCGAAGCCGGACAGCATCGACGGATCGGCCAGCGCCTCGGTGCGGGCATCCTCGCTGCGCAGCTGTGCGACGCGCGAGATCGCCCGGCGCACGTCGCGGCGTGCGCAGCGCGGGCACGCCAGATCGGCCGGATCGCGATACCCCGGGACCAGGCGCTGGAAGCGCCCGTTGCATCCGGGGCACAGATACTCATAAATCGGCACAGATCACCTCACCAGTTCCAGGATCAATGGCGGCACGGCGACGGGAGCCGTGCCGATCGTGATCGCCGCCAGCAGCGCCGGCACCTCGGCGGCGGCGGCGGCAGGGCCGGCGGCGTGGATGCGCAGCAGCGGCGCGCCGGCATCGAGCGCATCACCGAGCCTCACCAGCATCTCGAGCCCGACGGCGTGGTCGATGGCGGCGCCCTTGCGGCTGCGGCCGCCGCCCAGCCGATTGACCACATGCCCCAGCGCCGCACCGTCGATCGCCTGGACGATCCCGGGCCGCGGCGCAGTCACCAGCAGTTGATGCGGCGCGCGCGGCAGCCGCGCCGGATCATCGAGCACCGCCGGATCACCGCCCTGGGCCACGACCATGCCACGAAACGCCCGCCACGCAGCGCCGCTCGCCAGCGTCGCCCGCAGCAGGTCGCGTGCCGTCGCATGGTCGGCGCAGCGCCCGGCCAGCACCGCCAGTTCGCTGCCCAGCGTCAGGCATAGCTCCACCAGCTCGGCAGGGCCATGGCCCCGCAGCGTCGCGAGCGCCTCGCGCACCTCGAGCGCATTGCCGACCATGCTGCCGAGCGGCTGGGCCATGCTGCTGATCACCGCCGTGATGCGCCGCCCGGCGTGCCGCCCGATCGCCACCATCGTCGCCGCAAGCCGCCGGGCATCGGCCAGCGTCGTCATGAACGCCCCCGCGCCGCACTTCACATCGAGCACGATGCAGTCGGCGCCGGCGGCCAACTTCTTGCTCATGATGCTCGCCGCGATCAGCGGCAGCGACTCGACCGTGCCCGTGACATCGCGCAGCGCATACAGCCGGCGATCGGCCGGCGCCAGGTCGGCGCTCTGCGCCGCGATCACCAGACCGGTCTGCCGCAGCACCGCGCGGAACTCGGCGGTGGCGAGCTCGGCGCGGAAGCCGGGGATGGACTCGAGCTTGTCGATGGTGCCGCCGCTGAAGCCCAGGCCACGGCCCGACATCTTGGCGACCGGCATGCCGGCGGCGGCCACCAGCGGCGCCACCACCAGGCTGGTCTTGTCGCCGATGCCGCCCGTCGAATGCTTGTCGACGGTCAGCGGCGCGATGTCGTGCACATCAAGCTGATCGCCCGAGCGTGCCATCGCCAGCGTCAGATCGGCGGTCTCGCGGTCATCCATGCCGCGCAGCACCACGGCCATCGCCCAGGCGGCCATCTGCTCGTCGCCGATGCGGCCGGCCGTGTAGCCGTCGATGAGCCAGTCGAGCTCGTCGCGCGTCAGGCTGCCGCCGTCACGCTTCTTCACGATGCAATCGACCGCGCGCATCAGCCATCCTCGCCGTGGCGCAGGCGCCGCGCCGCGATCGGCAGCCGCGGCAGCAGGTCGCTGGCCAGCGCGCCCATCTCGCCGACGTCGTCGCGCACCAGCCGGCCGGCCGCGCCGTGCAGGTACACGCCGAGCACGGCGGCATCGGCGGGCGCGAGGCCCTGGCAGATCAGGCCGGTGATCAGTCCGGCGAGCACATCGCCGGTGCCCGCGGTGGCCAGCGCCGCGTTGGCGCCGGGGTGGAGCAGCGTGCGGCCATCGGGGCTGGCGATGATGGTCGTGGCGTCCTTCAGCACGACGACATGGCCCCAGCGCTGCGCCGCCTCGGCCGCCAGCGCCACCCGGTCGTCGGGCAGCGCGTCGCGCCCGAGCAGGCGGCACATCTCGCCGGGGTGCGGCGTGATGACGATCTGGCCGGGGGCGCTGCGCTGCCACCAGTGCGGCCCACCGTCGCGCGCGTCGCGCTCGAGGCTGCCCAGGATGCTGAGCGCGTCGGCATCGACCACCAGCGGCGGCAGCGTGCCGCCAGCCGCCGCAGCGGCCTCGGCTGCGCCACCCGGCCGAAACCCGATGGCGCCGCGGGGCCGCGCCGCCTCAAGGCCGAACAGCCGCTGGATGAACCCGACGGTCGGCGCGTCGCGGCCGATGCCCGGCCCGACCAGCACCGCCTGGGCGCTCTGCGCCAGGATCAGCACCTCGTCGGCGGCGGCCGGGCCGAGCGCACCCCATTCGGCGTCGGGCAGCGCCCGCAGGATGATCTCGGGGATGCGGCCGACGGCCGGCGTACTGCGCGTCGTGGCGAGTGCGACCAGCCCGGCGCCGGCGCGGGCGACGGCGGCGCTCGCCAGCCCGGCGGCACCGGGGTAGGCCGGCGATCCGGCGACGACCAGGGCGGTGCCGAAGGTTCCCTTGTACGAATCATCGGGGCGTGCGGGCAACAGGCGCCGCGCCAGCGTGGCATCGAGGCGTTCACTCATCACGAGCTCCAGTGCTGCGGGTGGAATCGGCAGGGCGATGGATTCGAGCGCGCCGCACAGCGCCGGGCCGCGCGCGAGCAGGCAGCCGCGCTTGATCGGCCCGGTGGCGATGGTATGGGTGGCGCGGATGGCGCCACCGGCGGCGTGGCCAGTGTCGGCGTCGAGCCCGCTGGGTATGTCGATGCTGATCACCGGCCGGCCGCTGTCGTTGGCGAACGCGACGAGCCGTGCCAGCGCACCGCCGGGCGGCCGCGTCGCGCCGGTGCCGAGCAGCCCGTCGATGATGCCGTCGGCCTCCGCCAGCGCTGCGCGCAGCGCACCGTCGGCGAGCGTGGCGCCGTCGAGCGGCTCCAGGCCGGCCGCACGACACTCGGCCAGCGGCCAGTCATCGGCGCGCGCCGGACGTACGGCGATCAGCGTGATCCGCCGGCCGGCCGCCTGCAGCCAGCGCGCCGCCACCAGCGCATCGCCACCGTTGTTGCCCGGCCCGACCAGGATCACCAGCCGGTCGGTGCCGGCGCCGAGCTCGGCGATGCGCCGCGCGACGGCCGTGCCGGCCTGGCGCAGCAGGCCCGCCCAGGTCGCGCCGGCCGCCACCGCCGCGGCTTCGAGCGCGCGCATCTGTGTCGTCGTGACCAGCTTCATGATGTCATTGTACCATCCTGCTGCGCGCGGAGTCGCACGGCCTGGCCGGCAGCCAGATCGAGGGTGATGTGACGCGTCGCGAACTGCGCGTGGCCATCGCTGCAGGCGCCGGCAAACCCCGGCACCAGCACCAGCCGGCCGGCGCGGGTCGCGTCGATCCGCACCTCGATCAACTGGCCGGCGGCGAGCGTGGCACCGATGACGAACCCGCCGGCCACCCGGACGCCGTCGAAGCGCAGCGACTGCCAGTCGCGCGGGCGCGCCGGCAGGCAGTACACGCCATCACGGCGTTCCTGGACGAGCAGCTCGAGGATGGCTGATACCGCGCCCATCGCCGCATCGGCCTGCATGATCTCGAGCAGGCTGCCGTCGGCGGCCCGCGGCCAGCCCCACATCGTGGTCACGCCGGGAATGGCGCCATTGTGCAGGCTGGCGTGGCCTTCGTTGGTGAAGCACATGCGCCACCAGTGCAGCCAGGCCAGCGCGGCGTCGGGCAGATCGCAGCGGGCGCACAGGATCGCCGCCCACGGCACGCACCAGCCGCTCCAGTTGCCGGCGCCGCGGGCGATCCAGTGGGCCAGCGATGCGCTGACGACCGGGGCATGCGCCGGATCGCGCGGATCGATGGTGACGAACGGATACAGCGCCGCGAGGTGCGAGTGATGGCGGTGGCTCTCGTCGAGATCCTGGCCACGCCACAGGCCGATCCGTGGCGCCTCGGCCGGGCCGACCAGCGTGTATGGCGGCAGGGCAGCAGCCACCGCCGCCCAGCGCGGATCGTGGGGCAGCGCCAGCGCATCGGCTGCCTGCGGCAGAATCTCGAGCAGGCAGTGCAGCGCGGCGAGCTGGAAACTGGCGTCGCGCCCCCAGGCGTCGATCGCTGCGCCGCGATACTCCGGGCTCACCGACACCGGCAGCGAGAGGTGCGCACCGTCGGGCTCGAGCATCGCCAGATAGCCATGGAATGCCCCCAGCAGCAGCGGCCAGGCGATCTCGCGCAGCACGGTGTGATCGCCGGTGTAGGCGACGTAGCGCCAGGCCAGCAGCGCCATCCAGGCGCCACAGGCCTGGTCGATCATGCCTGTCCAGAAGCTGCCCACGACCTGGCAGCGGTCGTCGACGGCGTGGGGCATCAGGAGCGCGGCGGGATCGCCGAAGAAGGCGGCACCGTTGGCGCGCAGCTGCGGCAGCCATGCGCGCAGCAGCGCCCACAGCGGCGCGAAATGGTCGAAGCGCCCGGTGGCCAGGCACGGCCAGTAGATCATCTGCACGTTGATGTTGAAGTGGTAGTCGTTGCTCCACGGCGGCAGCTGGTACTCTTCCATCCATGGCCCCTGCAGCGTGGCGGCGACGCCGCCGGGCATGGTGAGGCCGGCGAGCTTGTAGCTTCCGTAGCGCCAGGCGTGCTGCAGCGCCGCATCGGGCAGCTCGAGCTGTGGCAGGCTGGCGTGATAGGCCTGCCACCATGCCGCGCTGCGGGCCGCCAGCGCCACGACATCGCCGGCGAGGCGCGCATCCACGCGCGCCAGCGCATCGTCGCCCAGGGCCGTCGCGATGCGCAGCTGCGTCCCGGCGCGGCGCCAGCCCAGCGCCAGCGGGGCGTCGTCGGGCAGCGGCTGCAGCATCGCGCCACCGCCGGCGAGCGCCAGCACATCGGGTGGCGCGACGCCGCGCGCGGCGAGCAGGTCGCCCACCCAGTGCCACGCGGGCGTCAGCGACACCTGCGGATCGAGCGTGGCATCCCAGCACGCCCAGGCGATCTCGTCGTCGTGCGCCTGGGCCAGCTGCATCCGCGCCTGCGCGCCGGCAGCATCGGCCCACGTCACCGTCACCGTCGCGCATGTCACATCGAGCGTCGCGTGCACCGGCCGCCATCCCGCGCAGGCCAGCGTGATGCGCGCGCCGCCGAGCTGCTGTGGATGCGGCGGCGCGTCTGCCGCGGCCGGCGGCGGTGCGAACATCGCCGCGATCGCCGCGGCGTCGTAGGCCTGCAGCGGCCCGCGCAGCGCCGCATACGTCGTGCGCGTGGTGAACGGATTGCCGCCGCGGTGATCCCAGAACCCGGCGCGCGCCACCGTCAGGCACAGCGCATCGACGCCCCAGATCATCACGCCCTGGACACCATTGCCCAGCACGATCCCGGTGTGCGTGCGCGGCAGGGGAAACTGCCACGCCAGCGGTTCAGCATGCATCGCGCCACCCTCCCCTTCTGGCAGCCACCGGCACGCCATACTGCCGCAGGCCGCCCGAATCCAGCCCAGTATACTGCCACGCGCCACGGCACACGCTGCCGGCGCGCTGGTGGTAGGATGCACACAGCGCCCACCGTGCGGTGGGCCGGATGTGGCGAGCGGAGACCGGCGCAGCATGAACAACGGGATCTGGTACGCGATCGTGGCCTATGGCCTGTGGGGCGTCCTGCCCATCTACTGGAAACTCCTCCACGGCGTCGCCGAGCCCGAGGTGATCAGCTTCCGCGTGCTGTCGTCGCTGGTGCTGCTCGCCGCCGTGGTGGCGCTGAGCACGCGGCGCACCGCACTGCTCGCCGCCATGCGCCAGCCGCGCACGGTGCTGACCTATCTGTTCACGGCGATCCTGATCGCGATCAACTGGGGCGCGTACATCTGGGCGGTCAACGCCGACCTGATCGTCGAGACCAGCCTGGGGTACTACATCAACCCGCTGCTGAGTGTCCTGTTCGGCGTGGTGGTGCTGCGCGAGCGCATGGCAGCCGCGCAGTGGGCGGCGATCGCCCTCGCCGGCGCCGGCGTCGTGGTGCTCACGCTGGTGTATGGCCGCCCCCCGTGGATCGCGCTGACGCTGGCGACGACCTTCGCGCTGTATGGGCTGGCGAAAAAGCTCGCGCCGCTCGATCCGTTCGTCGGCCTGACGCTGGAGAACGGCGTGCTGCTCATCCCCGCGGCGCTGATCGTCGGCCTGGCCGAATACGGCGGCGGCGGCGCGCTGGGCCAGGGCGATCCGCTGACCATCGGCCTGCTGCTCGGCGCCGGGTTGGTCACGACTGTGCCGATGTTCTGTTTCACGCTGGCCGCGCAGCGGATCCCGCTCTCGCTGATTGGCGTGCTGCAGTACCTCGCGCCCACGCTGCAGTTTCTCATCGGCGTGCTGGTGTACCGCGAGCCGTTCAGCCATGGGCAACTGATCGGCTTCTCGCTGGTGTGGCTGGCGCTGGCGGTCTTCGGCCTCGAGCGCATGCTGGCGTATCGCGCCACGCGCGCCGCGCTGCCGCATTGACAGCCAGTCGGCCATGCGGGTAGGATGCGGCGGTGGGTGCGATCCGGCCGGCGAGAAAGGGAACACGACACCATGAACGAGCACGCCAGGCGCCTGGCCACGATCGTCGTCCACGCCGGGGAGCGCGCTGCGCCGCTGACGGCGACGCCGACGACGACGCCGATCTATACGTCGGCGACCTATGTCTACCCGACGCTGGCCGCGCTCGATGCGGCATTTGCCGGCGGCGACGGGTATGTCTATACGCGCCATGGCAACCCGACCGTCGCCGCGCTCGAGGCGGCCGTCACCGCCATCGAGGGGGGCGTCGGCGCGATCGCCTGCGCCTCGGGCATGGCGGCGCTGCACGCCGCGATCCTGGCTGCCGGCACGCCCCGCGGCGAGACGGGGCCGCAGCCGCGCGGCATCCTGATCGCCCGCGACATCTACGGCTCGACGGCGGTGCTGGTGCGCGAGCTGTTCGCAGCCCACGGCGTGCCGGTCGCGGCGGTCGATATGGGCGACCTCGCGGCGGTGGCCGCGGCCTGTGCCGGGCTCCAGCCCGACGTGATCATCGCCGAGCAGCTCTCGAATCCGCTGCTGCGCGTCCTCGACATCGCCGGCCTGGCGCGGCTGGCGCGCGCCGCCGGCGCCCGCCTGATCATCGACAACACCATCGCGACCCCGCTGCTCCAGCAGCCGCTGGCGCTGGGCGCGGATCTGGTGGTGCACAGCGCGACGAAATACCTCAGCGGCCACGGAGATGCGGCGGGCGGCGTGGTGGTGGCGCGCAGCGGGCTGGTGCGCGATACGCTGGTGCGTCAGTCGCGGCTGATCGGCGCGTCGCTGGGACCATTCGAGGCGCAGCAGATCCTGCGCGGCCTCAAGACGCTGGCGCTGCGGCTGGAGCGCCAGTGCGCCAATGCGGCCCAGGTCGCCCACTGGCTCGCCGGCCAGCCGGCCGTGGCGCGGGTGATCTATCCCGGGCTGGCGGCCCATCCGCAGCACGCGCTGGCTGCCAGCGCCTTCGGCGGCCGGTTCGGCGCACTGGTCACCTTCGATCTGGCCGATCGCTCGCGCGCGGCGCTGGAGCGCTGGTTCGACGGGCTGCAGGTGATCGTGCCAGGGACGACCCTCGGCGATGTCTTCACGCTCGCCAGCGCGCCGGCGGTCGCGTCGCACCGCGAATTGAGCGCGGCGCAGCGGGCCGAGCGCGGCATCGGCGAGACGACCGTCCGGCTCTCGCTGGGCATCGAGGCGGCCGAGGATATCATCGACGACCTCGCCGCTGCGCTGCGGCGCGCCGGCGACGGATCGACCACCGGGGCAGCATGATGGGCGGCGTGGCGCGGATCGCGCCGGCTGTGCACGCGCCGGGCAGCGATGCGGTTGAAGCGATCACTGTCGGCCTCGTCGGCGTGCTGCGGCGCGCGGGCGGCGGATCGGCGACCGGAGAGACATGATGGACGACATGGAACCGATTGATCACATCCTGACGACGACGCGCTCGGTGCGCCGCCGCCTCGACCTGGCGCGCGCGGTGGATCCCGAGGTGATCGAGCAGTGCCTGGAGATCGCCATCCAGGCGCCGAGCGGCTCGGATCGGCAGGGCTGGGAGTTTGTGGTGCTGACGGAGCCGGAGCCGAAGCAGGCGATCGCCGAACTGTATCGCCGGGCGTTCGCAGCCTACATCGGCGCACCACCCGCCCCGGGCACGCCGGTCAGCGCGGTGCGGGCCTCGGCGACGCTGCTGGCCGAGCAGTTTCACCTGGTGCCGGCGATGGTGCTGTTCTGCTATGCCGGCCGCGTCGAGCGCCAGTCGGTGGCGGCGCAGGCGGCGCTGTACGGCTCGATCCTGCCGGCGGCGTGGTCGTTCATGCTGGCGCTGCGCGCGCGCGGCATCGGCTCGGCATGGACGACGCTGCATCTGGTGTATGAGCGCGAGGCGGCGGCGGCGCTGGGCATTCCGCACGACTGGACCCAGGCGGCGCTGGTGCCGCTGGCGTATTTCACCGGCACCGGGTTCAAGCCGGCGCGGCGTGCCCCCGCGCGCGAGAAGACGTCGTGGAATGGCTGGGGCCAGCGGCGCGATCCCGCCGGGACGTGAGGCGGCGGCGCGGGACGATCGCCCGGACGACCATGCGTCCGGGCGGCGCCCGATCACCCGTGGCGGCTCATGCGCCCTGGGCTGCCGCCGCGCTGCGTGAGCGCAGATACCACACGGCGAAGCCCACGAGCGCCACCAGCAGGATGATCATCAGGATGATGTTGTGGAAGATCATGCTGATGATGATCGTGGTCACGCCGATCAGCAGCGCCAGCGCCGCATTGAAGAAGCCGGAGATGCCATCAAAGACCGAGCCCACGATGCCGATCAGGCTCAACAGGCGCGAGATCGGCCCGGTCAGCAGTTGCAGCCCGACGAAGATGCCCGCGACGCCCACCACCCGGATGATCCACACGAACAGCACATAGGTGTTGTGCATCGCCTCGATCGCCTCGCTGCGCGTTCCCTCCATCACCTCGAAGAACGTGTGCTCGCTGTGGCGATACGGCGCGAAGGTGCCGTCTTCGACCGACCCGAATGCGGTGACGGTCGTGTCGCGGGCGAGCGCGATGTACGACAGGCGCTCGTCACCGACGCTCGGCGCACTCTGGGCGGCGCTGCGCGTGTAGATGTACGTGTCTGCCACACCATACCCGGCCGGCAGTTCGCCACGCGGCGGGGTGATCGTCGCCCCCAATGGCAGATCGACCCCTTGCGTCACGTCGATGGCGTAGGCGCCGATCGACGCCCTATCCACCGCGAACGTCGCGTCGCTCAGGGTCTTGGCAGGATTCCGATGCCCCTCCGGATACTCGAACGCCGTCGAGTCGTCTGGCGTGGACACCCACTTCGTGTCGTACGTGTAGGTCGTCTCGGTGGTGGATCCGCCACCGACCGCATCGACCGTCTCGCTCGACCGACGCTCCTCGTACCAGGCGTAGATTTCGGTACGCCGCGTCAGCTTGATGTATGCGCCGGACTCGATGAACGGCGGGTCGCTGACCGACGATTCGCTGGTGATCGGCCCGGTGATGCTCACGAATTTGCCATTCATCGACGGATCGACCGACGCGCTGCTGATCTCGAGCGAATCGTCCGCGATCTTCGACAGGTCTGGCACGCCTTCATTCCACCACAGGCCCACGATGGCGGCCGGAACGAGCACCCCGCCGAGCAGCATGCCGAGGAACGAACCGGCGACGCGCGAAAACCAGTTCTGCCGGGTCGTGACGGTGAACCTGTCCCGTGATGGTCGTGTGAACCGTTGCATGGATCGACTCCTGTTCGTGCCATGTGCGCTGTCGCGCGATGCGACAGCCGGAGTGCTCACGATCGCCGGCCGATATCACGGCCGGCGGCGGTTCCATGCCCGAACCGCACAGACCCCACGACAGGCGCGTGGGCGTACCGAACCTGTTCGCCCCGCAGCACCGCGGGGCGCTCCCGGCTGGCGCGGCGACTCCCGATCGCGCTGCCGCAGACGAATCAGAGCCAGCGGCGTCGCACTCACCGCTGGCGTGTGCGCACGGGCCACCCGACCCGATAGCAGCCATGCGCCCGTGCCGCGGGCCGCTCCCGCCAGCGCCGCTCAGTGCGGCGTGTCGGCACGCAGATCCAGCCAGGCGCACTCCTGATCGCTCAGCCGCACCTCGCTCGCCGCCACATTGTCGCGGAACTCCTCGACCGTGCGGCAGCCGACCAGCGCGAAGATATTCAGCGGCTGGCTCATCACATACGCCATCGCCACCTGCGGGATGCTCAGGCCCCGCGCCTCGGCCAGCGCCTGCGCCCGATCCAGCCGGCGGAAATTCTCCTCGCCCGCATACGACGTCACCGCCAGTCGGTCGAGGTACTCCTCGAAGGAGTCCAGGTTATCGCGCCGCAGGCGCCCCGAGAAGAAGCCGCCCGCCAGGCTCGACCAGGTGAACAGCGGCATCTGGCTGGCCTGGTAGGCGGCGCGCACCGCCGCATTCGCCGGGCCGCTGATGCTGATGCAGCCCTCCCACGGGGCCTGGTACTGATCCGCCAGGCTGAAGTTGGGGCTGCTGGCGACGAACGGATGCAGGCCGTGCGCCGCCGCGTACGCGTTCGCCTCGGCGATGCGCTCGTGCGACCAGTTCGAGCCGCCGTACGGCCCGATGCGCCCGGCGACGCGGTGCGCATGCAGCGTCTCCACGATCGGCCCGACCGGCACCGCCGGATCATCGCGATGCAGCAGATACAGATCCAGGTGATCGAACTGCAGCCGCGCCAGCGTATCGTAGATGTCGGCCGTGATGTCGTGCGGCGTCACGCGCCGCCGGTCCTGGCTGTGATGCGCACCCTTGCAGATGATCACCACCTGGTCGCGGTTGCCACGCTCGGCCACCCAGCGGCCGACAGTCCGCTCGACATCGCCCTGACCGTAGACGTGGGCCGTATCGATCGTGTTGCACCCCAGCCCGACGATCGCATCGAGCAGGGCAAAACTGCCGGGGATATCCTTCGAGCTGACCATGATCGAACCCTGGACCAGCCGTGAGACCGGGCGATCCAGGCCGGGGACGCGTCCATACTGCATGTCGAGGCTCCTTGTCGATCCAACGGGACACCATCACTCCATCGGGTAGCGCAGGCCCCACTGCGCGCGCAGCGCATCGAGCGTCCGCATGATCGCGACCGTCTCGTCGAGCGGCATGACCGGGCTCTCGGTCAGGCCGGCGCGCACGCACCGCGCGACCTCGGCGGCCTCGTGGGCATAGCCGTTGCCCAGCGGCGGCAGCGGGCAATCCTCGGTGACGCCGCCGGCGGTGATGCGATACTCGCGGGCGGCCCACCACGGCGCCGCCACGCGGATCATCCCGTCCGTCCCGAGGATCACCGCCTCATGCGGCGTCGCCGTGCGCGTCGCCGTCGCCAGCAGCGCCATCGCGCCGGTGGCATGGCCCAGCAGGATCGCGGCCTGCTCATCGACCCCGGTGCTGCCGAGGTTCGCCAGCGACTCGATGCGCTCCGGCTGGCCGAACAGCATCGAGGCCAGCGAGACACAATAGACGCCGACATCGAGCAGGGCGCCGCCGCCGAGCGCCGGATCGAACAGGCGGCTCGCCGGGTTCACCGCAGTCCGGAAGCCGAAGTCGGCGGTGAGCATGCGCACCTCGCCGATGCGGCCGGCGGCGATCTGCCCGCGGATGGCGACGAACACCGGCAGGAAGCGGGTCCACATCGCTTCCATCAGAAAGACGCCGCGGGCGCGGGCGGCGGCGACGACGGCGGCGGCCTCGGTGGCGTTGATGGTGAACGGCTTCTCGCACAGCACGGCCTTGCCGGCGGCGATGGCGCGCAGCGCCTCGGTGGCGTGTGACGAGTGCGGCGTCGCGATGTAGACCGCGTCGATGTCGGGATCGGCGACGAGCTCATCGTAGCTGGCATAGGCCCGCGGCACATGAAAGCGCTCGGCAAACGCCGCCGCGCCCGCGGCGCTGCGCGAGCCGACCGCCAGCAGTTCGGCGTCGGGCAGGCTGGCCAGCCCGGTGGCGAATACACCGGCGATGCGGCCGGTGCTGAGCACGCCCCAGCGGAATGGTGTCATGCGGATCCTCCTGGTGACGGGGGCGCCACGGCATCGGCCGGCGGCCGCCCGATCGGATGGCGCAGCGAGACGAGAAAGCCGAGCAGGATGTGTTCGATGTTCAGCAGCAGGAACAGCGCCGACAGGCTGATCGCGAGCTCGGCCGGATAGCCGTAGTACCCCAGCACCGCGATCAGGATGGCGTCGCGCACGCCGACGCCGGCGAAACTGATCGGCAGCGCCTGCAGGATCGAGATCAGTGCGGTGGCGCCGATGATCGCGAGCGGCGGCACCGCGCCGAGCGGCAGCGCGGCGAACAGCAGCCAGATGCGCAGCACCGTCGAGCCCGCCGACGCCAGCGATGCCAGCATCAGCCAGCCCAGCAGCGCCGGCCGCAGGCTCAGGCCATGCAGCTGGTCGCGCCAGCCCGCCACGGCATGGCGCATCCGCTCGGGCACGAGCGGCAGCACGACGGCGAACATGCGCTCGCGCGCGCCGCGCGCCGCCAGCACGGGCGTCAGCCCGAAGACCAGCGCCGCGAAGCCCAGCGTCCCGCCGGCCAGCGGCACCCGCATCGCCGGCGGGAAGACCGCGACGAACGCCGCCAGGCCGGCGATCGCCAGCACCGCCATCACCACAAAGTCGAACAGCCGGTCGACGACGATGCTGAACAGCGCGGCCGCGAGCGGCTGGCCGCGATCGCGCAGATACCACGCCTTGATGAAGTCGCCCGACTGCCCCGGTGTGATGCCACCGACGTACAGCCCGATGGTGTACAGCGTCGCCGTCTCGGCGAGCGATGGCGGCGCGATGCCGAGCTCGCGCATGATCAGCACCCAGCGCCACGACTTGACGATCACGAACAGCGGAAACAGCGCCAGCGACCACGCCAGCGGTGTCCAGTCGAGCTGGCGCAGGCTCGCCCCCACCAGCGTGAGGTCGGTCCGCCACAGGAACACCAGCAGCAGCAGCGGGCCGATCAGGCGCATCGCCCAGCGCAGGCCCTGCCTCATGGCTCGTCGCGCGGTGCGCGCTGCAGCCGCAGCGCTGCGATCTGCTCGGCGAGCAGGCCGAACATGAAGACGACCACCGCGCCGACGAATAGGCCGACCGCCGAGTTGGGCACGCGCAGCCTGCCGGGATCGGTGAGCAGGAAGCTGACCAGGAACGATGCCAGGCTGCCGCACAGCATCAGCAGCGCCGCGGGAAAGTAGATGCGCAGCGGTGCGAACAGCGAGATCATGCGCAGCATGATCAGCACATTGCGGACGCCGTTCGTGAACAGCTTCTGGGTGCTCTGGCCGCCCTGGCGCCGACGCATCGTCGTGGCCTCGAAGCGGATGTGATGGCCCGCCTTGGCCAGCGCCAGCGCGCTGGTCATCGGCCAGCCGAACTGGTTGGGCAGCAGGTGCAGGTGCTCGAGCATCACGGCGCGGCGCATCGCGCGGAAGCCCGACGTGAGATCGCGCATCGGCATGCCGGTGAGGTAGGTGCCCAGCGCGTTCAGCACGCTGTTGCCCAGCCAGCGGATCAGGTTCTCGTGGCTGGTGCGCCCGGGCCGGGCCGCGACGACCATGTCGTAGCGCTCGAGCTGCGCCAGCAGCCGCGGAATGTCGGCGGGATCGTGCTGCCCGTCGGCGTCGATCACGACCACCGCGGCGCCGCGCGCTTCCCGGATGCCGGTCTTCACGCCGGCGCCGTTGCCCAGATTGTGTGGCCTGCGGATCACCCGCGCACCCGCCTGCGCCGCCTGCGCCGCGGTATCATCGCGCGAGGCATCGTCGACGACGATGATCTCGGCATCGGGTAGCTGGCCGCGCACCGCCGCCACCACGCCGCCGACGCGCGGCCCCTCGTTGAACGCCGGAATGACGACGCTGACTGCCGGTTCGGCACTGCTCATCGCGTCACCCACGGATCGCCAGCAGGCGCTCGAGCAGCGTCGCGTGATCGCGCACCACCGGAAACCACGGAAACTCGGCGACGACGTTGTCGGGCGGGCAGAACAGGATGCCGTGGTCGGCCGCGCCGAGCATGCCGGTGTCGTTGTAGGAATCCCCGACCGCCACGATCCGGAACCCGATGTGCCGCAATGCCTCGACGGTGCGCGTCTTGCTGTCGGGCAGGCGCAGGGCATAGCCGTCGACCATGCCGGCCGCGTCGGTGAGGATGCGGTGGCAGAACAGCGTCGGCAGCGCCAGTTTGCGCATCAGCGGCGCCGCGAATTCGTAGAATGTATCCGACACGATGATCACCTGCATCGCCGCGCGGGCCTGGTCGAGGAACGCGACAGCGCCCGGCAGCGGGTCGAGCGTCGCGATCACCGCCTGGATGTCGGCCAGCGTCAGGCCATGCTGGCGCAGGATCGCCAGCCGGCCGCGCATCAGCACGTCGTAGTCGGGCTCGTCGCGCGTGGTGCGGCGCAATGCCTCGATGCCGGTCTTCTCGGCGACGGCGATCCAGATCTCGGGGATCAGGACCCCCTCGAGGTCCGATGTCAGGATGAGCGGTGGCGTCATGGTGCTTCCTTCGCTCCGGTGGGCGCTCACGGCTATTGTACCCGCACTTCGTCGATCATCACGCTCAGGCTGCGCGAGTCGTCGCTGCCGGGCAGTTCCTGTGCGGGCACGAAGATCGGCGCGCTGAGCCACAGATCGACGACCGTCACGCCGGCGAGGGCGGCCGGCACCGCGAGGCGATACGAACGCCAGACGCCACCGCTGACCGGCACGCGCACGCTGGTGCCGTCGCTGAACAGCACGGTGAGCGGCGTGATGCCGGGGCGTCCGCCCGTGGCGCGGATGACCAGCGTCGAGCCGGCGGCCAGTGGTTCGGGCAATGGCAGCGCGACCCTGCCGGTGGCGCCGAGCCAGCGGAATGGCCCACGCTGGTCCTGCTCGGCCGGCGCGAAGCCGGCGATGTAGCCCAGATCTGCGGCGCTGCCGAGCCGGACGACGGTCGTCGCGGGGGCCGGCAGGTGATCGAGCGTCCAGCGTTGGACGTCTTCACCGGCGGTGGCCTCGAGGTATGCGAGGCGCGTGGGATCGCGCTCCGGCCGCTCGAGCAGCGCGCCGAGCAGCTCGGTGCGGCGCGACGAGCCGCGCAGCAGGGCTGCTGCGGCGTCGGCGTCGCGGCCCTGCGCCATCAGCGTGAGCGCCAGGCCCTCCCGCGCCTCGGCGGATTCCGGATGCGCGCGGCCGGCGTCGCGCCACGCCTGCTCGGCGCGCACCAGATCGCCGTCGGCAGCGGCGCGCTGGGCCTCGGCGACCGCGAGCTCGCGGCGCACGCCGCGCTCGATGAGCGCCGGGTAGTCGCGGTAGCTGAATACCAGCCCGAGCAGCGCGCCGACGACCGCCAGCCGTGGCACCAGCCATGCGCCGCGCCAGCTGGCCCGGCCCAGCGCCCACGGCGCGCCGGCCGCCATCAGGCCGAACAGCGCCCAGATCGGCAGCAGGTAGCGCGGCTCGACGTGGAAGACGATCACCGTGAGCAGCGAGTAGGCCAGCCATGCCAGGATGTACAGCCGGGTGTGCCAGCCCTCGCGCGCCGGCGAGGCCAGCGCCAGCGCGCCCGCCAGCACCACGACCAGCCAGAGGACGTCGCCCGGCACGCCGATCCACGCCGCTTCGCGCAGCGGCCGCGCATGGAAGCTCTGGCGGACATACAGATCCTCGATGTACTGCGCCTTCCAGACATGCTGGAACATCGGCCATGATTTGTGGAACAGCCGCGTCGGATCGGCGGCCAGGATGTCGCGGGCGCGCGCCAGCGCATACGCCGCGCGATCGGCCTGCGGCATGCCGCGCAGCGTCGCGATGTGGGTGTTGCGGTGCTCGTTGGCGTCGAGATCGAGCCACAGGTTGATCTGGCCCAGCGTGTCGACGGGGATGAAGCGCTGGTACACCACCGCGTTGCGCACCGTCCACGGGCCGACGACCGCCAGGCAGGCGCAGGCGACGACCAGCGCCTGCCGCACGACCTGCTGCCAGGGCAGCCCGCGGCCGCGCGCCCGCAGCACCAGCCAGCCGATCACCAGCGCGATGGCATACAGCGCCGGCGACCGCGTCAGCGCCGCCGCGCCGAGCGCCAGGCCGGCGGCGATCAGGTCGCGCCAGCGCCCGCTCTGGTCGAAGCGCAGCAGGCACCACAGGTGCAGCAGGAATAGCGTCAGGTAGCTGGCTTCGGTGAACAGGACGGTCGTCATCTCGATGTATGGGAACCAGAGGGCGACAAACCCGGCGGCGAGCAGGCCGGCGCGCCGCCGGCCGGCAAGCTGGTGGGCGATGGCGAACGCCAGCAGCATCGTGCCGGCCGAGACGGCGATCTGCGCCAGTTGGACGAACAGCACGCCATGGTGGGGCATGCCGAGCGCCATCGCCAGGTGCAGCCAGATGGCGAAGAAGACGATGTGCCCCGGCGGCCGGATGAGCCACGAGTCGTCGAGGTAGACCCCGCTGACGGCCAGGCGCAGGGCGCGGCGGTAGTAGTCGCCGTCGTCGGCGTCGGAGAAGCGTGGGTCGAGCGGGCTCACCGAGACGAGCCAGAGCCGCAGCGCGACGCCGGCCAGGATGATGAGCGCCAGCCACAGGATGGTGCGCGCCGATGCGGCACGGGTGTCGTCAGTCGTCATGGCGCTATTCTACCCGATACAGCCGATACCGGCCGAACGCTTCCAGCAGGGTGGCGCCGGCGGGCGGCACGCCGCTGGCGTCGCCGAGCCACAGCGCAGCATCACGCGGCGGGCCGGCGCGGTGGGCGATGGCGGAGTACTTGGCGAGCGGATCGCGCGGCCCCAGCGCTGCGGCCCAGTGCGCGCCGGGGGCAAGCTGCCGCCGGATGGACGCGACGGCGCTGACGGCGTCGGCGGGCTGACGCGCCAGGACGTCGTGGGCGCCGGCCAGCAGCCCCTGGATGCCGGCGACGGCGAATGCCAGCACGAGCACCGCCCGTATGCCATCGCCGCCGGGCAACTGTCGGCCGAGCCACACCAGGCAGCCGGCGGCGGCCAGCGCGATGACTGGCACCAGCGGCAGGTAGAAGCGCGGCAGGGCCAGCCCGACGCTCACCAGCAGCACATAGGCCACCAGCCAGGCCAGCACGATGCGCGGCCGCGCGGCGTGGCGTGCCGCGAATGCCCACTGCCCCAGGCCCACCAGCGCGAGCCAGCCGCCGGGGAAGGTGAGCATGCGCGGGATGATGCTGCGCCCGAATTCGCCGGAATCCTCGGCGCCGCTGCCGAAGGCCGCCCGCACATTCGCCCACCAGTTGCCGGCGATGCGCGCCGGATCGCGCAGGATCAGTTCGCCAAGCCCGATGTCGTCGGGCACTTCGTCCCAGCGCTGCCAGTCGCCATCGGCGTAGGCGGCCAGCCAGATGTTCTTGGCCTGCCAGGCATGCAGCGGCTGGCCGGTGTCGCGCAGGTTGACGAACAGCTGCGGCAGGAAGACGAGGCAGCAGGCGATGGTGTACCAGCCGATCACCGCCCGGCGCGCCGGCGGCGTGCGCCACCACAGCGCCAGCCAGCCGATGGGGAGCAGCACGATGCCGGGGTGGCGGATGAGCAGTGCGGCGCCGGCACATGCCCCGGCGAGCACCACGTGCCACGGGCGCAGCCGTCCGCGCTGCGTCAGCAGCGCCAGCGTCGCGGTGCAGCACGCGGCGAACGGCAGATCGGTGCCGAGCGAGTGCGCCGCCGCGACGGTCACCGGGCTGCCGGCCAGCCAGGCCAGGCCGATGAGCGCGCCGACGCGCCCGAGCAGGTTGCGCGCGAGCAGCCAGCCGGCGCCGAGCAGCAGCGTGCCGCTCAGCACGGCCAGCGCGCGCGCCGCGAGGAACGGGTTGTCGTCGGTGAACGGGCGCGCCAGCCAGAGCAGCAGCGGATAGCCCAGATGGTAGAAGCCGTCGGCGCGCAGAACGCCATCGGTCGCGGCGCGATAGCTGCCGTCGGCGGCGTACTGGCCGAACAGCCGCGCCGATCGCAGCGCGAAGACGCGAAAGTCGTTCTCGACGCCCGGAATCGCCAGCGTGACGTGGCCGAGACTCTGCCAGGCGACGGCGGCGCTCCAGCCGGCGATCAGTGCGAGCGCGGCTGCGTCGAGCCAGGCGGGCCGCCGGCGTACGGCGGCGAGCGCTGCGGGCCATGCGGCTGCGGCCAGGCTGAGCAGCGCCAGCAGGTGCGGCGCCCGCCGCAGCGGCACGCTGCCCAGCGGCAGGTGGCGGTAGCACAGCAGCACCAGCGCGATCGCGCCGAGCGCCAGCCCCCAGCGCCGGCCGGACTGCGGCGCGCCGGCCAGCCAGCCCAGGCGCCACGCCCAGGCAACGCTCGCCAGCATCACGGAGGCGACGATCCATGGCGCCGGCACGATCGGCCAGCCGGCGGTCGCCACCGTGACGCGGTCGAGCAGCACGGCATCGCCGCGCAGTTCCACCACGAGGTCGCTCGGCCGCCACCAGCCGGCGGCGAGGGTCACCGACTGCGCGCGCCAGGCGTCATCGATGCGCAACTGTGCCACCACCTGCCCGTCGCCCTGGCGTACCTGCAGCGTCGTGGCGGCGGCGTCGGCGGCGCGCGCATGCAACTCCAGCGCGAGCGGCCAGCCGAACTGCGGCAGGACCAGCGCCGCCTGCGCCTGCATCGCCCGCGCGCTGCCGTCGCTGCCGGCGAGCCGCGCGTCGTCGCGCACCGGCCGGTCGACGAACCCCTGGGTCAGCGCGGCGTCGAGCCCGCCCAGATCGATGATCTGCCGCGCGGGCAACTGGTACAGCACGACGGCCAGCACCGCGCCAGCAGCCAGCGCGCCCGCCAGCCGCGCTGCCATGCGCCACCATCCCGACTGCACCGCCACGGCTCCCCCTTCGTCGCGCCGCGATCGCCATCGCCACTGCTACAGTAGCACAGAATGCCGACGCCGGCATCCCTGGTAGCGCGCAGGGACGGGGACGGGCTCACACGAAGACACGAAGGCACGAAGGGACGGGAGACGGGCTCACACGAAGACACGAAGACACGAAGGGGCGGGAGACGGGAGACGGGAGACGGGAGACGGGAGACGGGAGACGGGCTCACACGAAGACACGAAGACACGAAGGGGCGGGGAGACGGGAGACGGGGGGCGGGAGACGGGCTTTCGGGGGTAGGCTGTTGGGATAGCGTGGCGAGTCTGGCCAGCTGTGGTGCCTGGCGCCCGAGCCCTGGCCGGACATTCCGAAACGCCTGGACATGCGCTTGCCGCATCAGAAGGCCTTATCCTTGTCTCTCTGGAAAAACCCACCCCCGAAATGGGTGTCATCCCGGGCACCCGCACGGCGGGGCGACCCGTGCGCGCCATCTGGGCACCCGCACGGTGGGCCACCCCGGGCATCTCCGGGCGACCGCTGCCTGCATGGACAAACCGACCTCCGAAAGGGTACAGGGGTGGGGGCGAATGGGGTGCGCGCCTCACTCCTCGTCCGCGCGCGTCGGCCTCGCCGGCCTCGTCGCTCACTCCTCGCCGCTCACTCCTCGTTCGCGCGCGTCGGCCTCACCAGCCTCGTCGATGAGCCGATGGCCGTACCCCAGCCAGGCGGCGAGGCGGCGTGGATCGCGACGCAGCCGTTCCAGCACCTCGGCATACTCCTGATCCGGCGCCGCGCCATAGGGTGCACGCACATCAGCCAGGCGGCGGGCCGCGCCAGGCGGGCGGCCTGTGCGCCCGGTTCCGTCGCCCGGCGACGCACGCCGATCGAGCAGCAAGTCGGTCAGCACCTCGAGCTCGCCGCCCAGCAGGCGCGCCGCACCCAGCATCAGCGCGGCACCCACGCTGGTGCGCCCCGACTCGAGCCGCTGGATCTGCGACTCGTGGACATCGAGCTCCACGGCCAGATCAATCTGTGTCATGCGGCGAAGCTCGCGCAACCGTCGAAGGTATGCGCCGACCGCGACTTTGCCCATTGGTTCGTCCGTCTGCCGCCGGTGCGCGCCCGAGCCGTCGGTCTTCGGCTGATCACCGGCGGTGGTGCCGGGCGGTGCGCCGGCCAGCGGCCCCAGCCGCAGCACTGCCCTGAGCATACGTGGTAGCACCGCCGCGGCGCACTGCAGATTCGCCGCAATCACACGGCATCTCTGCAGTATTCACTAGGCAAGCGCGCGCGCATGCGGTATGATCGTCGTGTCGGCGGCTGCGCGACCGGCGCCGTCGCCCGTCACCGTCTGCGCTGGGAGGAACTGATGAACCCCGTAGAGACGCTCGCCTATCTTCAGGCCGTGGTCGACCGGATGCTCGGCAAGAGCCCACGCATCTCGGACCGTCAGGTAATGATTGCGGTGTTGCGTACGCTGGCGGACCGCGAGGAGCGGCGTGCCGGGCTGAGCGACGATGATGATGGCCCGCCGCCGATGCCGGTGACGCACACGGCCTGACCGCCGGCGTCAGCGACTGGCGGTGCTATACTGGCGTCAGGTTGGCCGCGTGGGATGCGTGAGGGATGCGTGTCGCCCGATGCCGTCGTCGCCGGACATGTGTGCCTCGACATCATCCCGGCCCTGCCGCGTGGTGCGCGGTTTGTGCCGGGGCAGATGATCGAGATCGGTGGTACCGGCTTCGCTGCCGGCGGGGCGGTTGCCAACACGGGCGTGGCGCTGCACCGCCTGGGAGTGGCGGTGTGCCTGGTGGGCCGCGTCGGCGCCGACCGCTACGGCGATCTGCTGCGGCACATCCTGGCCGGGCATGCGGCGCACCTCGCCGAGGCGCTGCACCGCGATGACACCGCGGCGACGGCGCACACCTACATCCTGAGCGTGCCCGGCGCCGACCGCATGCTGGTGCATCATGCTGGCAGCAACGCGGCGTTTCGCGACACCGACGTGAGCGATGCGCTGCTGGCGGCGGCGCGCGCACTGCACCTCGGCTATCCGCCGACGCTCGAGCAGATGTACCGCGATGACGGCGCTGGCACCGTGGCGCTGCTGACCCGCGCCCGCGCAGCCGGCGTCACGACGTCGGTCGACATGACCCAGATCGATCTGGCGGGGCGCACCGGAGCCGCCGACTGGCCGACGATCCTGCGGCGCTTCCTGCCGCTGACCGACCTGTTCCTGCCGAGCGTCGGCGAGATGCTGCAGTTGCTCGACCCGGCGCGCTGGCGGCGGCTGGCCACGCAGGGCGATGTCGCGACCCTGCTGCCGGCCCGCGACGTCGCCGCGCTGGGTCGGGCGCTGCTGGCCATGGGGCCGGCGCTGGTCATGCTCAAGTGCGGTGCGCGTGGCCTGTATCTGTGCAGTGCATCGGCGGCGCGGCTGGCTGCCGCGGGGCATGCCGCGCCACGCGACGCCGCCGCCTGGGCCGACCGGGAGCTGTGGGTGCCCGCATACCCCGCCGACCTCGTCGGCACCAATGGTGCCGGCGACGCAGCGATCGCCGGCTTTCTGATGGGCGTGCTGCGTGGCTTCGGCCTGAGCCGGTCGCTCGACGCCGCCGTCGCCGTCGGCGCGTGCAGCGTCGAGCATGCCGATGCCATCGCGGGCGTCAGCGGCTGGCCGGCGATCATGCAGCGCAAGGCGGCCGGATGGCGCCGCGACTGGCGCGACCCACCCGGACCGGCATGGCGTCGCGATGACGCCGCCGGCTGGTGGTGCGGCCCCCGCGATGGCGCGCCGCTGGCATCACACACCGATGATGAGGAGTTGATCCCATGACCGCTGTCTGTCAGTTCCACCATCCTGCCCGCGGCATCGGCTTCGGCGTCGTGCGCGACGGCCAGCTCTACGACGCCAGCGACCTGTGGCCCGGCATGGCTGCCTTCCTGCGCTGGTCGGTCGGCCGGGTGAATCGCGCCGCCCAGCTTGCAGCGCTGCTCGCGGGCCGCGCGCCGCTCGCGGCGCTGACCGACGTCGATCGACCGGCTGCCCAGGCGGCGGTCAGCCTGGCGCGCCCGATCGACCTCCAGGAAGTCTGGGCTGCCGGTGTGACCTACGAGCGCAGCCGCAATGCCCGCGAAGCCGAATCCGCCGGCAGCGGCGTCTACGACCGGGTCTATGCCGCCGAACGCCCGGAGATCTTCTTCAAGGCGACGCCCGGCCGGACGGTCGGCCCGTTCGAGGCGGTGGCCATCCGCAGCGACTCGCGCTGGAATGTCCCCGAACCCGAACTCGGCCTGGTGGTGAATCCGGCGCTTGAGCTCGTCGGGTTCGTCATCGGCAACGACATGAGCTCGCGCGATATCGAGGGCGAGAACCCGCTCTATCTGCCGCAGGCCAAAGTCTATCAGCGCTGCTGCGCACTCGGCGGCCTGGTGACGCTGACGGACGCGGTTCCCGATCCGACGGACCTGACGATCACGCTGTCGATCGCGCGAGACGGCGCGGCCGCGTTCACCGGCACCGTCAGTACCGGGCGCATCGTGCGGCGCTTCAGCGATCTGATCGCGTATCTCGGGCGCGAGAACGCGTTCCCCGCCGGAGCGGTGCTGCTGACCGGCACCGGCATCGTGCCGCCCGATGCATTCTCGCTGGCGGCCGGCGATGTCGTCACGATCGCCATCGATGGTCTGGGAACGCTGCAGAATCCGGTGATGCGCGGCGCGCTGGTCACGCCGTGATCGTGGCTGCGGCATGCCATCCGCGTGTCAGTGATGAGGGATGCGCCGTCCGGCGAGCCGCTGTCGACACCAGCGGCGGATGGTGCGCGATCCGGGAGCCGATGTGATGACGACGACCTCCGGGCAGAGCGGGCCCGTGGCGTTTCAGGGCGCCGATGCCCCCACCGACGCGCTGCTCACCGCCTGTGTGCACTGTGGGCTGTGCCTCTCGTCGTGCCCGACCTACCGCGAGACCGGCCTCGAGGCGGCATCGCCGCGTGGCCGTATCTGGCTGATGAAGGCCGTGCATGATGGCCGGATCGGCCTCGAGAGCGAGGTGTTCCAGCATCAGATGAGCGCCTGCCTGAATTGCCGCGCCTGCGAGGCAGTGTGCCCGAGCGGCGTGCAGTACGGCACGATCCTCGAGGCATCGCGCGCTCAGATTGAGCAGGCGCGCACCGAGCGCCGCCTGCCGGAACATCCGGCGCCGGTGCGGTTGGTGCGCCGGCTGGTGTTCGACGCGCTCTTTCGCTCGATGGCGCTGTTTCGCGCGGCGGCCCGGCTGCTGTGGCTCTATCAGCGCAGCGGGCTGCAGTGGCTCGCACGGCGCAGCGGCGTGCTGCGCCTGCTGCGCCTGGCCGACACCGAGCAACTGCTGCCTGCGATGAGCGATCGGTTCACGGTGGCCGATGGGCAGATCCTGCCGGCGCTCGGCAGCCAGCGCGCCACGGTCGGCCTGCTGGCTGGCTGCATCATGTCGACGGCATTCAGCGAGGTGCATGCCGCCACCATCCGGGTGCTCCGCCGCAATGGCTGCCGTGTGGTGCTGGTGCCCGACCAGGGGTGCTGCGGGGCGTTGCACGCGCACAGCGGCGATCTGGCCGGCGCGCGCGCGCTGGCGCGGCGCAACATCGCTGCGTTTGCCGGGCTGGATCTCGATGCGATCATCGTGAATGCGGCCGGCTGTGGCTCGGCGCTGAAGGAGTATGGCCATCTGCTGCATGGTGATCCGGCCTGGGCCGACCGTGCCGCACAGTTCTCGGCACGCGTGTGCGATGTCAGCGAGTATCTCGATCGCCTTGGCCTCGTGACGGAGGGGCTGCGCTCGCTGCCGCTGCGCATCACATACCAGGAGCCGTGCCATCTGGCGCACGCACAGCGCATCAGCGCCGCGCCGCGCCGCCTGCTGCGCGCCATTCCCGGGCTGGAGCTGCACGAGATGCATGAATCGGCGCTGTGCTGCGGCTCTGCCGGGATCTACAACATCACCCAGCCGGCGATGGCGGCACAGCTCGGCGCGCGCAAGCTTGATCATGCCCAGGCGACCGGCGCCGAGGTGATCGCGACGGCTAATCCTGGCTGCCACCTGCAGCTCGCCGGCGGGCTGCGGCAGCGCGGCAGCACGATGCGCGTCCGCCACATCGTCGAGTTGCTCGATGAGGCCTATTCGTGATGCCGCGACGCGCCCACGATGATGATCTGGTCGTCGCGTTTGATGCCGACGATACGCTGTGGCACAACGAGCCGTTGTTCAACGCGGTGCAGCAGCGCTTCACCGCGTTGCTGGCGCCGTACTGCTCGGCCGAGGAGATCGATCGACGGCTCTACGACGTCGAGATCCGCAATCTGCGCTATTTCGGCTATGGCATCAAGGGGTTCACGCTCTCGATGATCGAGAGCGCGATTGAGCTGACTGGCGGGCGCATCAGCGGCGCCGAGATCGGTCGCGTGCTCGACTTCGCCCGCGAGATGAGCCAGGCGCCGGTCCGGGTGATCGACGGCGTGCCCGACGTGCTGGCGGCGCTCGCGCCACAGGTGCGCCTGATGCTGATCACCAAAGGGGATCTGTTCGACCAGGAGGCCAAGCTGGCGCGGTCGGGCCTGGCCGACTGGTTTCGCCACATCCAGATCGTCAGCGACAAGACACCGGTGACGTATCGTGGCATCCTGCGCGATCATGCGATCACCGCCGAGCGGTTTGTGATGGTCGGAAACTCACCGCGCTCCGATATCCTGCCAGTGCTGGCGATCGGCGGGCAGGCGGTGTACCTGCCCTACCACACCACATGGGCACACGAGCAGGCTGACCATCTGCCGGAGCAGCCGGGCCTCTACCAGATCGATCACATCGGACAGGTGGTGCCGCTCGTCACGGCGTTGCGCGCCGGCATGCCCAGCAGCGTGTGAGCACGACCCGCACGCCGGATCGGCCTGCTGCCGCATGGCACCCTCGCCGGGCACCGATGGCGTGGCCGCAGCGCCGCACATCGGCGGGCTGACCGCCGTGCGGGCTCCACTTCAGACTTGCGTACGCAGTCCGGTAGTGCGATACTACCACGAGAACCATCTGGCGGGCGTGCAGGGGGCCAGATGGGCGATGCGCCAGCGATGGTTCCCGGAGCGGTTGCGTATGTCGGACATGCCACAACCTAGCCGCAAAGACACGATCGCGCGCCTGTTGCAGGCCGCCATCGTCGCCCTTCGGGCGAGCCGCCGCGAATATGGGCGCATGCTGCTGCTGCGGCTGCTCGAGATCGACGAGCGCAACGCGTCGGCCTGGTTCTGGTTGAGCGGGACGATCGACGACCCGGAACTCCAGCGCGCTGCATTGCGCCAGGTCCTGGAGATTGATCCAGCCCACACGGGCGCACGCGACGGCCTGGCCTTTCTTGCCGGCGGGATGCCCGCGCCGGCGACGCCCGCTGCCGCGCGCCGGCCAGCGGCGAGCCGCGAGTCGATCACCCGTGAGTTCACCCCGGTCGAGGTCGCCGAGGCTGATCGCCTGACGGCCGATGAACCGCGCCAGGTGTCGGCGCCGGCTACGGCGGCCGAGGCCGCTGCAGCAACGGCGGCGGTGCCCGCGCCGGCCGGCGACACGCCAGCCGAGCAGCGCGCCGCCACGAGCGACGTACCGCCGCCTGTCGCCGATGCCGCACCTGCCAGCCCGCCCGCGTCAGCGCCAGCCGAGGCTCGCCGCGATCCACCGGCGCCCCGGCCGGCAGTGCGCCCGTCGCCACGTCCGCCGTCAGTGCCCGCCGACCGGCAGCGACGCAATACGACCGGGGCGAATAGTGCGACGGTGCCACCGGCGCGCCTGCCGTCGCCGTTCACCCGCGACCTGCTCGATGTTGCGACGACATTTGATGAATTGCAGGCGGCAGCGTCGACTGCCGATCCGGTGACGACTGATCAGTGGGGCGATGCCTGGTCGCCGGTGACGCCTGAGACGACCGATCAGCCGACTGGTGCTGTGACACAGGACTGCTCGCCCGACGCGGTGCCTGGTTCTGAGCAGGTCACGCCCGCCGCACCGCCCGAGCGCCCGCCGGTGCTGCCCTCCGCACCGCCCGCGAGCGCGCCGGTGGCGCCCGCCGCACCGCCCGAGCGCCCGCCGGTGGTGCCCGAGCACACGCCGGTGGTGCCCGCCGCACCGCCCGAGCGCACGCCGGTGCCGCCCGCGAGCGACAGCGCTGTCGCAACCCCCGCGGCCGAACGGTCGACGACACGTTCGACGCGGGTCATCCGTGCCGGCGAATGGCCGACCAGCGCCGATGAGCGTCCACAGCCCACGCCTCCGGCGGCCGAAGCGCCGTCCGGTCAGGTGGTACCATTCTGGGAGACGCAGCCGGCGCTCACCCAGCAGGACGCCCCGGAGATTGAGTGCTGGTCGTGCGGCACATCCATCTACCCGGCAGCCCGTTTCTGCTACAAGTGCCGGATCCCGGTACACTCCTGCAACAACTGCCGGCATCGCAACGAGACTGCGTGCAAGTCTGCGCAGGGGCTCACGAGCCAGGAGCGGCAGATCACGTCGAATCAGTGTCCGTGGTGGCGGCCATCCCGCCTGTGACCGGTGGCCCGTCCTGACCGACCCAGTAGTGATCTCGACGCACGAATGGGGCGCTCTGGACCCGTACGCCGGGATGCTCGGCGTGCTCGGTGGCATGAATGAGCACGACGCGCGGCCGACGCGTGAAGTGGCCGACGTATGCCGCGATCGCTGCCTCGATTTTCTGGCCGATCGATTTCTGGCGGTCGTCGTCGTACCAGACGAGATACATGTCATCACTCCCACTGCGTCTGCCATCCATCGTGTGCCGGCCAAGTATAGTAGAACATGCGTTCTGAGTCAAGTGCCGGGAAGGCTCGCGTCGTGGTGGCGGCAGGATCCGCGGGGGCTCGGCATGTCCATCGCCCAACCAGGCGACGAGCGTGCAATCCCGCTGGCAGTCGGTCGAGGCAACGGCCGTCCCGCGCCCGACGGCGTGCCCCGCACGGCCTGCCAGCATCGCCCGCGCAGGCAGGCTGCACCGCGATGGCGCCGAGGGGTTCGCCCCTTTCGGGGTGGGTTTTAGAGAGAAGCGTAGGATACGGCGGCAAGCGCGCGTCCAGGCGTTGCGCGATGTCCGGCCAGGGCTCGGGCATCAGGCGCCGCAGTTGGCCAGGCTCGCCGCGTGATCCCAACGACCCCGAGCGCGGGAACGGGAGACGGGCGTCACACGAAGCCACGGGGGAGCGGGGGCAAGGTTCCATCCTGTGGTTCTCTCCTCGCTCCTGAACGCGCTGTCGTGCTTCATCCCCCGTGCGTAGCACTCCGTCACGTCACCACCAGACAATCCATGCTATACTGCGCGCGCGGCTCCGCCGAGCCGCGGCCGGGTCGTGCCGGCCGCCGGCCAGCCGACCGCCGGAGTGGTTGTGCGCCGGTGAACGTGACGCCAGGTGTCTCGCGTCGCGGGGGTGTGTTCGTCATCGATGCCAGGGATGGGGGGGCGAACATGTCGCTGATCGACCGCGGATTCGCGATCGCCTACCGTCTTGCACGCGTCGCGCGCGACATCTACTGGGACGTGCGTCGGCCGGTGCTGCTCGGCGTGCGAGCGATCGTGAGCCGGGACGGGCAACTGTTGCTGGTGCGGCATCGCGCCGGCCCGCATCCGTGGTCGCTGCCAGGAGGCGGTGTCGATCGTCACGAGCGTTTCGTCGAGGCGGCGCGGCGCGAAGTGTACGAAGAGGCTGGCGTCGTCGCGCAGGGCGGGCAGGTCCTGGGGGTATACGAGGTCTTCCGCGGCAACTACCCCAACCACATCGTCGTGTACGTGATGGAAGCCAGCGACGCGCCCCGCCCGCCGCGCTCAATCGAGATCGCCGACGCGCAGTTCTTCGACGCAGACCGACTGCCGCCCGACCTCGAGCCAGCTTCGGCGCGGCGCATCGCGGAATATCGTTCAGGCGAGCGCGGCATCACCGCGCTCTGGTGATCCGAGGAGCGCTGGAGATGGCCCCCTACACCCCGATCGTGGCGACGCTCGGCTACGTCATGTCGCCTGATGGGCGATCCGTGCTGATGATTCACCGGAATGCGCGCCCCGATGATGTGCATTACGGCAAATACAACGGGCTCGGTGGCAAACTGCAGCCCGACGAGGACATTGTCGCGGGCATGTGCCGTGAGATCCGCGAAGAGGCCGACATCATCGTCGACGATCTGGTATTGCGCGGCACCGTCAGTTGGCCAGGCTTCGGCAAGAACGATGAGGACTGGTTTGGTTTCATCTTCCGCATCGACCGCTGGCACGGCACGCCACTGACCACCAACCCCGAAGGCACGCTGGAGTGGGTCGCGCTTGAGCGCATGCCGACGATGAATCTGTGGGACAGTGACCGGCTGTGGCTCGACATGGTCTTTGCGCCCGGCGCGCAAACATTCCATGGCATCGCGCCGTACCAGCACGGTCAGCTGGTCTCGTGGCATATGACGCTGCTCTGATGACGAAGGAGACCGATGATGCTGGATATTCGCATGCTTCGCGAGCAGACCGGCGAGGTGAAGGCGGCGCTGGCGCGCGCCGGCGTCGATCCACATCAGGTCGACGCGGTGCTGGCATTTGATGAGCGTCGCCGTCAGTTGATCCGCGACGTCGAGGCGCTCAAGGCGGTGCGCAACGCTGGCTCGAAGGAGGTTGCGCGGCTGCGCGATGCGGCCGAACGCGACGCGCGCATCGTCGAGATGCGTGCAATCGGCGATCAGATCGCCGCGCTGGACCGCGACGTCGCGGTGATCGAGCAGCACCAGCAGGATGCGCTGCTCGAGCTACGCAACCTGCCGCATCCGGCGGTGCCGGATGGCCCCGACGAGACGGCGAACGTGATCCTCGTGCAGGAGGGCGAGCCCTGCCAGATGGCGTTCACGCCCCGACCGCACTGGGAGCTCGGCGAGGCGCTCGGCATCATCGACTTCGAGCGCGGCGTCAAGCTGTCGGGGTCGCGCTTCTATGTCCTCAGGGGCCAGGGCGCCCGGCTACAGCGAGCGCTGATCCAGTGGATGCTCGATCTGCACGGCGAACAGGGCTACGAAGAGGTCTATACCCCATTCGTCGTCAAAGAGCAGTGCATGTGGGGCGCACGGCAGTTGCCGAAGTTCCGCGACAACCTGTATCGCGATGTCGAGGATGACCTGTGGCTGGTGCCCACAGCCGAGGTGCCGGTCACCAATCTGCATCGCGACGAGATCTTCGAGGCCAGCGGGCTGCCGCGACGCTATTGCGCGTACACGCCATGTTTCCGGCGCGAGAAGATGAGCGCCGGGCGTGATGTGCGCGGCATCAAGCGTGGCCATCAGTTCGACAAGGTCGAGATGTACATGTTCGTCAGGCCCGAGGAGAGCGAGGCGGCGCTGGAGCAGATGCGCGCCGACGCCGAGGAGACCTGCCGGCGGCTGGGCATTCCGTTCCGCGTCAAGGCGCTCTGTACCGGCGATCTCGGGTTCGCCGCGACGCGTACCTACGATCTTGAGCTGTGGGCGCCGGGGCAGGCCGAGTGGCTCGAAGTCAGCTCGTGCTCGAATGTGGCGTCGTTCCAGGCGCGTGCGGCCAACATCCGCTACCGGCCGGCGCCGGGCGCGCGCCCCGATCATGTGCATACGCTCAACGGCTCTGGCCTCGGCTTGCCCCGGACGATGATCGCCATCCTCGAGAACTACCAGCGGGCCGACGGCTCGAT
>JAGWYG010000148.1 GCA_018969485.1 Chloroflexota bacterium
TCCTGTCTTCGATGAATACGGCCGACGCGTTGGTGCATGACCGCGAGCCCCAGCCAGTCTGAGGGAAATCCGCGAAGGTCCGCCACGCGCTCCGCCAGCGTCACTGCCTCTTGGAAATATTGCAGTGCGCCGGCAAGGTCGTTCTGTTCCTCATGGATGCGGCCCATCCAATTGAGTGCGAGCCCAAGTACGCGCTGATCTTCATCAGTGCCACGATCCTCTTGCACGGTTCGCAGCAGTTTCAACGAATCCTCAAATTGCGTGCGCGCAGCAGCCCGATTGCCAAGCCGATGGTAGATACGACCGCTGAGATTGAGTGCGAACCCCACTACAAACCGTTCATCAGTCGTGAACGGGCGAGCCATGATCGCCTGATATTGCTGTACGGTTTCCTTCAGGCACATCTGTGCCGCGTCCAGATTGCCCGACAATTCATGGATGTACCCGATCCGGTTCAGCGCCTCGCCCAACGCCGCCCGTGCGTCGTCCGTCGGCGCCGCGGCCAGGTGCTGCCGGCGCACCACGACCAAGTGCCCGGCCAGGTGTGCTGCCGGCACCAGCGCACCGGCGTTGCGCAGCAGCTCGACCAGTACGTCCCGCTCGCGCCAGGCCAGCGCCGTCGCCGGCAGCCCCGCCCAGTCGGCTGCGGCCAGCTCCGCGGCCGCGTCGCGCACCAGGTCCCACTGCCGGTCCTCCGCCAGCTGCTGCAGCCACAGCACGCGCGCCTGCATCCCGGCGGTATGCGTCACGCCCAGCCGGTCGCGCGCCAGCGCCAGCAGCGCGCTGCGCTCGCCGGCCGCCAGCCGTAGCACGCTGTCGTCGGGCGCGGCCGCATCCTGGCGTACGCCCGCCGCATCGAAGCTGCGGCCGATCCAGCCCGCCAGCTCACCATCGAGCGCCGCGGCCAGCGCCTGCTGCTCGGCGGCCAGGTAGGTCGTGAAGAACGCCAGCGCCGCGCGGTGATATCCCGGATCGCGAAACTCGTAGAGCTGCGCGCTGCGCGCCAGCAGCACGGCGTACTCGTCGCGGCAGCGGCGCAGCAGCGCATCGACGTCCGGCAGCTGACGCTGCGCCGCATACGCCCGCACGACGGCCACGATGATGCGCCCGCTCAGCCCCAGCGCGCTCGCCCGCGCCAGGAATGCCCGCACCTCCCGATCGAACGCCTGAAAGCGCTGGGCGATGCGCCGTGGCCGGCTGGACTCCCAGCCCTGCAGCTTTCCCTCGCCCGCCGGCGACAGCGCCCGCCGCAGGTCACCATCCACGAAGTTCTCGTCCACCATGCGCAGCTCGTCGATGTTCTCGAGCAGCGTCAGGAAGTTGCCGTCGGCTTTGGCCACCAGCAGCGCCCGCTGTGCGTCACTCAGCCCCGGCAGCTCGCGCCGGCTCAGCGCGTCCAGCGCCGCGGCGCTCGCCTGGTCCAGATCGCGCACCGTGCCACCGTCACCCAGCAGCGCCGCCAGGTGGCGTTCGTGCCACTCGCGCGGCCAGGCGGTGGCGATCAGCAGCAGTGGCCAGCCGCCGGCCTTCGCGTCGCGGCGCAGCCCGCCGACGAACGCCATGCCACGCTCGTCGATCCAGTGGGCGTCGTCCAGCCACAGCACCACCGGCAGCCGGCGCGTGCCGCCCAGCAGCTTGCGCAGCAGCGTGCGCAGCTGCTCCTGCAGCTCCTGCTCCTGCGCCGCGTCGTGGCCGGCCACCGACAGCGCGCCACGCGTCGCGCGCGCCGTGATCTCGCGCGCCGTGCCCAGCGCCAGCGCACCGAACGGCACCAGCTGGTCGAGCAGCAGGTTCTGCAGCTCCCCGGCAGCACGCTCGGTGAGCACCTCGCCGGCGGCCTCGATCAGCCGCCGCAGCCATGGGTCCTGCAGATCGCGCGCGAGCCGGGCGTGGATCACCAGCTGATCGCGCAGGTCGGGCAGCGCGCGCACGTCCACCGCATTGCGCTCGCCCGGGTCCGTCCAGCGCACCCCGAGCCAGAGGAACATCGGCGGCCCGGCGGGGCGGTGTCCCGCGGGGAAGGGCGGCGTCACCTGCAGGCTGGCGCCGGCGTCGAGGAACGCATCGGGCCAGTAGTCGAACGGATCGGCGGCGCGGCTCAGGTGATGGTACAGCTCCTGCACCAGCCGGCTCTTGCCGACGCCGGTGTCGGCGACATAGGCGATCGCGCGCGGGCCCTGCCCGGCGGCCACCGCCTGCCACAGCCCCCGCAGCTCGGCGAACTCCACATCGCGGCCATAGAGATCCATTGCGTCCTCCTGCGGCGCCGGCGGCGGCGCTCTGGGCGCGGCGGCCCGGCACCACGGCGCCTATCCGGCAGCGCGCTGCGCCGGGCCGCACCGGATGCGACCGGCGCGTCACAGCATGCGCCGACCCCGCCGCTCCACTTCGCCCGACATCGGGTTACCGTGCCGATCCTCCAGCATCCTGATGCGCTCGGCCTCGATGTTCTGCCTGCGGCGGGCGCCGAACACCGCGACCCGTGAGCCCACCTCCGGAGCTGCGCCCGCCGGATCGACCAGGACGACGGCGACGGATCGCCCCGTCTGTTCATCCAGCACCTGCATCGACCAGGACTCCACCTCGTACGGCTGGCCGAAGGTATGCATCGCTGGTCCACGCGCTCGCCGCGAAAACAGTCCGACCGTGAACGCGGCGGCGAGGGACAGCGGGTTGCGCCAGCGGTACTCCCGCAGCGGCGGACCGATGCTGAGCAACCTGCCGGTCACCGCAGGTCGTTGCTCCGGGGATGCCCCCCGCGGCTCGGGTAGCACCGGGGGACGCAGACCTGGGCAATCCGTGTGATAGAGACCGGTGGGCGTCAGCCAGTAGTAGCGCGTGCGCACCGCCGGGCAATCCGTGTGATGGGGACCGGTGTACTGCTGGCCGCATTCCTGACAGCGCTTCGGCATGATGATCTCCTCCGGTGCTGCGTGGCACGCGCTGCGGCGCCGATCGGGCGCCACCGCGCGTGTGCTGCTCACTCCGACACCCGCTGGCGCTCGGCCTCCTCGCGGCGTTTGCTCGTACGATTCGCCATGTGAGCCTGCACTTCCTGCCGCGACTGCGCGTCGCGATCCCTGAGTCTGGCGA
The DNA here is from genome assembly GCA_018969485.1 of Chloroflexota bacterium. Taxonomy (GTDB): domain Bacteria; phylum Chloroflexota; class Chloroflexia; order Chloroflexales; family Roseiflexaceae; genus CAIQIY01. The sequence goes on from JAGWYG010000148.1 coordinate 3,094, forward strand.
GCTCGGACGCCGTCAGCCCGCCGTCCTGGCGCTCGCCGGCGGCGCTGACGTGGCTGCGGAACGGTGGCACGCCCGGCTTGGTCGCCTCGATCACCGCCGTCGTGCCCTGCATGGCCACCATGATTTCGCTGCGCTGATACCCCATGGTCATCAGCGTCTGAATCAGCGTCACCGTCGCCAGCGCCTGCGGATTGAGCCCGCCAATCGTCTCCGACACGACGACGTCACGGCGGCGCAGCCCATCGACGAAGCCCTCGATGACCGGAATGCAGCTGATGTCGGCGAAACCGAAGGTGTGGTAGCTGAGACCCACCGACGGCGAGACGGTCACTTCCAGGCCGCGCCCGCCGGTGCCCGCCACCAGGCGGATGCTGCCATCGTCCAGCTGACTCTGCTGCACCGGACCGAGCAATGCATTCTGGTGCGTGCGAACCTCCGCGAGCGCCGCCGCCGCCAGCTCGGCGATGCGCTGCTGCGACTGCCGGTCGATCGCCTGGCGCAGCGCAGCGCGCGCCGTGCCGGCGCGCTGCGCGATGTCGGCGAGCCTCCCGCGCAGCCCGTCGAACGTGATCCGCAGCGCGTCCGCGTCGCGCTGCGCGCGCTCGAGCTCGCCCAGCAGCTGCTGCCGCGACGCAGCCGCTGCCGCCACCGTGTCCTGCGCCACGCCGAGCTGCCCGGCGTCGGCTGCCAGCCCCTCGAGCAGGTACACCTCGCCCCACACCGGCGCGACCAGCCCGGCGTGCGCCCGAAGCCGCGCGCCCGTGGCATCGGCGGCGACATCGTCGATCTGTCCGCGGTACTGCGCGACGAGCCGGCTGAGCAGGCCGTGATCATTGCTCGACAGCAGGCGTTCGAATGTGGCACGGATGCCGCCAGCCCGATCGGCGAGCTGCTGGCTGAGGCTTCCCGGGACATGCCGGTCAGGCAGCACATCGACCAGCTCATGCGCGCGGCGCACCAGCTCATGCAGCTCGCGCACCTCCTGCTGGAGACGACCGAGCTCGGTCTGCCGCTGCGCCTGGCGCAGCCGATCCAGCTCGGCAGCTGCTGCGGCCACCCCCTGCTGCTGCAGCATCGTGCCCAGCCGCTCCCGCTCGGCCGGGTCGGGCAGCGCGTTGATCAGGATGATCGTCCAGTCCCCGAGCAGGTCATCGGTGCGCTGCTGCCGGTTGGCATCGTCCGCCTGCTCGAGATCGTTCACCAGGCGCTCGTCCTGCGACGCGCTCACCTGCGACGGCTGTCCGACATCGTTGATGAAGGGCACTGTCGGCCGCGCCACCCTGGGCATCTGCGGGAGCGCGATGGCGATCGTGGGGGCCTGGCGCTGCCGCGCGGCGTGGCGCAGCAGCTCGGCCGCCGCCTTGGCGCGCTCGGCGGCGTAATGCGCATAGGCCTGCGCATTCGCAGCGATGCGCCGATCAATGCGCTCCCGCGCCGCCTGGCCGGTGGCGACGGCGGCATCTGCGATGGCGCTGCCTACCCCGACGGCAGCATCTGCGATGGCATTGCCCACCCCGGCGGCAACGACCACCACGCCGCCGATGCCGATCGCCGTAGCACCCGCCAGACCAATCAGCGCGCCTGCACCTACCTGCCACCCCTCGTTCTGCCATGCCGACGCCTGCTGCACGCGCGGGCTCGGGGCATACTGCCGAATGACGAGCTCTCCCGTCGTACTCATGAACTCCTCCTGTTGCTGGCGGCGCCGGGGCGGCGCGCCCGGAGCGCCACATCGATCAGCGCTGGCGCAATTTCAGGCGTAGCTGCTCGATCGCGTCATCGAGCCTGCTGTACACGATCTCGTCGTCCTGCCAGCACGCCGGCACCGTGCCACCGGCGCGGCGCGCGCGCGGCTGCGCGATGCCGCTGAATGGCGGGCGCGGCGGCAGCGGCGGCATCACCGAGTAAAAGTTGCACGCGCGCACCGCCAGCAGGCTCTGAAAGTCGTATTCGTCCTGGTTGGCATTCGAGCGATAGTCATCCACCGCCTGCCGCAGATCCGCCAGCGTCACGCTCACCGCCGCCACCGGCGCGACCAAACGGATCGTCGGGGCGCCGATCGGATGGGTTGCACCGAGCGGAAGCGTCGGCGGCGCGGGCGGCGGGCGCAGGCGCGCAATCTCGATCGCCCGCCGTCCGATCGCCTCGATCACGGCACCGGTCGGAACCATGCCGGCGCGGTCGGCGAACAGCGCGAGCAACTGCTGGTCGCGCCCGTGGATCATGGCATGCAGCTCCGCATCAAATGTCAGGCTGAGGGTCCGGGGCAGCGCGTCCAGGATGAGCAGCTGCTCCTCAGGCGTCGGCAGCAGACACGGAATGACCCGATCGAAGCGGCGCAACAGCGCGGCATCGAGCGTGTCGGGGCGATTGGTCGCGGCGACCCAGATCACCCGGCCACGGTTGCGCTCATCGCCGATGAATTCCAGCGTCATGCCGAACAGCCGCTCGCTCGTGCCGCCATCGTTGGTCGAACCGACGCCACGTGAGCCAAACGCCTGGTCGATCTCATCGACGAACACCAGGATCGGACTCAACGCGCGGATGAGTTCGAACGCGCGGGTCAGGTTACGTTCGGACGAGCCGACCCACTGCTGGCGGATGTTGCGCAGCTTGACCATGTTCAGGCCGCTCTCGTGTGCCAGCGCTTCGGCGATGATCGTCT
>JAGWYG010000036.1 GCA_018969485.1 Chloroflexota bacterium
TGCCCGGCGCTCATCTGCTGGGCGACGCCGGGCAGCAGTACGAAGACCAGGCTGGTGACGACGGCGGCGAGGATCAGGTACGGCGTGCGCCGCAGCCCCAGGACGGGATGCCGGTCGGCAAACCGGCCGAAGATCATCTGGAACGGCGAGAGGAAGTTGTGCATGCCGATCAGCGTCGTCACCAGTACGGCTGCGACGCCGAGCTCGTAGATGGTGACGCGGTTGAAGTTGCTGGTCAGCAGCGCGAACATCCAACCGACCCCGATCTTCGGCAGCGCGAGCCGTACGGCGAGGACGATGAATGCGAGTACGCGCCCGATCGATCGAACGATGGCCATGGCCTGCTCCCTTCCCCCTGCCGACCGGTCGCCCTCGGCGTCGGTGGCCACTGTCGGTAGTATGCTCTCTGTACTACCTGCACACAAAACGCACCGGAGCTGCAAGAATGCTGTAAATCAATGACGCGGGTATCAGATGCTGTGGAGCCGAGTGTATCACGGAGCATGGCCGAGTTCAATTGTTTACAAGTTCTCGATAGATGCTCTACAAAGGCTCGACATGCCAGCCGATGGCGGCGGGCGTGCGGCGCCCGGGGCGGCCCGCATGCCGGCGCGGCTGCAGCGGGGCACGGAGCCGCATATGCACGGGCATCCCGCGGCACCCGGCGCCATCCCGGCCCGCGCCGGGGCTGGCCTGCGCTGCGCGCCACACGACGCCGGTGGCGCGGCGCCCTCATCCCGGCACATCGGGGCCGGCCAGCGTCATAGGGCTGCCTGATACGGCTGATCGCACCACTGAAACGATGGGCGGCCAGGCTCGAACAGGTTCAGCGCGGGCCAGGCGCAGGTCGAGCGGCCTGATCAACGCGAACGACGGGGAATCCGTCACGATCATGGTGGGAAGCCACACCACCAGCGACGCAGAGGAGGTGATCATCCGGACGCTGAGCGACGAGACAGAGCCACAAGGCCTGGCGCACGGCGTCACATCCTACAACGTTGTCGATCCACAGTCCGGCGAGCAACGGGCCGTGTTCGATCTGGCCTGGCCACGCGGCCTGCAGGAAACGTTGAGCCGGCCAGTCGTGGTACAGTTCGACAGGACGCCGGCACGACCAGGGCTGCCAGCGAAGTAGGATTCCGGCGGTGCTCGGATGCAGCCTCCTGCGAACACCATGGCTTGACGGTGATACCCGGAAGGACGGTGCACGCCTGACCAGAGTGGTAGCACACGCTGCATCCAGCGACGCGACCGCCGCTCACCGTCCCGGCGCCGGGCGGCACCGCGCCGGCCGGTCAGCGGGCGGCGGTCGCCGCGTCGGCGATCGCGGACGCGTGGGCATTCGGCAGATACACGTACGTTCCGCCCAGCGCGCGCGCCAGGCGGGCGGCATGCCCGGCGCTCAGATATGCGCGCTGCGTATCAACCACCACGGTGCGGATGCCGGCCTGCGCCACCGCCTGCGCCAGCGCGGCCACTTCCTGCTCGAGCGCCTCGCGCGGCGCGCGCAGCGGCACATTCGCCCGGCCGTCGGTCAGGAGCACCGCCACCGTCTGGAGGATGCCGCGGGCGCGGGCCTGGCGCGCCACATCGAGGACGCCGAGCAGCGCGGCGGCCAGCGGCGTGCCGCCGCCAGTCGGCAGAATGTCGAGCGCACGTTGCGCCAACTCAACGCTCTGCGACGGCGGCAGCAGCACCTCGGCGCGGTCGCCGCGAAACGCCAGCAACGCCACCCGATCGCGGTGGACGTACGCGCGCTGCAGCAATGCCTGGACGGCGCCCTTGGCCTGGCGCATGCGGTTCAGCGCCATCGAGCCGCTTGCGTCGACGACGAACAGGAACAGCGCCCCAGCGCGCGTACGGAACTGGCGTACGCGCAGGTCGGTGCCGCGCAGCATCACGCGATCCGACGTGCCGCCAGCCGCGCGCCGCAGCGGTTGCCAGGGCGCCGCCGCGCGCAGCGTCGCGCCGATGTCGATGCGGGCGCGGCGCGGATCGCCGGCCAGGCTGCGAATATGCCGCCCGCGCGCGCCGAGCGTCGCCCCGCGCGAGCCGGTGCGGCCACGCCGCACCGTCGCGAATGGCAGCCCGGTCAGCGCCTCGGGCAGCTCGGCGCCCAGCGCCGTCAGCACCTGCTCATCGGGCGGCGGCGCCGACGCGTCCGCCGCGGCAGCGTCGGCGGCGTGATCATCGGCCGGCGCCTCGGGCGGCGGTGGCGGTGGCGGTGGCGCAGCCTCGGCCGGCGCCTCGGGCTGGCGGGTCGCGCGCGGCGCGATCACCAGCCGCACCGCCAGGCGCAGATCATCGTCGGTCACCTGGTCGCGCAGCGCCAGCGCGGCGGCCGCGCGGGCGGCACGCGCCGCGAAGAGGTCGACGCGTTGCCCTTCGACGCCGAACGCCACCGCCGCCTCGGCCAAGCGTTCGAGCTGACGCGCCGTCAGCGCGAGCTGCGGCAGGGCGGCGCGGGCGGCGGCGACGCCGTCGCACAGCAGCGCCAGCGCAGCGTGCCAGTCATCGATGGGAGACCAGTGGCGGTCGATGACCGTGGCGCGCTCGGCGGCAGCGCTCTGGCGCGGCAGCATCACATGCAGGCCGAAGCGGTCGAGCAGATGGCGACGCGGCATGCCCTCTGCCACATCGTACGAGGCGATCGTCACGAACGATGCCGGCAATCGCAGGCTCAGGCCCTCGCGCTCCAGCGCGACGGTGCGCGTCTCCATCGCCGCCAGCACCAGATTGGCCGCGCCGTCGCCCAGGAGGTTGAGCTGGTCGATGTAGAGCGCGCCGCCGTTGGCGCGCGCCAGGATACCGGGCCGCGCGACGCGCCGCCGCTGGCGCAGGGTCGCCTCGAGATCCAGCCCGCCCAGCAGCGCGTCGTCATCGCTGCCCAGCGGGAGCTCGACGAACGGCGCGTCGGCGGCGAGGGCGCGGTAGCCACGGGCCAGCGTACTCTTGCCCGACCCGGCCGCCGCTGCCAGCGCGACGCCACGCAAGCCCGGATCGACCGCCAGCAGCAGCAGCGCCTGCTGGGCCAGCTCGATGCCGACCAGCGCCGGAAACGGCAGCACGGTCTGCATCGATCAGCCTGCCAGCGCCGCGACCGCACGCTCGATGCGGCGATCGTCGCCGGCCGCCTCGAGCGGATCCTTGCGCAGCCGGTGGTGCAGCGCCAGCCGCGCCACCCGGCCGATCTCGGCAGGTCCGGCGCGCTCATGCCCTTCGTAGGCTGCCAGCGCCGTCGCCGCGCGACACAGCGTCAGTTCGCCGCGGTGCCCATCGATCTCGAGGGTGACGCACAGCTGCGCGGCGGCGTGCAGCGCGTCATCGCCCAGCACCACGGCGGGATGGCGCCGCATCGCGGCACGGATGCGCCGCCGCAGCCGCTGCTGCTCGGTCGCCCAGCGTGCGGTGAACGCCGCCGGATCGGCATCATACGCCATGCGCCGCCGGACGATCTCGACGCGCTCGGCCACCTCGAGGATCGTCGTGATGCGGGCGTGCAGCCCGAAGCGATCGAGCAACTGCGGCCGCAAGTCGCCTTCCTCCGGGTTGCCGCTGCCCACCAGCACAAAGCGGGCCGGGTGGCGGATGCTGATCCCCTCGCGCTCGACGACGTTCACACCGCTCTGGGCGACGTCGAGCAGCAGATCGACCAGGTGATCCTCGAGCAGATTGACTTCGTCGATGTAGAGGAACCCGCGGTTGGCGCGCGCCAGCAGGCCGGGCGCGAATGCCTGCACGCCCTCGACCAGCGCGCGCTCGATGTCGAGCGAACCCACGACGCGATCCTCCGTCGCGCCGAGCGGCAGATCCACCACCGGCAGCGGGCGCGTCTCGGCGCGAGGCTTGCCGGCGCGGGCGCAATGCGGGCAGTGCGCGCCCGGCCGGGCGGGATCGCATTGGTACGGACAGCCGGCGACGAAGCGCGCCGGCGGCAGCAGCGCTGCCAGCGACCGCACCGCCGTGCTCTTGGCGGTGCCGCGGTGCCCCATCACCATCACGCCGCCGATGGCCGGATCGATCGCGCACAGGATCAGGCCCAGCTTCAGATCGGCCTGGCCGACGATTGCCGCGAACGGGAACACCAGACTCTCCGCCGTGCCGTCGTGCTCGTCATCGTGCGGCTTGCTCGTCGCCACAACCCCTCCCCCGGCCTGTACTCAGGATGCGTCGCCCGTGACTGCGATCCACTCGGTGAGCGACGCCTGTCGCGCACGGAACTCGCGCACGTCGAGGCGGCGCAGCAGTGCCAGCGAGACCAGCAGCAGCACGACCTCGACGAAGAACACCACCACGTAGCCGAGAACCACCATGCCCGAGCTCACCGAAATGACATCGCGGATGACGCCGGCGAGAATCATGCCGATGCCGCGCGCCAGCGCGTCGGCGACCCCCCATGCACCGATGAACAGCCCGGCCTGCGCGGTGGTGGTCATGTCGAGCATCAGCGCCAGATTCGTCGAGGTGGCGATCCCGGTGCCGAACCCGAGGGCGATGACGCCGGGAATGAAGAGTGCGACGATGCCGAAGAGCCCGCTGGCACCGATCAGGCCCAGCCCGGCGGCGGCGATCGCGCCACCGAGCGCCGCGCCGGCGCGCATGCCAATGCGCCGCGCCAGACCGCCCCCCGCGACCAGCAGGCCGACCAGCATGGCGCCGCCCCAGATCGAGGTGAGCCTGGTCGTCTCGCGGACTGACAGGTCGAATGCCTCGGCGCCGTATGGTTCGAGCAGGACGTCCTGCCCGAGGATGGCGGCGAGCAGGATGACCATGTAGACGAAGAAGCGGCGCGCCTGCGGATTGGCCGCGACGGCCTGGAATGCCCGGGTGATGTTCACGCGCTCGGCTGTGGGAGCGACAGCCGGCTGCCAGCGTGGTTCGAGGCGCCACAGCCCGAGCAGCGTCAGAGCCGCAGCGATCGCGGCGACTTCCCGGAAGACCACGATGAGCCGCTCACGGTCGATCTGCCGGACGGTCGCATCGATGTCGAGCGCCCGGCTGATCAGCAGTGAGGCGCTGATGATGCCGACGACCATCATGAACCACATCACCGCGATTGTCCGCGAACGGTCGTCGTCGGTCGAGAGATCGCTGGCCAGCGAGAGATAGGCGACGACCGCCATGTTGAAGCCGATGCCCCAGACGCCGAACGCGAGCAGGCCCAGCGCGATGCCCCACGGCGCTCCATCGCCGATGGCGTAGGCGGCGTGGGGCGTCAGGACCATGCCGCCGATGCACAGCGCCGCACCCAGCGCGATGTACGGCGTGCGCCGCCGCCCGAGGACCGGGTGCGCGTCGCTGTATTGCCCCAGCAGCATCTGCGCGGGCGAGAGCAGGTAGGGGACGGTGATCAGCGCCGCGACCAGCGTCGCGAGCAGCCCCAGGTCGACGATCATCACGCGGTTGAGTACGCCGTCGATCAGGACAAAGGTGATCGTCACCGCGACGTGCAGCAGTCCAAGCTGGACGATGCGGACCATTCTGAAGAGGTTGGAGGGTGTCAGACGCATGCTTGCCTCAGGTCGCTGCGGCAGTGCCGCCGGGATTGGTGCCCAGTATAGCATAGCGCCGCGGTGCGTCGGCGCCGCACTGCGCATGGCATGCATCACGAAGCCACGAAGGCACGAAGGGCCGGGAGCGGGAGACGGGATCACACGAAGACACGAAGGCACGAAGGGCCGGGAGCGGGAGCGGGGACGGGGACGGGTGTCACACGAAGGCACGAAGGCACGAAGGGCCGGGAGCGGGAGACGGGATCACACGAAGCCACGAAGGATCGGGAGCGGGATCACACGAAGCCACGAAGGGCCGGGAGCGGGAGTTACATTCTGCGTTTCTCTCTCCTCACCTCGCCGGTGATGGCGGGCGCGCGGCGCGCCCGCCATCACCTACGGCGCGCTCAGTCGTCCAGGAAACTCACCAGGCGCCCAGTCTGGTCGTACAGCACCGCGGGATCGCTCTCGTCATTGTCCCAGATCGGCCGGCCAGCCTGGCGTCCGATGATCAACTCTCCACCTGGCGCCAGGCTGCCGCTGAGCGTCGCGTGGCGCTGCCCAGCCCTGGCGCTGCAGATCCACCAGCCATCGAGTGCGACGCTGCTGTCGCTGACGTTGCGGATCGTGACCATCTCGGCATTCTTGTCCAGCCCGATGATCGCGATCGGCGCATTCGTCGCCGCCGTGGCGTCGCCCGGGCAGTCGCCGGTGCTGCCGCCACCACCGCCGGATGGCGCCGCTGGAGCGGGAGCCTCGGCCGCGGGCGCATCGCCGCCGATGGTGGCGCGGCACGCATCGGGCGCCCACATGCCCAGACCGGCGTCGCGCGCCTGCGCCTCGGCGGCGCGAAACTCGTCGCGGTAGGCGTGCGGGGTGCGGAAGGTGTACTCGAAGCCGTAGCCGCGCGCGATGATCTCGCGGTTCACGAGCGTGCCGCCGTCGAGCCAGATGTAGCGGAGCCAGCGCCCATAGCGGTCGACTTCGTCCTGCGACGGATCGATCTCCAGGCTCACGGCGCGCCCCTGCACCAGCTCGCGCAGGAATGCCGACGCCTCGCGGCCGTAGCATTCGACCGGCTTGGACGGGTGCACCGACTCGGGTGTGTCGACGCCGATCAGGCGTATCCGCACGGTGTCGCCACCCACGGCGACATCGATGGTATCACCGTCGATCACGCGCGAGACGGTGCCGGTGACCCGGTCGCCGGGCGATGCGCTGCCCGGTGCCGGCGCGGCCGGCGCGCTGGTGGGGGCAGGTGCCGGTGGCGCGCTGGCGGTGGCTGGCGGTGCGCCGGCCGAGGCCTCGCGGCCGAGCAGGCCGAGCAGGATGCTGCCGCCGGCGATCTCGGGGTGCCATTCGAAGCGCCGCCGCTCGAAATACTGCACGGTGTAGCTGCTTCCTTCGAGTTGCGCGGTGACTTCACCGGTGATCGGGTAGCCAAAGCGCGTCAGGCCACCGTTGGCGCGCCAGTAACTGGCGAAGGCGCCACAGATCTGATAGCCGGTCTCGGCGAATGCGGTGCAGCCGGCCGCGGCCGGCGCGTTTGGCCCCGGCTGCCATGGCGTGCCGAGCTGCCCGAGCCGCTCGGCGCCCAGCCGCCCGGCAGTGACCTGACCGTCCGCCTGGATCTCGAGGCGATCGCGCTCGAACCACTGGACCTGCAGCGTGCGTCCTTCGACCGTCGCCGCACTCTGGGCAGTGATTGGGTAGCCGAAGACGCTCAGGCCACCATTGCGCTCCCAGTAGTCGCGGATCGGTCCGCTGATGCACTGGCCGGTCTCGGCAAAACATCGCGGCGTTTCGGCATGCGCCAGCGTGGTCCAGGCTCCGGCGAGCAGCGTGAGCAGCAGGACAAGGCGTACGCCTGTGCGGGTGATGCAATCCATCGTGCGCTCTCCGTGTACATACGGTGTATCAATGGCATGGCATCATTCTACGCGCCGATGCGTGCTCACTTGTGCACGATCACGCGGCAGGGCGATGGTGCGCCGAAACATGGTCATCGCGTGCCAGCGGCGGATTCGGCGCACCACAGCGGCAATGGCACGCTCATCGGCCTGGCGCTCTGCCGCCACATCCCTCACCAATTGCCTGCAGTACCCAGATGGTGTACGCAGTCACGTGGCCGCATCGATCGGTCGTGTGTATCAGAAATTGTTTGTTAACATTTTATTCTTTGAATCATAACATACTGTATACGCAACCTTCACAGTCGCCAATGATGATGGCAATGCACGCATGACTGGACAGGCAATGGTCCACACTCAGGCTGCATAAGGTGCGGCAGCGTGCGACCGGGCACGCGGCACATCGTCGATGGTACGCCGAGGATGCGGAACAAGTGACACGAAGGAGAACGCTGGAATGTCCCGAACCAAGACGCGAGGCCTGTTGAGCCTGATCGCACTGCTGATGGGTCTCTCGCTGGCGAACGTCTCGCCGGCGATGGCGCAGCCGGTCGATCCGAGCACTCCGGGTGCAATCCCGGTAGCCACCCCCACGCCCTGGGCGCCGCGCCAGCTCACCGCGACACTCGGCGGTTCGGGGGCGACGTTCCCGAATCCGCTGTACCAAGCCTGGATCCAGGTGTACAAGCAGAACGTGCCCAACGTCACCATCTCGTATCAGGGCGTTGGCTCGGGCGCCGGTACGCGCAACTTCATCGGCTACCTGAGCGACTTCGGTGGCACCGATGCGTTCGTGTCGTCGAAGCGTGTGGCGGCCGAAGCGCCCGACACGTTGCACGTGCCGATGGTGCTCGGCGCTGTGGTGCCGACCTACAACCTGACCGGCACCGATGGCAAGAACATCACCAGCCTGCGCTTCAATGCCGAGATCCTGGCTGGCATCTACCTCGGTGCGATCCGCTTCTGGGACGACGGCCGCATCGCCAAGGCCAACCCGGACGTCACCACGCTGCCGAACAAGGCGGTCACGCCGGTGTATCGCTCGGACTCGTCGGGCACGACCAACATCTGGACGGACTACCTGACGAAGGTCAGCCCGGACTGGAAGGCGACGGTCGGTGCCGGGACGACGGTGCGCTGGCCGGCGGGCATCGGCGCTCCGGGCAACCCGGGCGTCGCCAGCGCCGTGCTGCGCACTGATGGCGCCATCGGCTATGTCGAGCTGATCTTCGCCCTGGCGAACGGCCTGCCGGCGCCTGCCGTGCAGAACGCCGCTGGCGCATACGTCAGCGCCACCACTGCATCGGTCCTCGAGGCTGCCGCGAACGCGCCGATCTCAGCGGACCTGACCGGCTCGATCACCAATCCGCCGGGCGAGGGCTCGTATCCGGTCGCCGGCTTCACCTGGATCCTGGTGCGCCAGAACACCTACACGGACGCCACCAAGGCCCAGGCGCTCGCCGACTTCCTCTACTGGGGGTTGACTGACGGCTCCGGCGCGGTGACCCGCCTCGGCTACGTGCCGCTGCCGCAGAGCGTGCGCTACGCCGCCATCGGCCAGCTGCGCAAGATCACCGTCGATGGTCAGCCGGTCTTCGAAGGACTGGTGAAGTAACAGCAGCCCGTTCGGCTTGCCGAAGATGGTCTGGATCTTGGCGCACGCCAACGATCCAGACCTTCGTGACTCGGAGGAGCATTCAATGGCCACAACGTCTGAACGTCCGGTCGCGCTCGGCAACGCATGGACGCGCTGGTTCCGCCATGGCGACGGCCTGTTTGCAGCGATCGTCGCGCTCTTCTCGGTGCTCGTCGTCGGGCTGGTGTTTGCTGTCGGTGTTGTCACGTACCTTGGGTCGGCCGAAGCGCGCGCGCAGTTCGGCGCCGGGTTCTTCACCGGAATCGACTGGAATCCGATCGAGACATCGATCCAGGCCGTGACGTTCGGCGCCTGGCCGGCCGTCCGTGGCACATTGCTCACGTCGCTGATCGCGGTGACGCTCGCCGCACCTGTCGGCATCGGCATCGGCATCTACCTGAGCGAGTTGTGCCCACGCTCCATTCGCCAGCCACTCTCGTTCATGGTCGAGCTGCTCGCCGCCATCCCGAGCGTGATCTACGGCCTATGGGGCGTGCTGGTCCTGTTGCCATTCTTCACCGACGTGCTGGCAAACCCGATCGCTGACAGCCTCGGGACGATCATACCGGCACTGGCGCAGCCCGTCGGCACAGGCCGGGGCATCATCGCCACCGGCATGATTCTGGCATTGATGATCCTGCCGACGATCTCGGCGATCACCCGCGACGTGCTGGCCGTGGTACCCAACACGCAGCGCGAAGTCATGCTGGCACTGGGTGCCACGCGCTGGGAAGTGATCTGGGGCGCGGTGCTGCCTTACTCCCGTGCTGGCATCGTCGGCGGCATCATGCTCGGGCTCGGGCGGGCGCTTGGCGAGACGATGGCGGCCGTCATGATCGTCGGCAATACCGCACGCATCAGCGATTCGTGGTTTCAGCCGGCGACGACTGCGGCATCGCAGATCGCCAGCGAGTTGACCAACGCCACGTCGCCGTTGCACGAGAGCGCGCTGATCTATCTGGCGCTGACGTTGTTCGCCATCACGCTGACGCTGAATCTGGCTGCCCGCATCCTGGTGGCGCAGCTCTCGCGCGGAGCCGCGAGCTCGCGCTTCTGAACGCCACATCAGCAGGAGGGAATGACCGATGAGTCTGCGTACGGGTGCTCCACCAAATTATGCCCGCCGACGCATCATCGACCGGATCATGCGTGCGCTCACCGTCGTGGCAACTGCGACTGCGGTCGTGCCGCTGGTGCTCATTCTGGGCTACGTGCTGGTCGTCGGCGGAAGCGGCTTGAGCGTCTCGTTCTTCACCGAGACCTATCAGGCGCCGCTGATGGGTGACTTCACTGATCCGACCCTGGTCGATCCGGCCGTCGGGGCGCCAGAAGGCGGCGCCAACCCCGATGATCCGTACGCCGATCTGGACCTGGGCGCCCTGACTGGCGCAACGCCGGCAGAGCCGACCGATGGCCACGGCTCGATCGATCTGAGCCAAGTCTCATCGGGTGGTGGTGTACTCCACGGCATCGTCGGTACGTTGCTGGTGACGCTCGTCGGGTTGCTGCTGGCACTGCCGGTCGGCCTGCTTGCCGGTGTGTTCCTCGCAGAGTACGACAACAACTGGCTCGCCACCGCGACGCGCTTCTGCACCGATGTCCTCAGCGGCGCACCCTCGATCGTGATCGGTGTCGTGGCCTACATCCTGATCGTGCAGCAGACCAGAACCTTCAGTGGCCTGGCCGGCAGCATCGCCATTGCGTTGCTGATGGTGCCGACGATCACGCGCACCACCGAGGAGATCCTGCGCCTCGTGCCGCAGACCGTCCGCGAGGCAGCGATGGGCCTCGGGGCACCCACCTGGTACACGACATTCACCGTCGTGATCCCGACGGCGCTGACTGGCATCGTCACCGGCGTGTTGCTGGCCTTCGCGCGCGGTGCGGGCGAGACGGCGCCACTGATCCTGACAGTGCTCGGCAACAATACGCTGAGCGTCAACATGCTGGCCCCGATCGCCGCGCTGCCGCTACTGGCCTACCGCTACACCGAGTCGCCCTTCCCGACCGAAATCCAGCTGGCATGGAGCACCTCGTTTGTGCTGGTCGTGCTGGTCCTCTTCATCAACATCGCGTTGCGCCTGGCGACGCGCAGCCGGCTGCGGGGGAGATGAGCATGAGCACAGCTGTGGCGCCGGTCGCGGCGCATTCGCTGACGCTGCGTCAGCTACGCCCATTCTATGGCAAGCGCCTGGCCGTTCACGCGGTCGATCTGAACCTGCCGGCGAACCAGATCACGGCGATCATCGGCCCGTCGGGTTGTGGCAAGAGCACCGTGCTGCGCTGTCTGAACCGCATGCACGAAGCGATCGAGGGCGCGCGGGTCGAAGGCACCGTGTTGCTCGATGACGAGGACTTGTACCAGCCCGACCTGGACCCGACGCTCGTGCGGCGCAAGGTCGGCATGGTGTTTCAGCAACCGGTCGTGCTGCGCACCCGCACGATCTACGAGAATGTTGCGGTGGGGCTGCGCCTCGCGGGCGTCACGGCGCGCAGCGAGCTTGATGCCACGGTCGAGGGTGCGCTGCGTGCCGCAGCATTGTGGGACGAGGTCAAGGAGAAGCTGCAGATGCCGGCGACGGCGCTCTCGGGCGGGCAGCAGCAGCGCTTGAGCATCGCACGCACCATCGCGGTGAAACCGGCGGTCATCCTGTTCGACGAGCCGTGCTCGGCACTTGATCCGATCGCTACCCTGAAGATCGAGGAGCTGCTGCTCGAACTGCGCCAGACGTTCACGATCGTGATTGTGACGCACAACATGCAGCAGGCAGCGCGCATCTCGGATCAGACGGCCGTGTTCATGGTGGACCAGAGCGGCGCGCCGACCGGTGTGCTGGTGGAGTTTGATCGTACTGCGCAGATCTTCTCGCAGCCGGGCGACTCGCGCACCGAGGACTACATCAGCGGGCGGGTCGGATGAGCATGCAGGAGGGAGACACGGCGATGGAGCAGACACGCCCGATGAACCTGGTCGGCGGTATCGCGGCCACTGCGGCGCGCGCCCGTGAACGCCGCGCCGGATCCGTGCAGCTGACGGGGCCGAAGATCGTCGCTGAGCACTTCAACTTCTACTACGGTGCGTTTCAAGCGCTGGCCGACATCTCGCTGGAGTTTCCGGCGCTCCAGGTGGTGGGGATCATCGGGCCGTCGGGGTGCGGCAAGAGCACGCTGCTGCGTGCGATCAACCGCATGCATGACCGCACGCCCGGCGCGCGCGGTGAAGGCCGCCTGACGCTGGATGGCCAGGAGATCTATGCTGCGGCGACCGATCCGATCCAGATCCGGCGCCGCGTCGGCATGGTGTTTCAGCGTCCTAACCCGTTTGCGTCATCAATCTATGCGAATGTGGCGTATGGGCTGCGGCTGAATGGCGTTCGCAGCCGCCAGCAGCTCGATGAGCGCGTCGAGCACGCGTTGCGGCGGGCGGCGCTGTGGGACGAAGTGAAAGACCGGCTGCACCGCGATTCGGGTACCGCGCTGTCGGGCGGGCAGCAGCAACGCCTGTGTATCGCACGGGCGATCGCGACGGAGCCCGAGGTGCTGCTGATGGATGAGCCGTGCTCGGCGCTCGATCCGATCGCGACGCTGAAGATCGAGGAGTTGATCGATCAGCTGCGTGCGCAGTTTACCATCGTGATGGTGACCCACAACATGCAGCAGGCGGCGCGTGTCTCGGACATGACCGTGTTCATGCTGATGGATGAGAAGACGCGCGCCGGTCGGGTGATCGAGGTTGCGGCGACGGCACAGCTGTTCACGAGCCCGGGTGATGCGCGCACCGAGGCGTACATCAGCGGCCGGTTTGGGTGAGGTGCCCTCGCTACGCTCCGTCATGCATGCGCGGCCGCCGGGTTCCCGGTGGCCGCGTTGCTGTATGGCCTGTCGATCACCGATGTCGGCCGCTGTCATCATCGACCCGCCCGCAGCCACCGGGCGGTGACGCGCCGGCGGACGGCGGAAGATCGCCCAGGCCTGTGGCGCCCGCCGGGTTGCGGTCTCGTGATATGCTGACAGACAGCCACGCTACAGCGCCAGCATGGCCCGACGCCGCGCGGCGCGCGCCGCCGCCGCACGCCACCCATCCGCCGACCGCGGGCGTGCAGCGCATGTGGATGACACGGCCACCGCAGATTCTCTGGATCGACTGCAGCGCCGCCGCGACCGCCGGGATGGCCATGCTGCTCGCACGCACAGCGCTCAGTCGGTGGTATCAGCTCCCCGTGACGCTGATCGGGCTGCTCGGCGCAGTCAATCTCGGCTACGCCAGCGGCTCGTTCATGCTCGCCCGAGCGCGCAGGCGGCCACGGTGGGCGCTGCTGACGCTCGTCGCGGCCAACGCCGGCTGGGCCGCCGTCTGCCTGCTGCTGGCGCTGACCCTGCACCGCCAGGCCAGCCGGCTCGGCACGACACACCTGGTCGTCGAGGCGGGCTTCGTCGCGACCCTGGCGGCGATCGAGTGGCGACAGCGACGGATACTCGCCCCCTGAGCCCCGTCAGCGGCGGCGCACTTCCCAGGCCTTGACCGCCTCGTGCGCCGCAAACATGATCACCGGGAACGTCGCCAGCACCGGCCAGTGCTGTGGCGCCGGCGGCACGAAGCCGAACAGCGTCGCCAGCGGTTCGATGTACACCAGCGCCAGCATCGCCGCCGTCGCCAGCACGACTGCGCCGACCAGCGCACGGTTGCCGAACAGGCCGATCCGATGCACCGGGACGTAGCGGGTGCGGCAGGCGAACACATTACCGACCTGCGCCAGCACGATCGCGATGTACGCCAGCGTCGTCGACTGCAGATACACCGGGCCATCGGCGATCAGCGCGCGCCCGGGCTGCCATCCCCCCGACCACTGGCCCATGAAATACGCACCGAGCGCCAGCCCGCCCTGTACGATCCCGAGCCAGGCGAACACCCGCCACAGCATCGCACGCTCCAGCAGCGGCTTGCTCCGCGCGCGCGGTGGTTCGTCGAGCATGCCCGGCTCCTGCACTTCCGCGCTGAGCGCCAGCGCCGGGAGCAGTTCGGTGCCGAGATCGATTGCCAGCACCTGCAGCACCGTCAGCGGCAATGGCAACTGGAACACGACGCCGGCCACGATCACGAACGCCTCTGCGGCATTGTGCGTGAACAGGTACGTGGCGAATTTCTGGATGTTGGCAAACACTCCGCGCCCCTCGCGGATGGCCAGCAGCAGCCCGCCGGGATGCGCGGCATCGAGGACGATGTCGGCCGCCGCCAGGGCGACGGTGGTGCCGCTCGCGCTCAGGGCGACCCCGATGTCGGCCTGTTTCAGCGCGGGCGCGTCGCTGACGCTGTCGCCGAGAAACGCGACGATCTCGCCCCGCGCCTGGAATGCCGCGACGATCCGGCGCTTCTGTTCGCTGTCGAGCTGCGCGAAGACGACCTCCTCGCCCGGCGCGACCGTCAATCCCAGCGTGCCGTTGTTCATCGTCTCGAGCTCGCTGCCGACCACCAGCTGCACCCGCGGCGCGGTGATGATCCCGGCGCGCCGCGCGCTCATCTCGGCGCTCAGCCCGTATCCGCCGGTGACGATGACCACCCGGATGCCGGCGCGCCGACATCCGGCGACGAGCCGCGCGACGTCGGGCTGGGGCGGCTCCTGGACGGCGACGATGCCGAGCAGTTCCAGGGTGTGCTCGACGTCGCGCATCCGCCAGCCGATCGCGTCCTCCCGCGCCGGCAGCTGACGCGTGGCGATCGCGACCACGCGCAACCCGGCGCCGGCATGCTGATCGATCAACTGATGGAGCCGGTCGCGACGCTGCACATCGAGCTCCAGCGTCATGCCGCCCACCCGGACGGCCGTGCACAACGGCACGACCGCATGGGCATTGCCGCGGGCGATCACATGCGGCACGCCGTCGGCACCCGCGACCACCACGCTCGCCAGCTGGCGCCGGCCATCGAATGGAAACGTGGCGAGCCGCGTGAACGCCATGTGATCATCGTGCAGGGCGACGCCGGCGCGCGCCGCGACGGCCAGCAGCGCGCCTTCCAGCGGCTCGCCGATGACATGCCACGCCGAGTGATCCGGATCCGGGGCGCGCAGCCGCGCGTTGGCGCCGCGGGTCGCCGCCGCCAGCATGGCGACCAGGTCGGGCTCGCCACGCGGGTCGATCGGCGCGCCGTCGCGCAGCAGCGTCCCCACCGGCGCATAGCCATCGCCGGTGCTGCGATACTGCCGGTCGCCCGCCAGCAGATCGCTGGCGACCAGCGCGCCGGTCGTCAGATTATCGGTGCGATCGAGGCACACCACGGTCGCCGAGCCGAGCGCCTCGACGCCGATCAACCGCCGGACGAGCACGCGCTGCCGCTGCAGCCGGCGCCGCGCGATCGCCAGTGCGATCGTGACCGTCGGCAGCAATCCTTCGGGGACGAACGCCACGATCATGCCGATGGCGAAGATGATGCCATCGCGAATGCTGAGGTGCTGCCCGGCGGTGGTGAGGACGAATGCGCCGATGCCGGCGCCGATGGCGAAGCGGCTGATCTGGCCGGCGAGCGTGCCGAGCGCGCGGCTCAGCGGGCTCGGCTCCTTGCGCAATGCCGACGTCGCTCCGGCGATCTGGCCGAGCATGCTCTGCATGCCGGTCGCGATCACGACCGCCAGCCCACTGCCCTCGACGACCTCGCATCCGGCGAGGACGACGTTGGGCCGGTCGGTCGGCGCGAGGGTCGGATCGGCGAGCGCGCCGGCGAATTTGCTGACCGGCGCCGCATTGCCGGTGAGGATCGCCTGACGCGCGCGCAACCCGTCGCCGGTGAGGATGTAGACGTCGGCGGCGAGGATCATGCCGGGCCGCAGCGGCACGACATCGCCGGCGACGAGGTCGCTCGATGCGATCGCGCGCGGGATGCCGTCGCGCCGCACGTCGGTCGTCTCGGGGATGGCCTGACGCAACGCCGCGATGGAGCGCTCGGCGAGGTACTCCTGCCACGTGGTGAAGATGCCGTTGAGTACGGCGATGACGAGGATGGCCAGCCCGAGGGCGGCGCTGTCGCTGAGCAGGGCGAGGATCGCGGCGCCGAGCAGGATCAGCGTGATCCAGTTGGCAAACGGCCGCATGAGACGCACGGCGGGCGAGGCTTCGATCGGCGCATCGACGCGGTTGTCTCCCTGGGCGGCCAGACGCTGCCGGGCGTCGTCGTCGCGCAGGCCACTGGCTGCAGTCTTCAGGGCATCGCACACCTGATGCGGTGACATCGATGCGACCTGCTCGAGCGTCGGCACATCCACCGCGTTGCCTCGCCGCTGCGCGTTGATACGCGCCATGACGGGTGCCTACGCCAATCGCGGCTCCCGTTGCGGCGCCATTCTAGCCGGTCGCCGCGCTGGCTGCAAGATGCGCCGCCGCGGGCTGGCCGGCGTCTGCTGCTGCGCCGGCCGGCACGCCCGCGAGCCGAGCCCGGCGCGCATGCATCGCAGCCGCGGTGCGGTCTCGGCTGCGCCGCCGGGCGGGCATGCCCATGCGCTGGCTCCTGCCTGCAGCATGCGGGCGGGATGGCCTGATGGCAGCGCGACGCCAGACGCCCCCCCCGCATCCGGCGGCCGTGCTGGTCGCCTGCAGGCCGGCGCCGCTTGGCTGACGCCCATGCCGACGCAGGTGGGTCAGCGCCGGCCGGGGTGGCGCCGCAGTGCGTCGCGGTATGCACCTGGCGTCATGCCAGAGATGCGCTTGAACGTCTTCGATAGATGCTGCACGTCAGCAAAACCGCAATGTCCGGCAATATGCGCAATGGAATGATCCGAGTCACGCAAGAGTTCCTGGGCGCGCTGTACACGCAACGTCAAGAGGTATTGGTGTGGAGACAGCCCGAACTGTTTGCGAAACACTGCGGTGAACTGCGATTTCGAGAACCGCGATCGTTCTGCCAGATCTGCGACGCTGATGGCGTCCGATAGATGAAACGAGCAATAGGCGGCCACCCAGTTGAGGGACTGGGGCTGATCAGGCATCACATGTGCCAGCGCGCTGAACTGCTGCAGCAGGGATAGCACGAGCCCCATCGCATGGTGCTGGCTCTGCAACTGGCCGAGGATCGTCTGCTGCTGCCAGGTGCCGATCATCCTGAGCAGCGTCTCGCGGAACGCCGGCACATCGGCAGGCTGGAAGACGACCGGCACCGCGACGCCCGGAAGATCATTCAACCGCGGCTGCAACAGCTCCTGCAGGTCGCTGAGGTCAGTCTGCAGCGCGCGCGTCGCAAAGCTGGCCTCGCGACGCGGATTGTAGAACAGGTCCAGGTGGGCGAACGGCGTGATGGTATTGCTGTGACCGCACAGGGTATGCAGCTCATTCGGCTGAATCAGACAGCATTGCCCGGGCGGCACCACATACTCGGCACCTTCCACCGTGATCGTGAAGTGCCCCTCCTGCACATAGATCAGCAGGTAGTCCAGCAGCCGGCGGACGCCGGTTCGCCAGGGTGTGCGAACTGCGTGATCGGCTACGCGGATGTAGGGGACGACCGGGCTGGGGAACATCGTCGAACCCGACACGCTGACCGGCAATGGGTGGAACTGTGGCGATTCGGACATCCGCTCCGGTTGATTATACCATGCACTGTACGACACATCGATGTACGCTCGGATCGACAGCGGTGACCGGCGACCGATGCCGCCCGATCACTGCGGATGGACAGTTCCCGCGTGTCACCTGGCAGCGCCAGGCGTGTCGCGCGGCATGCGACGGACGGAGCGTGATCGATGGCGGACGGCGCACGACCGGTGACGATCGGCTTTCGTCACCATGATGGTACGATCAGTTGGGGGCAGGCGAACGCGGGTTCGCTCATGACCCTCGCTGTGGAGCTCGGTGTGGCGGGCATCGAAGGCCAGTGTGGCGGGTACCTCGCCTGCGGCACCTGTCATGTCCACGTCTCACCCGACTGGATCGAACGCATTGGGAGCGCGACGCCGGACGAGGTGCTCATGCTCGAGTTTGAGCCAGGATTCTCGCCACTCAGCCGTCTGAGTTGCCAGATTGAACTCAGCCCCGCCCTCGATGGCCTGATAGTGACAATTCCAGGAGCATGAACCGTGACTGATACGTCGACGATCACCGTACGACGCCCCGACCCGGAAGGCGATGAGGATGTCGTGCTCGTGCGGGGCTTTCGCGCACTCAAGGTCGCCCTGAATGACTGGCGCACCTTCAGTTCGAACTCGCATGGATACCTGGTGCTGACCCCTCAGCATCAAACCCGTACGTTTCGCCAGTACCCATTCGAGTTCGATCCGCCAGAGCATACGGAGCTGCGTGCGCTGATCGAACCGTTCTACAAGCGCGCACTGACCCCCGAGTATGCCGCGCGCATGGCACGTCACATCAAGGCTGCCGTCGATGCCCTGCTCGCCGCGCCACAGGTCAATGTCATCCCTGGGTTTTCGCTGCCCCTGCAGTCAAAGACGCTCACGCTCCTGCTCGAGATGCCCGAGTCGGAAGCCGACGCCTGGCTGAAATATGGGACAAACGTCTTCAAAGAGCATCGGGCTGATGATCTGGTTGCCTATCTGGAGGAGCAGACTGACCGTGCCGATCATGAACCATCCGATTCCATTTTTGGAGTACTGAAGCGTCTTGAGCTGCATGGGCGGCCACTCACGCGCGATGAACGACTGGGATATGCTCACATCACGTTTGCAGGCGGCAGGGATACCGTCATCGCGATGATTACCGGCATCGTCGCGCTGTACGCTGTGGATCCCGCATCGATGGCCGCAATCCGCCAGAATCATGCGCTCGTCGCATCAGCAACCGAAGAGCTGCTGCGATTCATCTCACCGCTCGGCGTCCTGACGCGCGTCTGCCCGCACGGTGGTGCCGTGGAGGATGTCGCCGTCGCGCCGGGGCAGCGCATCGCGCTCTGCTATGGCCGGGCCAACCGTGATCCCGCCGTATTCAGCGACCCGGACACCTTCCGCATCGATCGCAAACCCAACCCGCACCTGGCATTCGGCAGCGGGCCACACAGCTGTCTCGGCAACGCCCACGCCCGGCTGATCGCGCGTCAGCTGCTCATCGAGCTCGCGGGCCGGGCCGAGCGCATCGAGCTCCTGGAGGCCGTCGCCGAGCACCGTGACAGCCCATTCAGCGTCGAGGGCCTGCGCTACGAGCGTCTGGTCGTCCGGGCACATCCGCTGGCGGCGTCCGGCCAGTGACGCCAGCGGCAGCACGCACGGCCAACGCATGATCCGCGGGCGGCGCGCCATGCCGTAGCGCTCAGGCGTCAGCGCTGCGGCGGCGCACCTCGCGATCCGCCGCCAGCAGGATCGATGGCAGCGCATCGAAGCCCGCCGGCGCGAGCAACTCATAGCGTACCCGGCGCGCGGCGCGATCCACCAGCCGCGGGCCGAGCACTCCGGCGAGCATGCCATAATCAGCATAACAGCGCTCCTCCAGCGATGGGATGACGCGCTCGCGCAGCACGCGCGCCAGCGCGTCGACCGTCTCGACCGGCCGCCCGTCCACCATGAAGCAACCCTGGCCGACTTGGGCATGCACCGCATCTGGCCCGAAGTAGCGCCGGATGCGCTCGTTGAGGCGATCCAGCCAGCGACCGAGATCCAGCCCGGCGATGTCGGTGTTCGCCAGCACCGCGCCGCTCGGCATCATCTCGAGGAACGCGAATCGTCGGCGCAGCGTCGCATCGAGCAGCGCCATCACGCGCTCGGTCGCGTCCATCGTACCGATGAGCGCGACGTTGGCCGGAACCACGAATGCGACGCCACTCAGCGGCAGCGTGACGGCCAGATCGCGCTGTTCGCGATCGAGGTTCCGCAGCACGTCGCCGAAGATCTGTGGCAGATCGCCGCGGTTGATGTCCTCGATGACGAGCGCGTATGGCCGGCCGGCGTGCGCGGCAGCCTCATCGCAGAGTTGCTTGAAGATCCCGCTGCGCAAGCCAAAGGCCGCCCCCTCATAGGCCACCGGGCGGTAGCCCTCGATGAAGTCGGCGTAGCCATACGATGGATGGAACCGGCAGACGCGCACCAGGCCATCCCCGCGCGCCGAACCGGTGATCACCTGCTGCTGCTCGGGCGTCAGTTGGGAGAATGCCAGGCCGCACCACGCCCGCGCCACATGCTCGCGCGCCGCCTGGGCCGCCCAGTACCGCTTGCCGGTCCCCTGTGGCCCATAGAGGATCACCTGCCCCTTGCGGGCGAGGCGTTCCAGGATGTCGGCCAGCGGCGGTGGGAGTGCCGCCGGCACCGGTGGCGGCGCGACGCGCGCCCGCTCGATGGCGATGAGCGCCTCGGGCGACTGGATCTCGCAGACCTCTTCGGCCGATCCCGGCAGCATCAGCCCGCCGAACTCGCCATCCCACCACTCGACGCGGCGATGCAGGGGATCGCTGAGCGTGTCGGCTGGTGCCGCCGCGACCGTACCGATGGCGACCACGCGCATCTCGCTCACGACAGCCAGCGTGTCGCCACGGGCGAGGCGGTCGCGCCGGCCGCCGGCATCGAGCGTGCGGCTGATCGGCGGCACGTCCGAGAGACGTACTGCCGCCGATGTTACAGGGACGCGCGGCGTGATGCACCACCAGGCGTGCGGCGCACCGTGGTGCATCACCACGGCGTAGCACAACTGCCGGATCGACCACGACGCAGCCCGGGCGATCGCCGACCAGCGTCCGGCGCTGCCATAGCGCCCGGCACCGGTCAGCGGCACCTGCCAGAGCTTGATCAGGTAGAACCACTGCTGCATCGCCGTGTGGAACAGGCTGAGCCGGTCTGGCACGACGCATTCGAGGTAGCGATGTGCCCAGGTCGTGTCGGCGACATCCGGGGCGGCCCGCCGCAATTGCTGTGCGCACTGCTGCCAGAGTGCATCATCCGCATCGGCCGGCATCAGTGCCAGCAACTGCGCCGCGGCGAGCAACTGATCGCGCCACGCGACGGCGATGTCGGTGGCATCCCAGGGGCTGATCGGGCGCACGGCGCTGTGCGTGACGCGCAGCCACGCACCCGTCTCGGCGCGTCGGACGAGGCCGGTGTCGAGCGGGGCGCGCGCCCCGTCGGCCAGCCGTGCCAGATCGTCATCGTCGCGCGCCAGCCACGCCGCCAGGCTGTGCGGGTCCGACTGGTCGAACAGCGCCAGCGTCGCGGCATCGCCCAGGCGCGCCAGGAGCGTCGGATCGAAGCGGGAGCGCAGGGTGTCGCGCCAGGGATGCGCTGCGGATGGATCCGGCCACGCGCCGGCGGCGCGCAAGCGCATTGCGACCTGTTGCAGGTGCTCGGCGACGATCGGATCGAGCATCGGTGCCCCCCACGTCACTTGGCGCGCCGCGGCCGCCGCCAGAGGTACGGCAGCAGGCGGTAGCGGAACAGCCGCGGCACGGTGTACCAGGTCAGCCGCCAGCCCTCGCCGCTGAGCCACCAGGTCCATCGATGCCAGTGACCCGGCGACGGCGCATGATCGTCGTAAATCTGCACTGGCTGGCCCCACCAGGCGCGGCGGGCGGTGAGATGCGCCCGGATGGCCTCGAAGTCGGACATGACCAGCACCACGCTGCGCGCACCGCGCGCCGCGATGATTGGCCAGGCGAACGCGACGTTCTCGTGGGTGTTGGTCGCACGGGGCTCGCGCGAGATGTCGGCGGGCGGCACGCCGTGCGCGATCAGCCAGTCGGCGAACCAGTCGGCCTCGAGCCGCGCATCGGTGTGCATCGGGACGCCGCCCGAGACGATCAGGTGGCGCGCCAGGCCGCGCTGGTACAGTGATTGCGCGTGCCGGCACCGCGCCAGGGCCTTCCATGGCTGGCCGCAGCCGAACACCAGCGCCACGTCGGCGGGCGTCGGCGGTGGGCGGTGCAGCGCGATAGCGTGCCCTAATGCGATCGCGAGGACCACCAAGGTCAGCAGCATCGCTGCGCCGCCAGCCATGACCATCTCCATCACACCCTCCGCTCAATCATGCCGCTGCATCATTCTACCAGCTACCCGTCCGCGCTATGGCGCGTGTGCTAGAATGCGGCGTGCGTCACCGCAGTCTGCAAAGGAGCAAACGATGTCGCTGCCGACCGACTACCTCGAGCGGGTCTATGCCGGCGTCCTCGGCAAGATCATCGGCGTGTACCTGGGGCGACCATTCGAGGGCTGGAGCTATGAGCGCATCATGGCCGAGCTCGGCGAGGTGTGGTATTACGTCCACGAACAGCGTGGCGTGCCGCTGGTGGTGACCGACGACGACATCGCCGGCACGCTGACCTTCCTGCGCGCGCTGCCTGATCACGACTACTCGCTGAGCCTGACGCCGGCGCAGATCGGCGAAACCTGGCTGAACTACATCATCGAGCGCCGCACGATCCTGTGGTGGGGCGGCATGGGCAATTCGACCGAGCACACCGCCTATCTGCGGTTGAAGCAGGGCATTCCGGCGCCGCAGAGCGGATCGATCGCCCTGAATGGCCAGGTCGTCGCCGAGCAGATCGGCCCGCAGATCTTCGTCGATGGCTGGGCGATGATCGCGCCGGGCGATCCCGAGCGCGCCGCGGAGTTTGCCCGGCGCGCCGCCCTGGTGAGCCACGACGGCGAGGCGGTGTATGGCGCGCAGGTCATCGCGGCGATGGAGGCCCAGGCGTTCGTCGAGCATGATCTCCAGCGTCTGATCGACGTCGGGCTGCGCGCCATTCCTGCCGATTCGGTGATCGCCCGGCTCGTCCACGATGTCCGCGACTGGCACGCGCGCGATGGTGACTGGCGCGTCACCCGCGAGCGCATCGCAGCGCGGTATGGCTATGACCGCTACGGCGGCAACTGCCACATCGTCCCCAACCATGCGCTGATTCACCTCGGGCTGCTGTACGGTGGCGATGACCTGCAGCGCGCCTTGATGATCACCAACACGGCCGGCTGGGATACCGACTGCAATGCGGCAAACGTCGGCTGCCTGCTCGGCATCAAGAATGGCCTGGCGGCCTTTGACGCCGGCGTCGACCTGCGCGCACCCGTCGCCGATCGGCTGTACAACTCGACCGCCGACGGCGGCCGGGCGATCAGCGATGCAGTGCGCGAGAGCTACATGATCGCCAACATCGGCCGCCGGCTGGCGGGCGTGGCGCCCCTGGCTCCCAAAGGCGGCGCCCGGTTCCACTTCTCGCTGCCCGGCAGCGTGCAGGGATTTCGTGGCGATGATGCGGTCGATGCACGCGACGTGCTGGCCGTCGGGAATGTTGCCGATCCGCGGACGCCGGGCGAGCGACGCCTGGCGCTCCACGCGCGCCACCTCGGCCCCGGTCGCGTCGGGCGGGTCCTCAGCGATACGTTCATTCCGCCCGAAGCCATCGCGATGCCGGGCTACATGCTGCTGGCATCGCCCACGCTGCATCCCGGACAGACGCTCGGCTACACCCTGGCGGCCGATGCGGCCAACTCCACGCCCCTCGAGGTCGTGCCGGTCATCCAGGTCTACGATGGCGCCGATCGCCTCGCCCGCGTGTATGGCCCGTCGGTCACCCTCGCGCCGGGGCAGTCGCACCAGCTATCGTGGCGTGTGCCCGACACCGATGGCCAGCCGGTCGCGGCGGTCGGTCTCGAGGTGCGCGGCACACCACATGGCGCCGGGACGGTCTACCTCGATGCGCTGGGCTGGGACGGCGTGCCGACGCTGACGTTCAGGCGCCCGGCCGCCGGGGGGACGATGTGGCGCCGCGCCTGGGTCGATGGGGTCGACCAGTTCGATGACTGGCGCGTCGAGACGTACCGCCTGGTCCAGAATGCCGGAACGGGCCTGCTGCTGCAGGGTGGTCGTGAGTGGTGTGATTATGTCGTTCAAGCCGACGTCACGCCGCACCTGGCACAGGCCTGCGGCATCGCCGCACGCGCCCAGGGCATGCGTCGCTATGTCGCGCTGACGCTGGCGCATGCTGCGGGCGGTGCGCGCGTGCTGCGGCTCACCGAGCGGATCGAGGACCGGCAACGCAGCATCGAGCAGCCATACGCCTGGGAATACGGCCAGACCGTACGCCTGCGGCTGTGCGTGATCGGCAGCCGGGTGCAGGCCAGTGCCGATGGCATCGCCCTGATCCTCGACGATCTCAGCGACGCGCTCGACGGCGGCGCCATCGGCCTGCTGATCGACGAGGGGCGCGCTGCATTCGACGACGTGAGCGTCGCGCCGGCCGCGGCAGACTGAGCGGCATGGTGCTGGGCGCAGGCGGCGCGCCTGGTCGCCGCGACAGCGACGATTGCGCAAGCTCTGTAGCACACGCATCGGGAGCACTGGAGCACGGCGAGCATGGTATACTCGCCGGCGTGACGGCTGCTGCCGCACCCCGACGACGATGCGGCCGTCGGGGTGCGGTCGGGGCCGGGCTGCGCTACCGCACGGAAAGGCCCTGGCCGCATGGCGATCATCTGGGATCCCGACAAATACGTCGGGCAATTCTATGCCCCCGACCGTCGCGACGACACGACGATGGCATGGCTCATCGGCGAACTGGCCGACTGGCCGGGCGGCGGTCATGCGCTCGATCTCGGCACCGGCGTGACCGTCGCGTATTGGGCTGCTGCCGCGGCCGTCGTCGATCAGATCACGCTCGCCGATTATACGCCGGCATATCTCGCGATCCAGCGAAGCTGGATCGAGGACGCCACCGGAGCGCCCGACTGGTCGAACTATATCGGCATGGCGCTACGCTACGCCGGGCTGCCGAGCGACGCGGCGGCGGTGGCGCAGCGCGCCGCGCTGGCGCGCGCGCGGGTCGCCGGGCTGATGCCATGCGATCTGACCAGGCCCGATCCGCTGGGGGCGGCGCATCGTGGCCGCTACGACCTGGTACTCGGCCTGTACTGCGCCGAGAGCATCGCCGGCAGCCGTGTCGAGTGGCGCGGCTGGATGCGGCATGCCTTCTCGCTGCTGCGTCCTGGTGGTCGCTACATCGGCGCCGCGCTCGGCAACTGCTCCTACTACTGTGTCGGCGCGCAACGCTTCGGGCATATCCCGGTCTCGGCCGGGGACTACCGTGCCGTCATGCTGGAGT
The DNA here is from genome assembly GCA_018969485.1 of Chloroflexota bacterium. Lineage (GTDB taxonomy): Bacteria > Chloroflexota > Chloroflexia > Chloroflexales > Roseiflexaceae > CAIQIY01. The sequence goes on from JAGWYG010000036.1 coordinate 25,045, forward strand.
ATGGCTTTGCCGCCACCGATCTGCGCATCACCACCGTGCCCGAGCAGTTCCCCGACGATGCGGAGCTCGCCCGGCAGATGCGTGCTGTCTACGGCTACGATGAGACGATCTTCGCTGCCGGTCGCCTGACAGAAGCGCCCGATGCGGCGCGCTGAAGCACGACCGCACATCATCGTCGCCGGGAGCGGCGACATGCCAGGATGCGCTGGTGGCATCGCCCGTGCCGTGCGTCGGTGCCTGCCCCTGGCACGCATCAGCACGCTCGACATCGGAGCACCTGGCGCCGATGGCCACGATGCCGCATTCGACGACGCGATGGTCAGCGATTGCCCCGACGGTACGCTGGCGCCGGTTCGCCAGATGCTGGAGGCCGGACGTGCCGATGGCGGCCGCGTGTTGCCCGCCAGCCGATGGTGGGCCAGGTTCCTCGCCGATCACCAGCCGACCGATTCGCCCGATGTCGCGGCGCTGGCCAGCACTGCGCTGCCACACCTGCCGGTCGCCACGGCAGCCGTGCCGCCCTGGATCGCGCTGGACGACGCGGCCGCAGCGCTCGACCGCTTCTGCCAGATGCATGACTGGCGCGTCCGGCTGTGCAGCCCGCTGGCGCCCGCACAGCGCATCGATGGCTGGCGCACGCTCCAGCATGCACGCCGCGCGCTCGGCGATGATGTCGGCCGATGCTACCTCCAAGCCGACATCGACGGACATCAGGAACATGTCGCGATGGTCGCACGGCATGGGCAACTGCTCGGCTGCGTCGCTGCGCACCAGCACGATGCGACGGCATACCGCATCGTGCCGGCATCTGCCGAGGCGCGCGATCTGGCGGCGGCGATCGTCGCCGCGGCGGGCTGGACCGGCGGCGCCACAGCGCAGTGGGTGTGCGATCGCGCCGGGAAGCGCTGGCTCGTGGCCTGGCAGCCACACTTCCCGGCATGGATCGATGGCGCCGCCCAGGCTGGCTGGGATCTCGTCGGGCCGCTCCTCATCGCGCATGCTGGCGCCGTCACCGGCACATCGGCCACATTCGCGCGGATCACCGTCGATGTGCCCCTACGCCATGACCTGCCGATCGCCTCGGTCGAGCATCGCCCCTTGCGTGTGGACGCACCGCTGCCCCGCATGGACGCGCCAGCCATCCCCGCGCTCGTCCTCGACATCGCGCCCGGACTGGCGACGCCGGCACGCGTCGATCTTCCCGCCATGAGCGCAGCACGATTCGCCCGGGTGGCGCACCTCGCACGGCAGGCCGGCGCGCAGGCCGGCATCGCGATCAGCGTCGCGTACAGCATCAAGACCGATCCCGATCCGTTGCTGATGCGACTGGCGCACACGCACGACATGCTGGTCGATGCGATCAGCCAGCGCGAAGTGGCGTTTGCGCTGCGTGGTGGCTTCGCGCCGGAGCGCATTGTGCTGAATGGCCCGGCCAAGCGCTGGCCGACGCTCGCCGCACCGCTGGCACGGGTGCACACCATATTCTGCGACTCGCTCGGCGAACTGGGCGAGATTGCGCCACAACTCCCGGCCACGCAGCGCGTCGGCATCCGGCTGCGAACCATCGACGTGCCATCGCGCTTCGGCATCCCTGTGGCTACCCCGGCCGAACGCGCGGCGCTGGCCGAGGCATTGCGCCGCATACCCCAGACGCGTCTGGCGGTGCATCTGCACATGGCGAGCAGCGTCGTCGGCATCGGCACCTGGTGGCGCCTCGTCGAGACACTCGCCGGGCAGGCGGCGGCCCTCGCGGCCACGAGTCGCCGTCAGGTCGAACTGCTCGATCTCGGCGGCGGATGGGCGCCACACGAGTTCCGCGAACTGCTGCTGCCGCAGATTGGGTCGGCAGCCTCAAGGCTGCGGTCGCTCCTGCCACACCTCGATACCATCCTCGTCGAACCTGGCAAGGCCCTCGCGCAGGAAGCGGCCTGCCTGGTGATGCGCACCCTCGAACGCCGGACGACCGCGTCCGGTGCGATCGATATCGTCGTCGATGGCTCGATCACTGAACTCCCCGACCTCGCCTCCTATCACCACCAGTGCCATGCCCGGCATCACGACGGAACCTGGCACGCGCTCGCCCGTGGGCGCGATCGCATCCTCGGACGCTCGTGCTGGGAGGCCGACATCATCGCCGATGATGTCGCGCTGCCCGACTGGCTTGATGCCGGTACGCTCCTGGCCGTCGCCGATGCCGGCGCCTACGATCGAAGCATGGCCTATGTCTTCGGCCAAGGCGCCTGATACGCCAGTCGGCGTTGGTCGCGGTGCCACACGTCCGGTTCCAGCCGGGCAGGTCACGACGAACGGTGCCGGGGTTCGGTGCCTTGATGTGGTGCCCGACGATCTGTTCCAGCAGATCAGCGCGTCGATCCTGCCATCACTTCAGTGCTTTGGCACGATCCCGGACGTCGCACCGCGATCGGCATGACGCCATCACGCGCGGCAACCTGCCAGGCGCGTTGGCCGAGCATGCGACATCACCAGCAATCTGATCGGGCACGGCACGCGCCCGATATCCGGCGTGCCGCCCAGCCGCGGCGGCGAGCCGGTCACCAGGTTGCATCATTCGTGATTGTTGCCTATGATGCATGCAGAAACAGCGCCTCACGCATGGCGCGCGCTGTTGTGGGTGTTTGCGGCATCGACACCATTGGATCCCACTGTCAGGCCATTGAGCAGATGAGTAGCGGCATGAATACACGACACCTGGCCGGGCAGCCCGGCGATCCAGCGATCATCGGGCTGCTCGCGCAGTTGCCCGACGCCTGGGACGTCGTCGTCGGGCGCACGCTGACGATCGAGGGGGTCATCACCCACGACTTCGATCTGATCATCATCACGCCGCGCATCGTCTTCGTCATCGGCCTGATCCCCTGGAGCGGCACCATCACCATCAGCCGTGACGTCTTCTGGGGCGAACGTGGCGAAATCCTCGACCGGCCGATCGGGCACGGCGACGTCGTCGCCGATCTGCTGGCCAGCACATTGCGCCTGACCATTCCCGGGGCGCACACCATCGATAGCGCATTCGTCACCTATGTGGCCCTCTGCTGGCAGGCTGGCAGGTTCACCGCGATCGATGGCGCGCCGCGCATGCAGTGCTGCCGGGCCGACGAATTCGTCGCCGCGCTGCACAATCTCGAGTCCATGTTCGGCACCGACGCGCTGATTCCGTTACAACCGGCGGTCACCGCCGCGGCGCACTCCCTCCCGTCGGCGCCACCGCTGCCCGACGAGCTCGCCAGACAGCTGATCAGCCCGCGCATCATCGGCCCGACGGGCGACTGGATTCTTGACCTCTGCGACGACGCCAGGCGCCGTCGCATCATGATCGCGATGCAGATCGCACCCGGGCCGTGGTCGCCAGCGCACGACCAGGCGCTCGAGCGCTACATCGGCCAGGCGAATCGCTTCGCCAGGGCGGGGGCGATCGCCCCGGTTCGCACCGCGCTGACGCAGGCCGATGGTCGGGCGATGCTCGTCGCCGACCCACTCCAGGGCACGCCGCTGGGAGCGCTGCCGCTGCCCACCCTACTGCGCGACCTGCGCCAGGATCTGATGCGGGCGGCGGCATGCTTCCAGGCTGTCGACGTCCTGCACCAGCACCAGTGCGTCCACGGCGCCCTCACGCCGGCCCAGATCTGGATCCAGGGCACATCGTCGCCGCGCGCGACGCTGCGCTGGTGGCTGCCGCTGCTGCCGAGCGCGCCTCCGGCCCCGGCGGTCGCGCGCGTGCGCCGGCTCGCCGATCCCTGGGCGGCGCCCGGCGTGGCAGAGCAGCGCGATCGCGCCACGCCAGCCGATGATTGCGCCACCCTGGCGGCGATGTTCATCGCCCGCTGGGCCCACCTCAGCCCCGAGGAGGTGTGGCGCCGCGGCAGCGATGCGGCGAGCCAGGTGATGCTGCGCTGGGGCGGCCTGGCCTGGGCCACGACGCTGCGCCAGCTGGCCGAGCTGTTCGATCGCGCGCTGTCCCGCGCGCCGGACAGCCCCGGCGCCGGCGCGATCGCCGCGCACCTGCAGCAGCTCGAGTCGCGCCTCGGCGTGCCGACGAGCGACGCGGTCGATGCCATCGGGCCATACCGGGTTCGTCACGTGCTCGATGCTGGCAGCGATCCACTCACCGTGCTGGCGTACCGTCCCGACCAGCCCGCGAACGACGTGGTGGTGAAGGTGTATGCCGACGCTGCCGCGTGGCAGCGCGTCCGACCGGTGGCGCAGCTCTTGCGCGACGCCCCTGCGGCGGCCCTGGTGCCGATCGAGACGCTGCACGAGGATCACCGCTGCATCGTGATGCGCTATCTGGCAGGGCCCAGCGTGGCCGGCGTCGCCGGCGAGTTCCCCTGGCCGATCGACCGCTGGTCGCGCCTGGCGTCGGGCGCGCTCGATGTGCTGATGGCGCTCGAAAGCCGGCGGCTGCGGCACGGCGCGCTGCGCGCCGAGCACCTCATCATGCCGGGGAGCGACGAGCGCCGGGTGGTGCTGGTGGGCTTCGGCGGCGCCAGCGCCGAACTGGCACAGCCCGGCGATCGGGGCGACCAGCGTGCGGTGCTGCGTGTGCTGTACCGCGCCCTGACCGGCGCTGCGCCGGAAGACGACGACCGCTCGCGGGGCTCGCCGCGCCTCGTGGCGCTGGCGCGCGCGCTGCGCCAGCTCATCGAACGGCCCGATGCCCTGCCCGTCGCCGAGATCCAGCAATGCCTCGATGCTGCACGCCGCACCCAGGTGACGCCCACCCGCACCGATCGCCGCGCACTCGTGAATCCATGGGTCGATCAGATCCGCCGGCTGTATCGCAACAGCCGTGGCGGCAATGCTGATAACCGCGGCCTCGACAGCGACTTCGTCCGGCAGACCTATGTGCCGACCGCGCTCGACCGGCAGCTGCTGCCGCAGGTGTTGCAGCACCGGCCGTCGGCGGTGTTCCTCAGCGGCAATCCTGGCGATGGCAAGACCGCATTTCTCGAGCGGGTCCGCATGGCGCTGCTCGATCGCGGCGCGGCGCTGGTGCACAGCGATGCCGCCGGCTGGGAATATGCCCTCGACGGGCATACCTTCCGCAGCTGCTACGACGCATCAGAATCGCATGGGGCCGCCGATGCCGATGACAATGTCGCCCGCGCGCTGCACGGCTTTGCCGGCGCGGCCGCCGCACCGCCGCACCTGACGGTGCTGCTGGCGATCAACGACGGCCGCCTCGATGACTTCTTCAGCCGCCGCAGCGCCGCGTATCCCTGGCTGGCACAGCGTGTCATCGCGCGCCTCGACGGCGCCGCTGCCGATCCACAGGTGTGGCTGGTCGACCTCAAGCGCCGGGCGTTTGTCGGGATGCCCGGCGCGGCCGACTCGCTGTTTCACCAGATCGTCACGACGCTGTCGGGGGCCGAGGCCTGGCAGTACTGCGACCAGTGCACCGCGCAGCCGATCTGCCCGATCAGCGCGAACGCCGCAGCGCTGCGGCGGCCGGCGATCGTCGCGCAGCTCGAGGTCCTGTTCCTGCTGGCGCATCTCCGCCAGCGGCAGCACATCACCATCCGCGACCTGCGCTCGGCGCTGGCGTGGGTGCTCACCGGCGATCTGGATTGCGCGGCGGTGCACGCAGCCCACGCCCCCGTCCATGACATCAGCGTGGCGGTGCACGCGGCACACAACGCCGTCCATGACGTCAGCGTGGCCGAGCAGCGCTACTGGCAGCTGCTGTTCACGGCGCCGCCCGGCGATCCGTTCCTCGATGAATTGCGTGCGCTCGACCCGGCGATGCGCGTGCAGCCATACCTCGACCGCCTGGTGCATGGCCTGCAGCGGGCGCCACGCGCCGCCGAGCGTGCGGCGCTGTTCGATGACGGCGCCGATCTGCCGCCCGAGCAATGGCGCGACGTGCCGTCCTGGCGCGCGGCGATGAAGCGCCGCCTGTGCTTTGAGGGCGTGCCGCAGGTCCGTCCGACGCCGTACGCCCTGCTGCCGTATCAGGCAGCCGAGGGGTTCGTCGCGGCACTCGGCGACGCCGGCGCCTGCGCGGTGGTGCTGCCGGTGCTCGCCACTGGCCTGCTGCGCACCGACGGCGTCTTCGAACAGCTGGACCCCGGCGCGCTGTACGTGCGCGTCGCCGGCTCGCTCGAGCAGGAGCTGATGATCCTCAAGTCATTTCCGCTCGACGACTTCACCCTCGCGCCGGCCAGGCCCGACGAGGCGCATATCGAGTGCATCGCCGAGTATCTCGAGCTGCGCTACCGCGCCGACGGCCCGCGGCTGGCCATCACGCTCGACGTCTTCGAGCTGCTGCTGCGCTGCGCCGCCGGCCTGCACCCCGGCGCTCCCGAGTTTCAGCCGCTGCTCGAGGATCTGGCACCGTTCAAGAGCGCGCTGCTGCTGGCCGATGCGTCCGAGCTGCTCCTGCTTGATCAGGGCCAGGTGTCGCACCTCGTGCAGCGCGGGCGGCAGGTGCAGCGTCTGCCGCGGAAGGCACCGCGATGAAGCTGGCGTTGCCGAAGAGCCTGGCGGGGTACGGCTTCGACAAGGTGCTGCCGGTCGAGCTGAACGATGTCGACGCCGGTCACGTGCTGCCCTCGCTGTTCTTCCTGGT
>JAGWYG010000004.1 GCA_018969485.1 Chloroflexota bacterium
GTCTCCCGCCCCTTCGTGCCATCGTGTCTTCGTGTGATCCCGTCTCCCGCCCTTCGTGCCTCCGTCTCCCGCCCCTTCGTGCCATCGTGTCTTCGTGTGATCCCGTCTCCCGCCCTTCGTGTCTTCGTGAGAGCATCGCACCAGCCGCTCACACCGACGGCTCGAGCCGGGCGAAACTCGCCAGCAGCCGCCGCACGCCCTGGCCGACGAATGCCACCGTCACCTCGACATCGCCTTCGACCACCCGTGCGCTCACGACCACGCCTTCGCCGAAGTTGGCGTGACGCACCCGCTGGCCTGGCGCGAAGGGCGTTGCATCGCCCGGCGGCGGCGGCGTGCGCGCTGCGGCGAGCCCGCCCGGCGCGTGCCGTAGGCTGCGCGCCACCGGCGTGCTGCGTGGTGCGCCCCGGCCGCCGCGCTGCAGCGCCGTCGCCGGGATGTCATCGAGGAAGCGCGATGGCTCGTTGCCCGACTGGCGGCCAAAGCTGGTGCGCCGCGCAGCATACAGCAGATACAGCCGCTGCCGGGCGCGCGTCGCGCCGACGTAGAACAGCCGACGCTCCTCGTCGAGCGCGTCGCGATCCTCCAGCGAGCGCGCATGCGGCAGCAACCCCTCCTCGAGACCCGTGATGAACACCACCGGAAACTCGAGGCCCTTGGCCTGGTGCAGCGTGATGCACGTCACGCCACCCGCGCTGTCGCCACGATCGCCATCGGCGACCAGCGCCACCGCCTCGAGGAATGCCGCCAGGCGCGTGCTGTCGCCGCCCGACTCCACCGTCGCGGCGACGTTGCGCAATTCCTGCACGTTCTCCCAGCGCTCGGCGCCATCGACGCGCCCATACTCCTGCTCCAGCGCGCCCCGCAGCCCGAGCCGATCGAACAGGTGCTGCAGCAATGCCGCCGGATCATCCGCCGCACGCCAGGCGAACGCCGCGTCGAGCGACTCGAGGAACGCACGCACCTGGCGCAGCGCGCGCGTCCCCAGCGCCGGCGCATCATCGCCGGCCACCGCCATCTGGAGCACCGTGTAGAGCGGCAACTGCGTCGCCGCCGCACGCCGCTCGAGCTCGGCCACCGTGCGTTCGCCGATCCCGCGTGCCGGCCAGTTGATGATTCGGCCGAGGCTCAGACTGTCGAACGGATTGTAGATCACGCGCACGTACGCCAGCACATCCTTGACCTCCTTGCGGTCGTAGAAGCGCGTACCCCCGACGATCTGGTAGCGCAGCCCGCGGCGCAGCAGCGCCTCCTCGATGGCACGCGACTGCGCATTCGTCCGATACATCACCGCCACATCGGCCGGCACCGCCACACCTTCCGCCCCCAGCGCCACGATCGCATCAGCCACCAGCAGCGCCTCGTCGTCCTGGTCGTAGGCCGACAGCAGCTGAACCGGCGCACCGTCGCCATGGATCGTCTCCAGCTCCTTGGGTGCACGGCGATGCCCGCTGCGGTTGATCACCGCCTGGGCCACATCGAGGATGGCGCGCGTGCTGCGGTAGTTGTGACGCAGCAGGATCACCTCGGCGTCCGGGTAATCGCTGGTGAACATGCGGATGTTGCGGATGTCGGCGCCGCGAAACGCGTAGATCGACTGATCTTCGTCACCGACGACGAACAACTGACGGTGCGCCGCGGCAAGCTGGCGCAGCAGCACATACTGGACCCGGTTGGTGTCCTGGTATTCATCGGCCAGGATGCAGCGGTAGCGGCGGTGATACCAGGCGAGGACGTCGGGGCGTCGCTCGAACAGTCCCGCCATCTCGCCGAGCAGGTCGTCGAAGTCGAAGGCGTTGGCCTCGAGCAGTAACGCCTGGTAGCGGGCAAACGCCCGCCCCGTGATCTCTTCCAGATAGCCGCGCGCCTGGCGTTGATATGCCGTCGCATCGATCAGCTCCTGCTTGGCGCGCGAGATCGCCGCCAGCAGCGCGCGCGGCGCATGGCGCTGCTCGTCCAGATCGAGCTCGCGCAGCACGCGCCGCATCAGCCGCAGCTGATCATCGCCATCGTAGATCGCGAACTCGCGCTCGCGGCCAAGCTGGGGGGCATCGCGGCGCAGGAAGCGGGCGCACAGGCTGTGGAACGTGCCCACCAGCGGCATCGTCGCGCCGCCCGGCAGCGCTGCGGCGATGCGCTGCTTCATCTCGCGGGCGGCCTTGTTGGTGAACGTCACCGCCAGGATGGCCGCCGGATCGACGCCACGCCGGCGGATCAGGTGCACCACGCGCTGCGTCAGCACCCGCGTCTTGCCCGATCCGGGGCCCGCCAGCACCAGCACCGGCCCATCGCCAGCCTCGACCGCGCGGCGCTGCGCCTCATTGAGCCCATGGTTCCCCGAATCGGTCATAGCCTGCCTCGCGTCTGCTCACCGGGCCCATTATACATACCGCGGCATCACCGCGATTTCTTATACGTTTCATGTGCAAACTGGCCCGTCACGCGTTGACACCACCCACCACAATCCGGATACTGAAGGCAGCGATGGCGCCGCCGTCCGGCGGCCCGAGGAGGAGTGAGATGTCAGAACTCGACCCATCCACCAGCACCAGCCGATCAGAGCTCCCGGTGATCATCCTCGACGGTGCGGTGGTCTTGCCCTACACTGTGGTGACCCTGCCGTTGACGCCCGAGAACGACGCCGCCGCGCAATACGCCCTGGCGCGCGACCGGCTGGTGCTCCTGGTCGCGCGTCGCGAGCAGGCCCGCGATGACGATCCGCTCCTGCTCCAGCTGCATCGTGTCGGTACAGTCGCGCGGATCGAGCAGGCCGGCAAGCTGCCCAATGGCAACAGCGGCGTCATCGTGCGCGGCATGGTGCGCGGCATCGTCGACGAGATCCTCGCCGAGCGGCCATACGCCCGCGCATCCTATACCGAACGCGCCGATGCCTTCGTGACGACCACCGAGCTCGAGGCGCTGGCGCGCGACGTCCACGCGACGATCGATGCCGTCCTGGAGCGCCGCGAGGTGCCACAGGAGATCCGCAACTTCGTGCGGGGCATCGAAGACCCCGGACACCTCGCCGACAACACCGGATATTCGCCGGACTACACCTTCAGCGAGCGGCAGGAGCTGCTCGAGACGTTTGATGTCGCCGAGCGCCTGGTGAAGGTGCGCGATGCGTACCGCAAGCAGCTGATGGTGCTCGAGGTGCAGGCCCGGCTGCGCCAGGAAGTGCAGGACGGCACGGCGCGCCAACAGCGCGAGTTCTATCTGCGCCAGCAGCTGCGCGCCATCCAGAAGGAGCTCGGCGAGGACGACGCCGAGGCCGATGAGCTCGAGACGCTGCGCGAGCGGCTGGCGGCGGCGCACCTGCCGGAGGCGGCGCGCAAGGAGGCCGATCGCGAGCTGGCCCGGCTGCGGCGCATGAACAACGCGTCGCCCGAGTATCAGATGGTGCGCACCTACCTGGAGTGGGTCGCAGACCTGCCGTGGGACCGGTCGACCGGCGCGGCGATCGATATCGCCCATGCGCGGGCGGTGCTCGATACCGACCACTACGGCCTCGAGCCGATCAAGGCGCGGCTGCTGGAGTATCTGGCGGTGCGGCGGCGGCGCCAACTGCTGGCCGCCGAGACCGATGGCCCCGCGCCGGCCCGCGAGCCCATCCTGCTGTTCGTCGGCCCGCCCGGCGTCGGCAAGACCAGCCTGGGGCAGAGCATCGCGCGGGCGCTCGGCCGTGGCTTCGTGCGGGTGAGCCTGGGTGGCGTGCGCGACGAAGCCGAGCTGCGCGGGTTTCGCCGGACCTACATCGGCTCGCAGCCGGGGCGCATCATCCAGGAGCTGCGCCGCGCCGGGTCGTCGGATCCGGTGATCCTCCTCGATGAGATCGACAAGCTCGGCGCCGATTATCGCGGTGATCCGGCTGCGGCACTGCTCGAGGTGCTCGATCCCGAACAGAACCATACGTTCACCGATCATTACCTGAACGTGCCGTTCGACCTGAGCAAGGTGCTGTTCATCGCGACGGCCAATACGGTCGAGACCATCCCGCCGGCGCTGCGCGATCGCCTGGAGGCCATCGAGCTGAGCGGCTACATCGAGGACGAGAAGGTGCGCATCGCGCAGCAGCACCTGCTGCCGAAGCAGATTCGCAGCAACGGGCTGCGCCCGGCCGAGGTGCAGTTCGCTGAGGCGGCGGTGCGCACGGTGATCACCAGCTATACCCGCGAGGCGGGGGTGCGCGGCCTCGAACGCCAGCTTGGCGCGGTGTTGCGCAAGGTCACCCGCCAACTGGCCGACCACGAGGCAGCGGCGTCACTGGCCACGCTGCCGGTGACGGTCGACGCGGCCTATGTGCGCCAGGCGCTCGGGCGGCCACGCTTCAGCACCGAGGCCCGCGAGCACATCGATCAGCCAGGCATCGCGACCGGCATGGTCTGGACGCCGGTCGGCGGCGATATCGTGTTCGTCGAGGCGGCGGCGATCGAGGGCGGCCGCGAGCTGAAGCTGACGGGCCAGCTTGGCGATGTGATGCGCGAGAGCGCCGAGGCGGCGCTGACGTATGTCCGCTCACGTGCCGGAACACTGGGGATCGATCCGCAGTTCTTCGATACCCATGCGGTGCACATCCATGTGCCCGGCGGTGCGGTGCCGAAGGACGGCCCGTCGGCTGGCATCACGATGGCGACGGCGCTGGCGTCGGCGGCGACCGGCCGGGTGGTGCGCGATGATCTGGCGATGACCGGCGAGATGACGCTGCGCGGCAAGGTGCTGCCGATCGGTGGCATCAAGGAGAAGGCGCTCGGCGCGCATCGCGCGGGCATTCGGACGATCATCCTGCCACGCCGCAATGAGGCCGAGCTGGAGGATCTGCCGCGCGAGGTGTTCGACGATCTGACATTCATTCCGGTCGATACGGTCGACCAGGTGCTGGCGGCCGCGCTGCTGCCGCATCCGACGGCGACGATCCATCGGCTGTTCGATCCGGCGGCCGAGAATGCTGCGGCAGGTCAGGAGGCCGCGACGCTCTGATCGCCGGTCGCGCTGTGCCGCCGCTGCCCGCATGTCTGGGTCGGGTGTCGGCGGCATGGGCGATGACCTGCTGGCGACGGTGCGGCTGCTGGCTGCGCTGGTGCGACGACCAGCGGGTACAATGATCCCGGATGTGCGGCTGCACGACCGGGGGAGGAGATGGCTCGCATCTGCATCGATCACCGCTGGCTGCTCTGCGCCAGCCTGGCTGCGCTGGTGCTCGCTGGCTGCGGCGCGCCCAGCGCCACGCCCGCGCCCAGCGCCACGCCCGCGCCCAGCGCCACGCCCGCGCCCAGCACCACGCCCGCGCCCAGCGCCACGCCCGTGCCCAGCGCCACGCCCGTGCCCAGCGCCACGCCCGTGCGTGTTCCGGCATACCGGTTTCCCGTCGAGCCCGCCGACCAGAGCAGCTATGGCCGCTGCCACCACGACTATCCCGCGTCCGATATCTTCGCGCCCGTGGGCAGCACCTTCGTCGCCGTCACCGATGGCGTGGTGACCTTCGTACGCGAGCGTGACCAATGGGATCCGGCTGCCGATGATCCGCGCGTCCGCGGTGGCATCGCCGTGGCGATCGTCGGCGATGATGGCGTGCGCTACTACGGATCACACCTCACGTCGGTTGCCCCGGGCATCATCGTCGGCGCGCGCGTCAGCGCCGGCGACGCCCTGGGCACGACCGGCGACAGCGGCAACGCGCGCGGGACGCCGCCGCACCTGCACTTCGGCATCTCGCCCCCGGGCGACGGCGCTGATCCCGACGACTGGCTGGTGCGGCGCGGCACGATCGATCCGTGGCCATTCCTCGAGGCCTGGCGCGCCGGACAGCCGCTGACCCCCGACATCACCGACACCAGTGGCCGCGGCGCGTGCTGATACACGCCGCCACAGGCCGGCTCCGCGGCAAGGGGGCACGCGCCTGCCCTCGCCGCGCGATCACGGAGCGCGCCAGGCTTGGCGCGGCCGCCGCGGCAGCCGGATGCGCGCCATCCAGGCGCAGGAGGCACGCACCGCCACGAAGCGTCACAGGGAGCAGAGCGCCGCATCGTCCGCATCAACCCGGCTGACGCCACCATCCCGGATCACGCGCCGATGCCAGGGAGCGCTCCCTGGCATCGGCGTCGGCGGAGCTGGTGCCGTCGCGGAGCCGGCACGGCAGGGCGCGCGTCAGGGGCGCGGCGTCACGCCGGCCGCCGCCTCCATCAGCGACTGGATGCGGCCGATCATCGTCGCCGGATTGGGGTGCAGCCCCTCGAGCAGCAAGGCGCTCTCGTACAGCTGCTCGATCAGCGCGGCCGCCAGCGGCGCCGCGGCATCGTGCTCCAGCAACGCCGTCAGCCGCTCGATCAGCGCATGGCCACGGTTGATCTCCAGCACGCGCGGCGACACCTGATAGTCGCGGTCGAGCAGCCGCTGGATGCGATCCATCTCGCGCCCCGCGCCCTGCTCGCCGGCGACCAGCCGCACCGGGCTGGAGCGCAGCGTCTCGGAGGCGCGCACGCCGGCGATGCGCTCGCCCAGCGTGGCCTTGACGGCGTTCACCAGCGTCACGAAGCGCATGTCATCGACCAGCACCTCGTGCGCGGCGGCCTCGCCCGGCAGCTGCAGGTTCGGATCATCGATGTTCACCAGCTTGTGGCCAGCGAACTCGCGCAGCCCGTTGAGCATGTAGCCGTCGATGATATCGACCAGGAACAGCACTTCCAGCCCACGCTCGCGCAACGCATCGAGATGCGGACTGGTGCGGGCACTCTCGAGATCGCCCGCCAGCACGTAGTAGATATCCTGCTGGTCGGGCTGCAGCCGGCCGACATACTCCGCCAGGCTGATCAGCGCATCGCCCGAGGCGCTGCTGGCGAAGCGCAGCAGCGGCAGCAGTTCGTCGCGCACCCCCGCATCGGTCGCGATGCCTTCCTTGAAGAAGACGCCGAACTCGTTCCAGAGCTTGAGATAGCGCTCCGGCTCCTTCTCGGCCAGTTCGGCGATCTCACGCTGCAGCTTGCTGGCCAGCGACTTCTTGATGCGCGGCAGCACCGAACCGCTCTGGATCATCTCGCGCGACACGTTGAGCTGCAGGTCCTCGCTGTCGACCACGCCTTCGATGAAGCGGAAGTGGCCCGGCAGCAGGTCTTTGGCCTCTTCCTGGATCAGGACCTTGCGCGAGTACAGCTTGATCTTGCCCTCGACGCGACGCTCGACGACGCCGCGCTCGCGTTTGGCCGGGACGAACATCAGCGCATGCAGATCGACTGGCGCATCGGTCGAGAGGTGCACGGTGAGCAGCGGCGCTTCAAAGTCGAACGTCAGCTGGCGGTAGAATTCCTCGTACTGCGACGCCTCGACTTTGCGCGGCGCCTGGCGCCACAGCGCCTGCTGCTCGTTGGCGCGCTCGTCGCCGACATACACCGGGAATGCGACGAAGTTCGAGTGACGCCGGATGATCTGCCGCACGCGCCAGGGCGTGGCAAACTCATGGGCCTCTTCCTTCAGCCTGAGGATCACGGTGGTGCCACGCTGCTCGCGCTCGGCGGCCGCCACGGTGAACGTCTCGTCGCCGGTCGAGCGCCACAGTGCGGCGGGCTCGTCGCGCCGGTGCGAACGCGAGATCACGGTGACTTCGTCGGCGACGACGAATGCGGAGTAGAAGCCGACGCCGAACTGCCCGATGATCGAACTGCGCTGCCCGGCCTCGAGGCGCTCGACGAGCGATCGCGCGCTCGATTGCGCGATCGTGCCGAGGTGATCGATCAGATCCTGACGCGACATGCCGATGCCCGTGTCGCTGATGGTGATCGTCTTGGCGTCCTCATCGACGCTGATGCGCACCTCGAGCTCGGCGTCGGCATCGACGACATCGGTGTTGGTGACCATCTCGAACTGCACCCGATGCAGCGCGTCGGACGCATTCGAGATCAGTTCGCGCAGAAAGATCTCGCGATCGCTGTAGAGCGAGTGCGCGAGGATGTTGAGTAATTGCCGCACCTCGGTGCGGAACGGAACGGCGGCAGGGTTCTGGTCGGTCACCGCATCACTGGCGGTCATGGCATCTCTCCGTGTTGCTGGTCGGCACGAACCTTCGCCTCTATCCTACCCGAAGCGCGATGCTGCCGACAAGCCGGGCGCGTTAGCGCTGTGTTAGAACGCCTGCCCGCCATGAGGCAGCACAGGAGCGCGCCGACCGCCCGGCCGCGCCCGGGGCCAGCGCAGCCCGCCCGGTCACGGCACGAGCAGCACCTTGCCGCTCGTCGCGCGGCCGGCCAGCGCCGCATGCGCCGCGCCCGCCTCGGCCAGCGGATAGACCGAGTCGATCTGGACCTGGAGCGTCTCCGCTTCGATCGCTGCGAACAGCGCGCCAGCACGCCCGAGCAGTTCATCGCGACTGGCGCTGTAGTGCAGCAGCGTCGGCCGGGTGAGGAACAGCGAGCCACGCGCATTGAGCACCTGTGGATCGAACGGCGGCACGGCACCGCTCGACTGACCATACAGCACCAGCATGCCACGCGGCCGCAGCGCCGCCAGGCTCTGCTCGAAGGTCGTCCTGCCGACCGAGTCGTACACCACGTCGACGCCGCGCCCATGCGTCTCGCGCTGGACCACGGCGACGAAGTCCTCGCGGGTGTAATCGACCACCACGTCGGCGCCGCAGCGCTGCGCAATCGCCGCCTTGGCCCCGGTCGAGACGGTGCCGATGACGCGTGCGCCCCGCCGGCGTGCCAACTGGACCAGCAGTTGGCCGACGCCGCCGGCGGCGGCATGGACCAGCGCCACATCGCCGGGCTGGAGCGGCCAGGTGCTGTGACTCAGATAGTGGGCAGTCATGCCCTGCAACATCACTGCCGCCGCGACCTGCTCGCTCACGGCATCGGGCAGCGCCACCAGCTTCCATGCCGGCACGGCGGCATACTCGGCGTAGGCGCCGGGCTGCATGGCATACGCCACCCGGGCGCCGAGCAGCGCCGGATCGACGCCGGCGCCCAGTTCACACACCACCCCGGCCGCTTCCTGGCCGAGAGTCAGCGGCAGGGCACCACGGTATTGCCCCGAGCGCTGGTAGATGTCGATGAAATTGACGCCGATCGCGCTGATGCGCACCAGCGCCTCGCCGGCGGCCGGCCGCGGCATCTCGAGCTCGTCGAGCTCAAGCGCCTCGACGCCGCCAAACCCATGGATCCTGATCGCTCGCATCGCTGCTGCTCCTCACTGGCCGCGCCGCGCGCGGACCTCGGCGACGAATGCCGTGAACAGCGCCGTCCAGCGCGGCTCGGTGGCATTCCACAGGTGCTCGGGGTGACACTGCACGCCGACGATCAGGCCGGGGCCAGCGCCCTCGATCGCCTCGATGACGCCATCGGGCGCGCGCGCCGCGCAGCGCAGCCCCGGCGCCAGCGCATCGACGGCCTGATGATGCAGCGTGTTGGCCGGCAGCGCCCCCGCGCCGACCTGCCGGGCCAGCCATGTATCCGGCACCACGTCGATCGTGTGCGCCAGATGCTCGCGGGCACCGCGCCAGACCGATTCGCGGTGATCGGCGGCGCCGGGCACGTCGCTGGGGATGTCCTGGATCAGCGTGCCGCCGAGCGCGACGTTGATCAGCTGCACGCCGCGGCAGATGCCCAGCATCGGCAGCGCGTCGGCGGCGGCGCGGCGCGCCAGCGCGAGCTCGACGGTGTCGCGCAGCGGTTCGATCTGGCCGAGCTGCGGATGCGGCGCGGCGCCGTAATGCGCCGGATCAATGTCATCGCCGCCGACGAACAGGATGCCGTCGATGCGGCGATAGAGCACATCGAGCACCTCGGCATCATCGGTGAGATGGATCAACGTCGGGACGCCACCACCCCGCTCCACCGCCGCCAGATACGCCGGCCGGCATCCCGCCACCAGCGACTGGTCGGGGAAGCTGAAGTGGCTGCCGACGACGCCGATGATCGGACGCGAATCACCCATGGGATCCCTCCTGGTCTGGTCCGTCGTAGGCGCGGAGCTCGGGGACGCGCCAGCCGATGGCGACGACGCTGGCGACGCACAGCATGCCGCCGATGCCGACGGCGATCGGCGCGGTGATCAGGCTGGCGAGCACGCCCGCCTGAAACTCGCCGAGCTGTGGCCCACCGGCGAAGAACACCATATTCACCGCAGTCATCCGGCCGCGTAGCTCGTTGGGGGTGAGCAACTGCCGCATGCTGCCACGGATGACCATGCTCACCGTGTCACAGGCGCCGGCGCCGGCGAGCGCCAGCAGCGAGAGCCACAGCCACGGCGACAGGCCGAAGATGGCGATGCAGACGCCAAATGCGATCACCGTCGCCAGCAGCACCAGCCCCTGGCGCCGGATGGTCACCGCGCTGAGCAGCAGCGCCGTGCTCACCGCGCCGACCGCCGACGCCGAATAGAGCCAGCCGAGCTCGACCGGGCCGACCTTGAGCACTTCGATGGCAAAGATCGGCATCAGGGTGGTGGCGGCGCCGAACAGCGTGGCGAAGAAGTCGAGCAGCATGGTCGAGGCGATCATGCGATGGCGCAGGACGAACTGCAGCCCCACCAGCGCGTCGCGCAGCCCGGGGCGCCGCCCATCGTTGAGCGCCGCCGCCGGCGGCACGTTGCGCATCGCCAGCAGCGCCAGCACCACACCGAGAAATGAGACGGCGTCGATGGTGTAGATCGGCGCGACGCCGACGCTGGCGATCAGGATGCCCGCCACCGAGGGGCCGACGACGTTGGCCATCTGCCAGGCGATGATGTTCAGGCTCAGGGCATTTGGCAGCCGTGCCGGCGGCACCAGCGTCGGGATGATCGCCTGGCGTGCCGGCATGTCGAATGCGTTGGCGATCGACGCGGCGGTGACCATCAGGTAGATCACCCACAGCGACGGCTGCTCGGCCCACGCGACGATCGCCAGCACCACCGAGGCTGCCAGCCCGGCGAAGGCCGATACCAGCAACACGCGCCGGCGATCGACACGATCGGCGAAGACGCCGCTGATCGGCGCGATCAGCACCAGTGCGATGACGCGCGACAGGCCGATCAGGCCGAGCGCCAGCGCCGGATCGATCAGCCCGCTCTGGCGCGCGACGTCGTAGACTTGCCAGTTGATGGCGACGATGCGCATCTGGGAGCCGAACACCGAGATCAGCTGGCCCAGCCAGAGCAGGCGGAAATTGCGATACTGCAGCGCGGCGAACGGCGCCAGCCGTCTGTTGCCTCGTGATGAATGCGTTGCCATGCGTGACCATGCTGTGGCGCGTGGCGGTGCAGCCTGCGCCACACCGTCACGCGGCCGGGAGAGTGTCAGGATGTCGTGGCAGTCAGCCGCGCGATCAATGGCGAGTCGTCGATGGTGAGCGGCAGTTCGACGCGCGCACCCCGCCGGCTCGACTCGTACGTCGCGAAGATCAGTTCGGTGGCACGCAGCGCACGCGCTGCCGACAACTCCGGCTCGCGGCCGGCGGCCAGCGCGTCGATCAGATCGAGCACACCACGCGTGACGCAGTCGGCGCCGTGCAGCCCCTCGTCGACCGGGATGGCCTCCCACGCGCCGCGGCCGCCGCCGAGCACGCGCAGCGGGACGGCGTCGCTGTGTCCCAGCTCGATGATGCCGCTGCTGCCGGATAGCCGGATGCCGAGCGGCTGAAAGGCGCCGCGGCCGGTGAGCATCAGGCCCTCGACGCCGTTGGCGAAGCGAAACTGGCTGATGCCGTGGCGTTCGACCGGCACGCCGAACACCGGCGCCGCATCACGCAGGTCGATCTGCCCGATGACCCACTCGACCGGCGTCTCGTCGTTGAAGAAGCACGCCATGTCGAACCAGTGGGTGCCCCAGTCGAACAGATTATCGGTGGAGCACTCGATCCGCTGCAGGGTGCCGATGGCGCCGGCGCGCAACAGCTCGCGGGCACGACGGAAGGGCGTGCCGAAGCGGCGCTGGTGGTTGAACGTGAGCTGGACGCCGCGATCGGCACACACGGCGACCATCTGGCGCGCCTCGCCGAACGTCGGCGCCATCGGCTTCTCGCAATGGATCGCCCGGACGCCGGCCTCGGCGGCGGCGATCACCATCGGCGCGTGCAGGTGGGGCCAGGTGCTGATGCTGACGATGTCGAGCCGCTCGCGCGCCAGCATCTCGTGGTAGTCGGTGTAGATCGCATCACCGCCGTGCTGCGCCTGGAAAGCCCGGGCATTCCCGGCGACGATGTCGGCCAGCGCGACGATCTGCGCCGCCGGCGATGCGCGATAGCCAATGGCATGCTGGTGCGACATGCCGAAGCCCGTCGCCCCGTCGGCGCGCCACGGCCGGCCACACCCGATGATCCCTACCCGATACGGTGCCATCTCGGCCTCCTCACAGCCCCAGCGTCCGTAGATATGCCCGGCTCACCCGGGCGCTCTCGAGTGCGGTCGGCAGCTGCGTCACATCCGTCTCGACGATCACCCAGCCGCCGAAGCCGGCGGCGTCGAGCGCGGCGAAGATCGCCGGAAAATCGACCGAACCCTGGCCGAGCTCGGTCCAGATCGCCGCCTGCTGGGCCTCGGCATAACCCGCACGCTGCTGCCGCGCCCATGTCACCACCGCAGCATCGACATCCTTGACATGCAGGGTGCGAATACGGCCGGCGTACTGGTGGACGAACGCCACCGGATCGGCGCCGGCCCACGCCAGATGGCCGGTGTCGGGGCCCAGGAACACCAGTGACGGATCGGTCAGCGCCAGCAGTTGATCAATCTCGTCACGCGTCTCGATCACGGCGCCGACGTGGTTATGGAAGCAACTGGCGACACCCTCGCGCAGCGTCCGCTCGCCGACAGCGTTGAGCGTCTCGGCGAAGATCTGCAGCTCGTCGGGGGAGAGCGCGTCTTCGGGGGCGACATGCCCCGACGCCTGGCTGCGCGTCTGGCCAGAGCGCGTCACATAGTCGAAGCCAGCCGGCGCGACATAGAGCTCGTGGCAGCCGACGGCGGCGGCGAATGCGGCAAATTCGGCGGCGCGCTCGAGGATCGCATGCCGCTGGTCGCGACGCCAGAAGTCGGCGCCGAGATAGCCCGGTGCCGGGCGCAGGCCAGACGCGCGATACCGTGCGAGCGTCTGCGCCGCCGTCTCGCCGACGGTCGGGCCGGCGGGTGCGCCATCGTAGCCCGCGGCGGCGATCTCGGCCAGCACATGCTCCTCGGGCATCTGGCGGGGCCAGGTGATCTGACCACATCCAATCAGGCGGGCGGGTCGGGTCGTCATGGTTCGCTCCCTTGGCTGCTGACGGCTGGCATTATTCCTGGCCGGGGATGCGGCCACGGCGCCGCCGCCGCCGCAGGGCGGGTGGTGCGCCCTCGGCGGATGGTGGCGGATCGGCGCTGGCCGGTGGCGGCACGCCGGCGGGCCGCTGGTGCTGGGCGGCACGCACCTGGTGTCGCTCGCGCGGCTGCGGCGGCGCCGGCCGCGCGGCGGCCGCAGGGCGCTCGGCTGGCGGCTCGCTGCTCCGCTGGTGGCTCGGCGCGTCGGCATCCTCGGGCGGAATCTCGTCGCGCAGCAGGCGCCGCTCCCCCGGTGGCCGTGACTCGCGGCGCGGCATCGGCGACCGCTGGCCGACGGGTGGCCGTGCGCCCGGCGCGATGCCCTCGCCGACGCGGCTGCGCGCCACGCTGGCGACCCGCTCGCCGGCCTCGCTCAGCTGTGCTGGCTGGTACTCCGACTGGACGCCGCTGCCGGCGAGTTCGACGGTGACGGTCTCGCGGATGACGTTGACCGTGATGACCTCGCCCGGGCCATCGGGTGTCTGGACCCACGCGCCTTTGCGGGGTAGCTCGGCTTTGATGGCGACGTATTGGTCGTGTTCGTACGAGAGACAGCACAGCAGCCGACCGCAGACGCCACTGATCTTGGCCGGATTCAGCGGCAGATCCTGGTCCTTGGCCATCTTGATCGAGACGCGGGCGTAGTCGGGCAGAAATGTGGTGCAGCACAGCAGCCGGCCGCATGGGCCGATGCCGCCGAGCAGGCGCGCTTCGTCGCGCGGCCCGATCTGGCGCAGTTCGATGCGCGTCTTGAAGGTGCGTGCCAGCTCGCGTACGAGATTGCGGAAGTCGACGCGCTTCTCGGCGGTGAAGTAGAACGTGAGCCGCGAGCCGTCGAAGTTGTACTCGGCCTTGACCAGCCGCATCGGCAGATCGTGCTCGCGGATCTTCTCGGCACAGCGCGCCAGCGTCGCCGACTGCCGGGCGTTGAGCGCCTCGAGCCGCTGGAGGTCGGCGTCGTCGGCCCGGCGGATGACCGGCTTCAGGTCGCCGATGATGTCGCCTGGCGCAATGTCGCTGGGCGCCGCCACGGCCTGGGCGAGCTCGGGGCCGCGCACCGTGTCGACGATGACGTGGTCGCCGGCCGCGAGCCGCTCGATGCCGTTGGGATCCACGTGGGAGATCTTGCCGGAATCTTTGAACTTGATCGGCAGGGCAATCGGCATGACGGGTGGGCCTCGCTGTCGTCGTGATTGCGGCCAAGTATAGCAGAGGTGCCACGGAGGGGCAACCGGCCCTGGCGGTGAGACGGTGATTGCGATCGCGACACCGACCGCACCGCCGTGCTGCGGCTCAGCCGCCCACCGCCACACCGGCACGGTCACGCCAGATGAGCATGCCGCTGAACCCCAGCGCGGCGAGCGCCAGCACGACGCCGAGCGGCACATCCCATGGCCGGTAGCGCAGGCGGATCTGTCGCGCATCAGCCGGCACCTCGAGCTCCAGCCAGGTCGCGCCGATCAGATCCGCCGGCCGGCCGTCCACCTCGGCCCACCAGCCCGACCAGGTGTATTCGTGGACGATCAGCCGACCCGCCGGGTGCGCCGGGCACTCGATGTCGAGGTCGCCGCCGCGTCCGCTGCCGCGACAGGCGGTGCGGCCGCCGTCATTGCCGATCACCTGGGCATACTGGGTCTCGGGCGGGCCGCGCAGGATCTGGATACCACCGACCGCGCCGATGGGCGTCAGCCCGTCGGGCGGATTCTCGCGGAAGCTCTCGAGCCACGCCGTGGGCAGCGGGCGGTCGCGCCAATCCCATGGGCGGACGCCCAGCGCCAGCTTCAGCCCACGATCCACCGCCGGCGTGACGTAGAAGTGCTCGCCAAACGGCGTGTTGACCCATTGCAGCTCGGGCGTCGTGAGCGCGCCGAGGACGACCTCGACGTCGGGGGCGAGCGGCATGAGCTGCAACCATTGCTGGCCGAACCGCCACGGGCCGTGGAGCGCCAGCAGCAGCACCGGCAACAGCACCCAGCGGCCATCGAGGCCGAATGCCACGCTGTGCTGGCCGATGCCGGCGCTGACGTGCAGTCGGTTGCGCAGGCGTTCGAGGGCGTGCTCGACCGCCACTGCCGCCAGGACGACGAGCGGCGGGATCGCCAGGCCAGCCATCACCGGAAAGTAGCGCAGCGCGGCGATGGCGTCGGGAAGCAGCTGCGCGAGCCACTGCAGCGGCACGCCGCTGGCCAGCCACAGCGGCAGCAGCGCGCCCATGCCGAGAACGAGCGCCATGCGCCGCTGCCCGCGCCACATCACGATGCTCCCCCACAGCGCCAGCGACGCGGGGATCCAGCCGAGGTAGTTGACGTACAGGTACGGATACGGCAGTTTCTGGAGTGCGTCGCTCCAGAAGAAGTCAGCATCGTCGACTACCAGGTTGAGCGGGATCCACTGCAATGGCTGCCCGGCGGTGAAGCTCGCGTCACCATCCTTGGTGAATGCCGACACGAAGTGCGCCAGCGGCACGAGCAACGGCGCAGCCAGCGCCAGGCCGAGCACACCACCGAGCAGCAGCCCGCGCAGCCGCATCCTCGGCGTCGCCTCCTGTCGCGGCAGGAGCAACAGCGCCAGCGGCAGGCACAGCGCCATGGCGACCTGCATGTAGCCCTGCCCGGCGAGGAGCGCCTGGCCCAGCGCGAGGCCCAGCAGCGCCACGTGGCACTGCCGGCCGCTGCGCGCCGCAGCGACCAGCGCCGGCAGTACCAGCGAGCACGCCGCCGTCGACAGCACCAGGCCGAACGTGCCGATCTCGGCCCGCCCGGACAGATGGCCGGCGGCGATCACCAGGCAAGCACCCCACAGCCGCGCGATCCGGCCGAGGCCAACCAGCGCTCCCAACCACAATTGCGCCACGCCGGCCATGATGAACGCGCCGACGAGCGCCAGTTTGGCGCCATTGATGCTGCCCCAGCCAAGCGACGCCAGGATCACCAGCGGATGCAGCATGCTGCCGTATGGATCGACGAACGCCGGCGCACCACCGCGCACCGCACCGTTCCACATCACACACGGGCCGCATTGCCGCGCGACGCCCCAGATGTGGTGCGACTGGATGGCCGAGAGGAACTCCCGGCCCGTCGGCACCATGGCCGGGTTCAGGTCGAGCAGCGGCCAGCCGACGAAGCACGCCCATGCCACGATGATGGCGAGCTCGCCGATGTGTCCAGCACGACGTCGGTGTCCGTCATCTGACACATGGCGCGCGCGCACGGCGCGCCACCAGGCATGCATGCGCACCTCCGCCACCCGGTCGCCCGCGCCATCGCTGGCTTCGCTCTGATCATGCCCCAGCACCGCCATACTGCCTCCCCCACGGCGGCCTCGCGCCACCCTGCCGGTTCATGCACGAATGATCGCCAGCACCTCGTCGCGGCGCTGTTCCATCGTCTCCCGCGACAGGGCCTCGAGATTCAGGCGCACCAGGGGCTCGGTATTCGAGGCGCGCACGTTGAAGTGCCAGTCGGGATACGTGACCGACACGCCGTCGAGCGTCTCGATGACGCCGTCGTGGTAGCGCGCCTTGAGCGCCTCGAGCCGCCCGGACGGGTCGGCGACCGTCGAATTGATCTCGCCCGAGAGGATATAGTGCGACTCGATCGGCTCGAGCAGGCGCGACAGCGGATGACCGCCAGTGGCGAGCATCTCGAGGATGAGCAGCGACGGGATGAGCCCCGAATCGGCGTAGGTGAAGTCCTGGAAGTAGTAGTGGCCGGTGACCTCGCCGCCGAACAGGGCGCCCTCGTCGGCCATCCGCCGCTTGATGAACGCATGGCCGACGCGCTCCACCAATGGCGTGCCACCGCTGGCGCTGATCAGGTCGCGCACCGCCCACGATGCGCGCACGTCGTAGACGATCTTGCTGCGCGGCCGGCGCCGCAGCAGGTAGCGGCCGAGCAACGCGGTCATGAAATCGCCGGGCACAAACCGGCCGCGATCGTCGATGGCGAAGAAGCGGTCGCCATCACCATCGAAGGCGAAGCCGGCGGCTGCGCCGGCGGTGATGACGCGCCGCTCGAGCTCGGCACGATTCTCGGGCTGGAGCGGATCGAGGCCGTGGTTGGGCAGGTTGCCGTCGGGCTCGAGGTACAGGCCGATCAGCGTGACCGGCAGCCGGGCGTACAGCCGGCGCAGGATCGGCCCGACCGTGCCGTTGCCGGTATCAGCGACCACCGTCAGGCCCCGGCCGGCGAGCGCCGCGACGTCGATCATGCCGAGCAGCGTCTCGATGAACGCCTCGGACAGGTCGAGCGCGCTCATCGCGCCTTGCCCGCTGGACGGTGCGAATGCATCAGCCTCGATGATGCGCCGCAGGTCGTGGATGCCCTCGTTGCCGCTCAGCAGATACGGCATCTGGCGTACCATCTTGAAGCCATTGTAGTGCTTGGGATTATGCGAGGCGGTCACCATCATGCCGGGCAGGCCGAGCCGCGCGCACGCGAAATAGAACTGATCGGTGCTGACGAGGCCGATGTTGATGACGTCGGCGCCTTGCTCCATGATGCCGCGCGTGACCTCGGCGAACAGCGCCGGGCCGGACAGGCGCATGTCGTGGCCGACGATCACCCGCCGGGCGCCGAGCAGGGTGACGAATGCACGCCCGATGGCGTGGGCCCCAGGTTCGTCGAGCTCGGTGGGGTAGATGCCACGAATATCATAGGCCTTGAAGATTCCCGGGGTGATGCGCATCAGCGACTCCTCTCGCGGCGATCAGCAGTGTCGCTGGTATTATACCCTGCACACACCGGACTGCGCGTGATGTCCTGGTGCTGATGGCTGGAGGGAGTGGTCATGCAGCTGCGCGGCACGACGGTCCTGGTCACGGGCGCATCATATGGCATCGGGGCGGCGCTGGCGCGGTCGGTGGCGCAACGTGGCGCAACGTGCGTGGTGCTGATGGCGCGCAGCGCGGACGCGCTGGGGCACGTGGCCGAAACGGTGACGGCGATGGGCGCGCGGGCGTTGCCGCTGGCGGTCGATCTGACCGATGATGCGGCGCTGGCATCGGCGGTGCACACGCTGCTGGCGGAGACCGGTGTGCCCGATGTGGTGATCAGCAATGCTGGCTCGGGCCGCTGGCTGGCGATCGATGAGACGGAGCCGGCGGAGGCGCGGGCGATGATGGCGATGCCGTACTTCGCGGCGTTCACGCTGACCCGGCTGCTGATCGGGCCGTTGCTGGCACGTGGTGCCGGACATCTGGTCTATGTCAATTCTCCGGCTGCGTTGCTGCCGTGGCCGGGGGCGTGCGCCTACAGCGCGGCGCGCTGGGCGCTGCGCGGTTTCGCCGAGGCGCTGCGCGCCGATCTCCACGGTACGCCGATCATGGTCTCGACCGTGGTGCTCGGCATGGTGGAGTCGCAGTATTTTGCCCACAACCCCGGCGTGGCCGAACGGATTCCACGGCTGGCGCGACGCGTGTTGCCGCCGCTCAGTACCGACCAGGCGGCAGCGGCCATCCTCGATGGTATCGAACGGCGGCGGCGGCTGATCATCGCGCCGGCAGCCTTGCGCGGTCTGTTCTGGCTGCACGCCGTGACGCCCTGGCTTGTACGGCGTCTGACGCTGGCCGGTGGCTGGAGACGCGGCGTGAGCGGCGAGCCATGAGGATTGAGCGGCGCGAGCAACGAGCAGCAGGTGACGCTACTCCCGTCCCCTTCGCGTCTTCGTGCGACACCGCTCCCGCCCCTTCGTACCTTCGTGTCTTCGTGGCTTCGTGTGAGCCCGTCCCCCGTCCCCCGTCCCCCGTCCCCCGTCCCTTCGTGTCTTCGTGTCTTCGTGTCTTCGTGTGAGCCCGTCCCCCGTCCCCCGTCCCTTCGTGTCTTCGTGTCTTCGTGTCTTCGTGTGAGCCCGTCCCCCGCCCCCGAGACATGGCTGCTCACGGCGCATAGCGCGCGCGCCATGTATAGACCAGCTGTAGCACGGCCTCGATGTAGCGTGGCACATCGTTTTCGAATGCCGGCGCATAGATCGGAATGATCTGTTCGATCGTCGTCACTCCGCGCCCGCCGATGTACTCCACCGAGATCAGCCGATACCAGTCGTTGATCCCCTCGGCCCACTCGCCGTAATCACGGAAGCGGCCGTAGCACGTCGCATACCCGGCGCACACGATATTGCCGATGTTGTGCGTCGTCGCGCCATCCGGCTTGATGCCCGCCCAGTCGGGATGCGTTCCCGCGGCCGACTCGTGCACGAAGAATGCCAGCGCAAACGCCGGATCGATGCCATAGACCCGACCGCGCTCGATCCAGATCGTGCCGGTGCCCGTCGCCGGCGAGCCATAGGACGCCAGGATTTCGTCGATCTGTGCGGCATTCAGCGTCGGTGCGCCGACGACGCTGTGTTCACCCGGTGGAATGATGATCGGTGTCGCGGTGATCACCGCCGCCGCCACCTGATCGGAGGGAGCATAGCGGCTGACGATGACATCGCCAGCCGGCCCCCACGCCAGCCAGATCACCAGGATCGCGATCGTCACCACCGCCAGCAGCGTCAGCGGATGATCGCCATTCCACGAAGGCCGGGTGCCGGGGCGCGTCGCCCGCACCAGGCGGCGGCGGCGATCGACCGGATCGAAGGTATCGGCGAGCAGCAGTTCGAGGCGCAGCTCGTCATCAGCGTACCGGGGTGGCGGATCATCGCGCTCGAACAACCGCTGCGTCGTCGCGCTGAGCGGCGGCAGGGGCACTGCTGGCGGCGGGTCCGCCAGCCGCGCCACCAGTTCACGGGTCAGCACCCCACGCTCGTGCTTGTCGATGTCGGCGAACGACTCCCAGGCGCCCTCGTCGCCACGCTCGGCGTCGGCAGCCGGCCGGGCGGCGCCCGGTACAGATTCGTCGGGTGGTATCGTCATGGGACGTGTTCCTGGATGCGCAGATAGTCTTCGGCGGTCGCCATACGAAATGCCCCATCGCGATTGAGGTAGACGATCCGTTCACGCCGGATGTCTACCAGCAGATCGAGCGTCCGGTCGCCATCAACGTCCGCCAGCAGCACTTGCACCGGCGTGAGATGCTCATCGGCGCCGACCAGATACGGTCCCTCGATGTATCGGATGCGCGCCGGATCGCCGCCCGGCAACTCCCAGATCGCAATGCGCCGGTCGAGGTTCATCGCGAAGATGCGCGTCGGCATGCCGCGCTCCTCGTGATGACCGACGAATCCCACGACGTGCGCGCTGCGCGGCCGGCCGTACCGCAGGTCGTCGAGGACTACCGAACCGCGCGCGACGAGCTGTGCGATGAGCAGATAGCTCGCCAGCACACCGCCGACCGTCAGCATGGTGATGGTGGCCGCCCGGAAGGCCGCGCGCAGGCGGTTGCGCCAGGGGGCCGTATCGCCAGGCTGTCGGATGCCATCGGCCATCGCTCGCGCCTATATGCCATGCGCGCCGGCGGTGCCGCGCGCGCCGAACCACTCCCTGAGCATCGGATGGACCCCGACGGTCGCCAGCCAGGCTTCGATCGCCACCGTCGTCAGCGTGCCGCGCTCGGTCACCACGCCACCAAGCGCCGTGAGCGGAATGAGGTCACACGGGAGATCGACGCCAACCATCGCGGGCGCCTGCGGCGCCGGCCGCATCGGCGTGAATTTCTCGCTGGCGCTCACCGCATAGGCCGGCAGCATGTGCTGCTGGGCCCACTCGACGACCCGGGCAGTGCCGGCGATGTTGACCAGCCCGTCGGTGCTGATCAGGTCGGCACCGATGAGAATGCTCACCGCACGGGATGGCGGCTCGCCGGCGCTGCAATCAAACTGCGCGGTGGTGATGCCGTCGGCACGCAACGCGCCGAGCATGTCGCCGCCGGCCGTGTCGGCGGCCAGCACGCGGAAGCGGCGCCCGGCGCGCTGGGCGAGGCGTAGCGCGTTGCGCACCGTGCTGCTGGCAGCGACCGTGACGATGGTCACGTCGTCGCTGATGAGCGAGAGCGCCCGCTCGGCTGCGGTGAGCGCATGCTGATGGATCTGTCGCTCGAACATCTCGCTGGTGTCGGCAACCGCCTGGCGCAATGCCCGCGGGCTGTCGTCGGCTTCGGCACTCCACAGGATGGCATTGACCAGATTAATGAGTGGCCCGCAGGTGGGACATGCGGCGATCAGCGCGATGCCTAGCCGCAGGCACTCGCGACGGAATGCCTCGGGCGATGCTGGCTCGCCACGATGGACGACGGCACGAAAATGCGCCGCGGCCATCCCGGCGATGTGCAGCGCGCCTGCGTGGCGCTCGCGCAGCACATCCTCGACCACACGATCGGCAGTGTGCCTCATGGCTGGCTCGCTCTCTGCCGGAACATACATCCGGGCACTTCATCCGGCACGATGTTGTCCGCGGCGGCACCGCACGCGTGCAGCGAGCACCCCTGCTCAGGGCTTCATTGTACGGTATTGGGGACAGCCATGCAAGATGAGCCGCGCGTTCGTTGCGCCGCCGGGCGCGCCGTGGCCCACCCGCGCTGCGCCGGCGATCTGTGGATCCCGGCCGATCGCCTGCGCCGCCCGGCCATCCTGAGCGAATTCTTACGTCATTCTCATCGTGATCTCACGCGTCTCGCGGAGAATGCGGGTGGTGATCCGAAACGGATCGGAATCGATACACGGGAGAACCTTCCAATGTCAAAGCGACTGTTGCTCCTGGTCGTCATGACCTTGATGTTCGGATTCGGCGCTGGTGCGCTGGCAGGCGGCGGCGTCGGCTATCTGGTGGGCAGCCGTCTCGAGCGGATGGCACAGCCGCCGATCGTGCCGACATCCGGCCGCGCGGCATCGGAGCAGCCGGTGCTGGCGCGCACCCGGCCGACGCCGCAGGCGTCCGTCGCGCCAGCCATGCCGGCTGGCGCCCCCGGGCTGAGCGTCGTCGACGTCGTCCAGCGCGCCTCGCCCGCGGTCGTGACCGTCGTCAACACGCTCGATGCGTCGGATGCGGCACCTCGGCCATTGCTGCCGCTGCAGCCCGCCCAGCCCGACCAGCCACAGCGCTCGACGGGCTCGGGGGTGATCATCGACGATGCGGGCTATATCGTCACCAATCATCACGTCATCGAGGGACAGCGCGCCCTGGCGGTCATCTTCTTCGACGGCAGCCGACGAAGCGCCACGCTGGTGGGCAGCGATCCCCTGATGGATCTGGCGGTGCTCAAAGTCGAGGGGGATATCCCGGGCGCTGCGCCGCTCGGCGACTCGAGCATGTTGCAGCCGGGCGAGACGGTGATCGCCATCGGCAGCCCGCTGGGCGATTTCCGCAACAGCGTGACGGTCGGCGTGGTGAGCGCGCTGAACCGCTCGCTCGGCGGCGACGCGCCGGACGGCCTGATCCAGACCGATGCGGCGATCAACCGCGGCAACAGCGGCGGCCCGCTGCTCAACCTGCGCGGCGAGGTCGTCGGGATCAACACGCTGGTGGTGCGCGGCTCGGGGTTCAGCGGCGTGCAGGCCGAAGGCCTCGGGTTTTCGGTGCCGAGCAGTGTGGTCCAGCGTGTGGCCGATGCGCTGATCGCCGAGGGCAAGGTGTCGTACCCCTTCCTCGGCGTGACGTTCACGATGATCGATGCGCAGGCGGCGTTCGAGCAGGACCTGCCGGTCCAGGCGGGGGCGCTGGTGCGCGAGGTGCAGGCCGGCGGCCCGGCAGCGCTGGCGGGCGTCCAGCCGGGTGATGTGATCACGACCCTCGAGGGGCAGCGCGTGGGCGTGGATGGCCAGTTGCGCGCCCTGCTGCTGGGCTACGCGCCCGGCGACACGGTGGTGGTCGACGTGTGGCGCGATGGCGAGACCCAGGCGATGCGGGTGACGCTGGGTGAGCGACCGGCGGACTGACGTCAGCGCAGCCGGGCGGCGGTATGGAACGGATCAGTGGCGATGCATCCGGTGGCATAGAGCTCCATCGCCGCCCAGTCGTTGCGCGCCGCCAAGGCATCGCCACGATCGCCGATGCGCAGGATGGTGTGCCGTGACGGCCAGGGAAGTTCGCCCGGGCGCAGCGGTGGAAATGCCAGCGCGAGGTTGAAGCTGCGCGTGCCGCACCGCACGATCAGCCGCTGCAGCAATGGTGCGACGACGTCGGCGAGGTAGTCGCCGGCGTCGTCGTCGTCGAACGGCGGTGGCTCGAGGAGCCCGATGAGCTCATGCGCGCGCAGCGGCGTGAGGTGGGCGAACACGGTGGCGCCGGGCATGGGGATGGCGAGATCGAGCGCCCGGTGGACGGCCGCCAGCGTCGTGAGATAGTCGCCGTGCGCCTGGTAGAGCACTTCGGCGCGGCGCCACGCTTCGCGGCGGGCATAGGGCATGCCGCGGTGCAGCACGAGCTGCATGTGGCCGTGCGCCAGCGATGCGCCGCTGCGCGGCAGGCAGTTCCAGATCAGCACGGGAACGATTGCGCCGGGATCGTAGGCATGCGCCGCGATGAACCAGCGCCGCGCGACATCGAAGGCGTCGGCGAGGCGCGCGTGGTCGAAGTGCAGCGGGTGTGCTGCGTCGAAGATGACCAGGCCATGGTGCTCGGCGAATTGCGCGACATTGGCGGCGCTGATGCTGCTGCGCCCGATGATCCGGCCGAAGGCGTTCGCCGGCGTATCGCGCAGCGGGTCGGCGAACGGGTCGAATGCCGCCAGTTCCGCGGCGATCCACGCATCGATGGCGGCATCGCTGCTGCGGCCCTGCGCCGGCCGCGCCGCACGCAGCGGGTTGAAGATGCTGGCTTCGAGGGTGTAGCGGTTGGTGATCCGCACGATCAGCTGATCGCGCACCGCGTCGAGTGCGCCGAACTGCCGGGTGGCCCATTCCTCCATCGTCGCAGGCACCACGGCCACGCCATGGGTCACGTCGATGTCGAAGATGCGCGCCAGGTGCGCGCTGACCGCCGGCGGGCAGGCCGCCACCCGCTGCATGATCTGGGCCATCATCATCGTCGCTCCTCGCCGATCGCCTGCCCGATGATACCACCGATCCCGGCGCCCGCCCCCGCCAGCGCAGCATGCGCCCGGCGGCGGGCCGATGGGAGGCCAGATGCCGGCGGCGCGGCTTCCCCGCGCTGCCCTGATCAGCGCATTGTGCTATACTATGCGGCATAGCGTTCCAGTGTGTCGAGAAACCAGAGATTGATGAAGCGTCTATTTCGCGCCCTCACCGCCCTCGTGGTACTCGCCGCCGGCGCAGCCTGCAGTGCCACCCCCGCCGCTGCGCCAACCGCGACCGTTCCGCCGGCCACCGCTACCAGCCTGCCGGCCACCGCCGTGCCGACCGCGATCCCGGTCGCTGCCGGTGTACAACTCGGCGACGTCGCGCTGGGCGGGATGACGCCCGAGGCAGCACGTGCGGTCATCGAGCAGTATGCCGGCGCGCTGCAGCAGCCATTCGAACTGGTGGTCGGCGAGCAGCGGCTCACCATCGCGCCCGACGACATCGGCCTGCGCATCGACAGCGCGGCCTTGCTGGATGAGGCGCTGGCGGCGCCGGCGACGGCCCGCATCAGCCCAGAACCCACCTACGACGAAGCGGCGCTCACCGCGCTGCTCGATGGCCTCGCCGAGGCTGCCCGGCTCCCCACCAGCAGCACGCTGATCGCCGATACCGATGTCATCTCGGCCAGTTTCGTGGTCAGCGGCGGCGCGCGGCTCGATGTCGCCGGCGCCCGGCAGGCGATCGCCGAGCGGCTGGCGGCCGGAATGCCGCTCGGGACGATCGAACTGGCGCTGGTGCCATTGACGCCGGCCGAGATGCACCCTGAGCCAGCCGCGCTCCAGCAGGCGCTCGAGGCGCTTGCGGCCCGCTGGGGCGATGTCGCGGGCGTGTACGTGTATGATCTCGCCCGCGAGCGCGAGATCGCCGCCGTCCATGCGCGCACCGTCTTCAATGCCGCCAGCACGATCAAGACGGCGGTCATGCTCAATGCCTACCTGTCGCTCGAATCGTTCGATGATGATCAGGACCGGGCGATGAAACGCATGATCGAGCAGAGCGACAACCTCGCCGCCAATGATCTGATGTCCTGGTCGGTCGGCTGGCCCGGCACCGAGGGCGCGATCAAGGGCGCCGACGTGATGAGCGACCGCCTGGCGGCACTCGGCCTGGAGCAGACATACCTGTACACGGCGTATGAATCGGCCGACTTCGTGCGGCAGAACGGCATCACGCTGCGCGCTGGCCCGGAGCAGGCGGGCGAGCCGCCATATACCTCGACCGGGCGCTACCTGCGCACCACGCCCTACGAGATGGCGCAGCTCTACCGGATGATCGATGAGTGCGCGCGCGGCACCGGCATCCTGCTCGAACGGCACGGCGACATGCTCAGCGCCGGGCGCTGCCAGGAGATGCTCGAACGCCTGGCGCTCAACGAGGACACCACGCGCATGGTCGCCGGGCTGCCGCCTGGGATCGTGGCGCAGCACAAGAGCGGCTGGATCGATGACATGCACGCCGATGCTGGCATCGTGCGCTCCCCCGGCGGCGACTATGTCGTCTCAATCTACCTGTTCCGCCCCGCCGCACCGGGCACTGCAGTCTCCGATCGCGTGATGCGCGAGACGATCGCCGGGTTCTCGCGGCTGGTGTACAGCTACTTCAACCCGACGGTGGCGGCGGAGTGACGCGGCGCCGCCGTGCATCGGGCGCCTGACATCCCGGTGACACGTCGGCGACCAGTCCGGGGGCGATGGTGATGGCGGGATGAGGCGGTGATCATGGAGCAACCCGTCCGACACATCGCGTTGCTGACCGGCGAGTATCCACCTCAGCCGGGCGGGGTCGGCGATTACACCTGGCATCTGGCGGGCGCGCTGGGGCGTACTGGCTGGCGCACCACGGTGCTGACGGGCGCTGGCCCTGCCGCACCCGGCGTGTGCCGCCTGCCGCTGGCAGGCTGGGGGCCGACGGCATGGCGTGTGCTGCGCGCGGCGCTCGCTGCGCTGCAGCCCGACATCCTGCACATCCAGTACCAGACGGGCGCTTACCAGATGCGGCCGCTGGTGAACCTGCTGCCGTGGCTGCTGCGACGCCGACTGCCGGTGGCCGTCACCGCGCACGACGTGCTGGTGCCGTATCTGTTTCCGCGCGCTGGCGCCTTGCGCGAATGGGTCAACCGGCGGTTGTTTGGCGATGCCGTGCTGACGATCGCGACGAACCAGGCCGATGCACAGACGCTGCGCGCGTGGCATCCCGAGCCAGCACGCGTGGCCTGCATCCCGATCGGCTCGAACATCGCCGTGGCATCCGATGCCCGGGCACGGGGCAGCGCGTACCGTACGACGCTGGGGCTCGCTGATGATGCGGCGCTGGTCGGGTTCTTCGGCCTGATCTCGCGCACCAAGGGGCTGATCGAACTGCTCGACGCGCTGGCCCGCCTGCCGGCCACGGCCCACCTGGTGGTGATCGGCGGCGCATCGCCCAACGAGGACGACCAGCAGTTCGCGGCGGCGGTGCGGCGGCACGCCGAGCGCCTGGGGCTGACATCGCGGCTGCACATCACCGGCCACCTGCCGCCCGCCGACGTCTCCGCGTGGCTGCTGGCATGCGATCTGATCGCCCTGCCATTCAGCGATGGCGCCTCGTTTCGCCGCGGCAGCCTGCTCGCCGCGCTGACCCACGGCACGCCACTGGTGACGACGGGTGCCGGCGGCATCGCCGCTCCCGACGGCCGCGTCCTCCGCGACGGCCACGAGGTGGCCCTCGTCCCGCCGGGCGATGCTGCTGCGCTGGCGGCGGCGCTGGAACGGCTGCTCGCCGACCGCCCGACCGCCGCGTGCATCGGCAGCGCTGGCCAGGCGTTCAGCCAGGCGTTCGGCTGGGATGCCATCGCCACCCAGCACATCGAGCGCTATCGCCAGATCGTCGGCGCCACCAGCCGTCACTGACCGGCGGCATCGCGCCGTGCAGCGGCATGCCCGCCGTACGGGCGGCTGCGCCCGCACGGCAGGAGACGGCGAACGCCCTGCCGATCAGGCAGACCCTGCCGAAGCGGATACGGTGCTGAACCCGGCGTCGACGTAGACGATCTCGCCGGTGACGGCGCTGGCCAGGTCGCTGCATAGCCAGAGCGCCGTGTTGCCGACATCCTCGGGGGTCACGTTGCGGCGGAGCGGTGCGACGTTGGCGAATTCGCGGTACATCGTCCGGAAATCGGCGATGCCACTTGACGAAATCGTGCGGATCGGGCCGGCGCTGATGGCGTTCACACGCACGCCCTGCGGGCCGAGATCGTTCGCCAGATAGCGGACGCTCGCCTCAAGCGCCGCCTTGGCCACGCCCATCACGTTGTAGTTTGCCACCACCTGCTGCGCCCCGTGATAGGTCAGCGTCAGGATCGAGGCGCCGGGCGCCAGGATGGGCTGCGCCGCCTTGACCAGCGCCGTGAGTGAGTAGGCGCTGACGTCGAGTGCGACGCGGAAGCCCTCGCGGGTCACGTTCAGGTATGGGCCATTCAGCTCGTTGCGCGGCGCGAACGCCACCGCGTGCACCAGGAAGTCGATGGCACCGAACGTCTCGGCAGCGCGCGCCATGAACGCAGCAATCTGCTCATCGCTCTGGACATCGCACGGCGCGATGAAGCGTGCCCCGACGCTCTCGGCGAGCGGCCGCATCCGCTTCTCGATGGCGTCATTCACGTAACTGAAGCCCATCGCCGCGCCATGCGCATGAAACGCCTGCGTGATCCCCCACGCAATCGAATGATCGTTGAGCAACCCCAGGATCAATCCCCGTTTCCCATCGAGCAAGCCCATCGGCGCTCCTCCCTCTCACTGACATCCAGATGGTATCGCCCGCATATCAGCGGCGGGCATCGAGGATCTCATCGATGAAGCCATACTCGCGCGCCTCAGTCGGCGTCATGAAGCGATCGCGGCTGAAATCGCGGCTGATCTCCTCGGGCGTCCGCCCGGTATCACCAGCCAGCAGCCGGTTGCCCAACTCCTGGATGCGCAACAGTTCGCCGACGATCCGCTCGAGATCGGGGGCATAGCCTTCGGCACCGCCGCCGGCGGGGTGAAAGTGGATCGTGGCATGCGGTAGCGCGAAGCGCTTGCCGCGCTCACCGCCGGCCAGCAGGATGGTCGCCATGCTGCCGGCACGCCCGATGCAGACGGTGTTCACCGCCGGAGTGATCAGTTTCATGGTATCGTAGATGGCGAGGCCGTCGCGCACGCTGCCGCCGGGGCTATTGATGTAGAACCAGATGTCACGCTCGGCATCGGCGTGCTGCAGGTAAAGCATCTGCGCCACGATCGTTGCCGCGACATCGTCATCGATCGGAGTGCCGAGCAGGATCACGCGCTCCTGCAGCAGACGCGAGTACAGGTCCCACGAGCGCTCGCCGCGTGGCGTGCGTTCGACGATCGTCGGAATGATCTGCGATGGCATCAGGCGCTCCTGCATCTGCGATGCACGCGGCTCGCGGTGAGCAGGTGCACAATCGGCAGTATAGCATACGAGGTGTGAACATATGACCGACCCGCGGCATCCTGCGCCATGCGCCGACGACGACGCGGCACAGCGGGCGGCGCGGAGCGCGCTCTACGGCGCCGTGCTGGCCGTCACCCGCCCGGGGACGCGCCTCAAGCCGGCGGTGGCTGCGGCAGCCGAGCCATTGCTGCCGGCGGTGCGCGCCTGGATCGCCGGCGACCGCGGCCCGCTGGCCGACGCGGCGCTGCGCTACGCCGAGGCCTGCGGTGCCGCGGCGTACCTGCACAGCCGGCGCGGCGCGCCCCGGGCCGATGCCTGAGGCGCGCCGGCGCGATCAGTCGAAATCCGCCATCGCCCGGGCGAACGCCTCGCGCGTCGGGCGCAGGCGCTCCTCGGGCAATGCCGACAGCGCGGTGTCGGTCAGGTTCATCACCTGCGGCAGCGTCTTGCGCGACTCATCGATGAAGAACAGGCCGGTGAGGAACTCATGGCGTTCGCGCGCGGCGGCGAGTTGCTCCAGCGCGTGCCACTTGTTCGTCGGGTCGTAGTCGCGCTCAAGCTTCTTCAGCTTGATCATCGGCCCGTCGTGCAGGCGGACGAACTGCTCGTCGCCTTCGTCGTATTCGACCTGCACCTCGTCGAACGACGGGATGAACAGCAGTTCCTGCAGTCGCTCCTCGTGTTCCTTGCCGTAGGTGTAGCTCTTGGTCGACTCATCGTGGTTGTTGAAGGTGACGCACGGGCTGATGATGTCGATGACGGCGGTGCCCTCGAAGTTCATCGCCGCCTTGAGCAGTTCGCGCACCTGACGCGCGTCGCCGGCAAAGGTCCGCGCCACGAAGCCACAGTCGGCCACCAGCGCCTCGATGCAGATGTCGATCGGCGGCAGCACGTTGGTGCCGGCATACTTCAGGTGCTGGCCGACGTCGGCAGTCGCCGAGTGCTGGCCCTTGGTCAGACCATAGACGCCGTTGTTCTCGACGATGTAGACCATCGGCACGTTGCGGCGCACCATGTGCTTGAACTGGCCGAGGCCGATGCTGCCGGTGTCGCCGTCGCCACTCACGCCGATCGCCAGCATGTGCCGGTTGGCCAGCACCGCACCGGTGGTGACCGAGGGCATGCGGCCGTGCAGCGTGTTGAAGCCGTGCGACCGCCCGAGAAAGTACGCCGGCGTCTTGCTCGAGCAGCCGATGCCCGACATCTTGATCACCTGGTGCGGCGCGAGCGAGAGCTCGTAGGCCGCCGCGATGATCTGGCTGGTCACCGAGTTATGTCCACACCCCTGGCACAGCGTCGTGTCGCCGGCGCGATACTCCTGCTGTGTCAGCCCTACCCGATTGGTCGCCGACTTGCCGCCGGCCTTGGTATCGGTCGTCATATCACCCTCGTCTCATCGAAATCGTCATTCGCGCGATCGTTCAGGCGCGCTCCTGCGTCAGCACGCCGTCGGCGACGAAGCGCGCGGTGAGCGGCATGCCGTCGCAGATGCGCACCGAGCGCACATCACCGGCATGCTCGGGGAGGTGCAGCTGGATCAGCTGGTGCAGCTGGCCGTCCTGGTTCATCTCGACCACATACACGTGCGAGTGTTCGGCCAGGAATGCGCGCACTGCCTCGCCGAGCGGCAACGCCCGCACGCGCATGTAGCTCGTTGCGACGCCCTGCGCGGCGAGCACGTCGCGCGCCTCGCGGATCGCGCCATCGGTCGAGCCGAAGCCGACCAGGCCGATGCTGGCGCCCGCGACGAGCTCGATGATCGGCTGCGGCACCAGACCGCGCGCCGTGTGGTGCTTGCGCGTCAGGCGATCGAGGTTCTGCTGCCAGTCGCCCGAGCGCTCGCTATAGACCCCGTACTCGTTGTGGCCGGTGCCGCGCGACAGATACGCCGAGCGCGGGTGCGGATTGCCCGGCAGGGTGCGGTATGGGATGCCATCACCATCGACATCGCGGTACCGCCCCCAACCCTTGATCTGGTCGAGTTGCTCGGCGGTGAGCACCTTGCCACGATCCAGCGCGGCATCGGGGTACTCGAACGGCCCGGTCATCCAGTTATTCATGCCCAGATCGAGATCGCTCAGCACCAGCACCGGCGTCTGCAGGCGCTCGGCCAAGTCGAAGGCGATCCGGCCAAACTCGAAGCACTCGGCCATCGTGCCGGGCAGCAGACAGACGTGGTGGGTGTCGCCGTGGCCCATGAAATAGGCATTGGTCAGGTCGCCCTGCGAGACGCGCGTCGGCAGTCCGGTGCTCGGACCCATGCGCATCACGTCCCAGATCACCGCCGGCACCTCGGCGAAGTACGCCAGGCCGACGAATTCGTTCATCAGCGACAGCCCGGGGCCCGACGTCGAGGTCATGGCGCGTGCGCCGGCCCACCCGGCGCCGACGATGATCCCCGCGGCGGCGAGCTCGTCCTCGGCCTGCACGATGGCATAGGTGGTGGTGCCAGTCTCGGCGTCGGCGCGCAGCACCGGCGCGTACTCGGTCAGCGCGTCGGCCAGGCTGGTGGCCGGCGTGATCGGATACCAGGCGACGACCGAGACGCCGCCGCACAGTGCGCCGAGGGCAGCGGCGGTGTTGCCGTCGATCAGGATCTGGCCGGCGGTGCGATCCATCGGCATCACGCCGAACGAATCCTGACGCGGCGCGTTGGCGCGCGTCCACTCGGCCGCCGCGACGACGACGTTGTAGTTCAGGTCGATGGCGCGGCGCTTCCCGCGGAAGTGCCGCTCGAGCGCGGCGTGGATCTGCTGCATGTCGATGCCGAGCAGTTCGGCGAGCGCGCCGACATAGACCATGTTGGCGATGTAGTCGCGCAGCTTGACGTCGACACCCGACTGCTTCACCAGTTCCTTGACCGGCAGCGGGTACAGGTGGACGTCGCTGCGGGGCTTGGCGAACTTCATGTCGTTGGGGTAGAGACATAGGCCGCCTTCCGGAAGTGCGGCCAGGTCTTCGTCGGCCGTCCGCGGATTGAAGGCGACGAGCACCTCGGTGCCCTCGCGCCGCGCGGTGTAGCCGTCTTTGCTGATACGCATGGTGTACCAGGTGGGTAGCCCCTGGATGTTCGATGGGAACAGGTTCTTGCCACTCACCGGGATGCCCATCTTGAAGATCGCCCGAATGAGCACGTTGTTGGCGGTCTGGCTGCCCGAACCGTTGACGGTGGCCGCGACGATGGCGAAATCGTTGACGTGGCGCGGAACGGTGGCACCAGGATGTGCTGGACTGACATCGGTGTCGATGACACTCATGCGGAAACTCCCAGTGTTATGTGTGGGGCTGATCAGGATGCCAGTGCGACGCACGCATGCACGGTGGCACCGGGGCAGCGATGTGTGTGGAGCGGTGCACGGCACGCGGCCGCTGGTGTTCCGGCAGGCGTGCGGTGGCGGGTTGTGACCGGCGCTGACGACGCATCGGTGCGCTTCTTTGCTTCACGGCGCGCTACAGGCGGTGCGATTCACCGTACGTCCGACAACCGGACGCCGTCATTATACACCAGAATGCCTGGAGTGTGACGGGTGGCAGGGGCGCGCTGGCCACGATGGTGCTGCTGCGGTGCCCCCCGGTGCACCGTGCCGTGCTGGCTGCCCCTGCCACGCGGCCCCGGTCAGCCGGCACCCCGAAACGTTGCCTCCGGCATGCCGGTGGTTCGCTGCGCCCCACACCGCGCGGCGACATGTCGTGCTGGGCCGCTGGATCGTCGGCTACTCGCTGCGCCATGCCGGCTGCGCAGCATCGCACGCGCTCGGGCGTTCCCCGAATGGCTACGCTGATGCGCTCCGATCATCGGCATCGCATTGTGCGCGGCGACGATCCTGAAAATACGCTCTTCATCAGGATTTGCCATCACACACAGCCCCCTGGCGCCATCATACGTGCTATGCTGTCCTTGGAGTGCTGGCTGCGTGTGGGGCGA
Organism: Chloroflexota bacterium; assembly: GCA_018969485.1. Lineage (GTDB taxonomy): Bacteria > Chloroflexota > Chloroflexia > Chloroflexales > Roseiflexaceae > CAIQIY01. The sequence goes on from JAGWYG010000004.1 coordinate 32,570, forward strand.
TGGATGGTGCGTCATCTGATGTCGGTTCCTCCGTTTCGTTCACCGAGTGCCGGACGCCCCGGCGCTGAGGTGAATAGGGCATTGCAGCGCCGGCCTCTGCTCATTCGGCAATCGCACGGCAACAAGCGCCACACAATGTCGTTCCCACTGGTGACGGCCGCTGGCCAGCATTGCTCGCCCGAGCGCGCTCGTCGCTCGCGAGTGGCCGGCTGGGCTGCCGCATCCGTGCATTGCGCAGATCGTCTGTGGCCCACTTCTTTCGCTGACATCAGTCAGCATATGTGCGTCCTGCTGCTTTATTACGCATGGATCAGGGGTTTGTTACCGAAATCAGATCAATCGCGGCTTCTGGAAGATAATGATGACAAACAAGAGAGTCATAGCTGGATACGTCTATGATCAATGATATATCACTGATGTCCAAACATCTTCGTCGTATCCATGATTCACATCGAACATGATCCATATATAGTATATTGACGTTCAACAAATCATATCAACGAATCACCAGATTCATAGATTGCAGATCGATTGAAGCATCAGAAAGGGATCATCACCATGCGTTCCATCTGCTACATTCCCTCGATCGACTGTCTGGTCTACCGTTCCACAGAATACTGGCTCGGCCAGTTTGCGCAGCGTTCTGGCATGCCTGCGACGGATGTCGTCTTCCCTGCGATTGTCGAAGCTGAGCCGGCATATCCTTCGCGATACGGCCAGACAGCAGCACGGCTCGGGCAGTTCAACTGGCTTGGCCAGTGGGTGCAAGATGCCCGCCATCAGCATCCACAGTTGCGCGTGTGGGCAGCAATCAATCCGACGATTTCATCGTTGAGCAATGGAATGATTGCAACACGTGATCAGTGGAATGAGCCAATGAGCGATACGTGCATCAACCACGTTGTTGTTCAGCAGATGCTCACACAGATCATCAATGAGCTGGCTGATCTTCAGGTCGACGGGATTACGTTTGATCTGACCGATCTTTACCCTAATTCAACATCATCGCGCTACCCCAAACTCGATCAAGGTGAACAGCTCATTCAGAACTCATGCTTTTGCACCTATTGCATCGATAAATTTGCGGAGATCTCGCAGTTTCAGCTCGATCCCGAACATTTTCGTGGCAAGCGCAACATCACTCGCCACATCTTGCGCGCATCCGATCAAGGTGCAACATTCATTGAGCTGCGGGACTCATGGATGGATTCGCTTGATGTCGATAGTCTTGTGCGCTTTTCAGCCGCACGCGGGTTCATCGAGCGTGACGATCCCCATCGTGAGGACGATGGCCGTCAGCTGCTGTGCTATGCCAACGCGCGCGCCGCAGTCACGGCCGACGCCATCGCCAGGCTGCGGCAGACGGCGTACCACCGCGGCCTGCGTACCGCAGTGGTGCTCGGCACCGCCCAGTTCGACATCTCGAGTGGCACCAGCATGGCAGCGCTGGTCAATCGCAGCGCCAGCGACGAATACTGGAGCTCGGACGCCGAGACGCGTGTGAACATCCGCGAGCATCCGCTGGTGATCTTCAACGAGCGGCGTGCGACCTACGCCTACAACGCGCTGTTCGCCAACCTGCGCACGCTCGAGGATCCGCGTGAGTACAGCAATGAGGCCGACCGCATCGGGCATGTCATCAGCATCACCGGCGCAGCCATCGAGCACAGCCCATTCTCGTCGAGCAGTTGTGCAGTGCTGCAGATCATTCCCAACATCGCCGGCATCGCCGGCATCCCGTACACCATGCAGGATTTCATCGAGTGGATCCGGCAGCGGCACACGGATCGACAGTTCCCCCAGCGGCGCATGATGCTGATCCTGTCGCATGTGCGCAATCCGGCGCCGGACGAACGACGTGGCGGTGCTGCCGGGCGGGATCCATTCGCATAGCCCCGGGTCACGATCAGCACCAGCGTCGGCATGCGGCACCGCCGTTCAATGACAGATGATGCGACACCATCGCGCAATGATTGAGCTCATGAGGAATATCTATGACCCATGCGTCGTCTATCGCCATCATGAACACCGAAGCATCACGTCGTTTCGACTGGAGTGCCGTTGTTGTTAGTGGAATCGACAATCAGCGCCTCGATGAGCACCACGCGGTGCAACTGGCCAGCGACATGGAACGGTTTATCCGCCTGGTCGTCGTCGGGCAGGGTGGCATCGTCGCACTCGATATCATCAACAACATTGGTGAAGGATCACAGGTCGTCTTGCTCGTCGGTGCACCATACGAGCGTGAGCAGCAGCGCTTTGATCCAGCTGCACAGCTCAACCGGTTCCGCAGTCAGATCGGCCGAGTCATCGCAACTCGGCCAATCGTGCCCCAAGAGCACTTCGCGCATATACATCAGCTGTCATATGGCCTTGCCTTCAAAGCCAGCATCGCGAGCGTCAGTCATGGCGCGCTGACCGCGCGGGCCATCGTGCCGTGCGAGATGGCTCCATCGAGCACCGGCATGCTCGGCCAGCTCATCGAGGGCAGCCGTACGCCATGCGCGCTGCGACTGATCATCGTACCGCGTGATCAGGCAGCGGTCGACAGCGCGGCGCTCAACGGTCAGCTGGCTGATCTCGACGAACTGTGCCGCGGCGCAGGCATCCCTGAGCCAGTCAGCTACCGTGCGCTGCAATTGCGCAGTGCCATCCTGCGCATGACCGACACCCTGCTTGGTCAGGCGTGTGCCGTGCAGATCCAGCTGCGTGGCACCAGCGCGGCCTCTCTGCTGCTGCTGCAGCGGGTGTTGACCGACGAGCTCGCGCGGCCCAAAACCGACGAGCTCGCCGCCTGGCGCGGCTTCGCCATCCCGCACGGCGACACAATGCCGACGCTGGTCGAAGCGCCAGAGTGCGAGGTGCTGCCGGCGGCACTGCTGGCCGATGCACCACTGCCCGGGTTCTGGCTCGACGGTAGCGGCGATCGGCCGCGCCATGCACTGCCGATCGAGAGCGCCGCCGCCATGCTGGTGCCGCCGCTGCCGCGCTACTGCGACATCACCAGCATCAACGACCGCATCGTCGAACTGCGCGGGGCAACGCGCCCCAGCCTGTGGGGCGGCGGCGCGGCGCTGATCGGCCACGATGCCGTCGGTGCGCCGATCACGTTTGATGACGCCGCGCTGGCACGCCATGTCCACCTGATGGGCGTCCCCGGCAGCGGCAAGACCACGGTGATGCTGCACATGCTGCTCGCCGACCGCGAGGCGGGGCGCGGCTTCCTCGTGCTCGATCCGCATGGCGACCTGGCGCAGCGCGTGGCTAGCTGCGCCGGATGGCGCCACGGCGGCGTGATGGGCGAGCGGCGTTTCCCCGGCATCCGGCTGCTGAACACGATCGATGCGGGCCAGGCGCGCGTCGAACGCGATATCGATGTCATCCTTGAGGCGATCTGCTCGGCGCTGCCACCCGGATGGACCGGGCCGCATTTTCGCGACTATGCCCGCGCGACGCTCTTTGTGCATGCCTGTGCCGGCGCCGGACAACCCATCGGCGCATGCACCAGCTACTCGCATGATCAAGCACTCTGGCGGCGCGTCAAGGTCAAGCACGCAGCCACGATCCCGGCAGACATCACCGCAGCGCTCGACGGCTGGCACGCCGAATCGCAAAATCAGATGGACGCCATCAGCTGGGCAGCAGCAAAATTTGCCGACTACTTCGTCACCGCTGCTGCGGGTGCGCTCTTTGCACCGGTCGGCGAGGGCATCGCCCCAATCGAGCTCGCCCGTGACCAGGCGCAGTGGTGCATCGATTTTCCAGCCCTCAAGGTATCGATGCAGGACGCCGGAATGTTTGGCCAGATGATCCTCACCGCGATCCTGCGCGACGTGGCCGGCGGTGGTGTCGCCCTGCAGCAGCGAACGATGGTGTACTGCGACGAAGTGCAGCTGTTCTTCGGCCCGGCCGTCGATCGCATCCTGCAGGAAGGCCGCAAGTACGGCTTGATCATGGTAGCGGGCCACCAGGCAGCGAGCCAGCTCGAATCGCAGCGGTTCGACTCGCTGATCGGCCAGGTCGGTCTCGACCTGGTGTTTCGCAGTTCGCTGCGGGATAGCCGATACATGGCACGACATCTGGAGCTCGAGAACGATTCGATCGCCGCGCTCGACGACTTCTGCTGCTGGGTCGGTGGTGCCGTCACCCTGCAGCGCGGCGGCCCATTCATGCTGCGGTCGCGCTGGGAACCATTCATCAGCGACATGCCCGACGACCGTACCCGTGCGCTGGGCGGAGTCGCGTCGATCATTGGTGCAGTGGTGCTGGCCCATCAGTAGGCCAGCACCGTCATGCGAAGCGATCATGAGACGCAATTGAGCGAGGAGCCAGGCCATATGTCCATCGATGCCATTGCCATCGACGACCTCCACCCACTCGCGGATGCCACAGCCACGCTGCTCGGCACTGATTCGGCTGCCGGACTGCGCTACGATGGCCTCGACGTCGTCGCCGTCGCCAGCCTGCGCGCCAGCGACGCACGGCACCGGCCAGTCGAGCGGCTCGACGACGAGTTCATCCGGCTGGTGCGCACCGTCGTGCTCGGGCTGCGCGGCATCATCGCACTGGATTTGTACACCAGCGGCGCGGGCCTGCGCCTGCAGCTGCTGATCGCGGCCGTCAGCACCGCCCAACTCAACTGGGCGCCACGCGAAGTGCTCGAGCGTTTCCGGTCGCGGCTCAGCGACATGGTCGAGTATCGACCGCGCGATACCGCAGCGCACCAGGCAGCATTCGCCGCCGCATCGCATGGCGTGACGCTCGAGCCAGCCATCGAGGCGGTCCAGCACAACGCGCTGCAGGCCAGCGTGGCCATCCCGCCGCTCTTGACGCCGGGAATGCTCGGCAACATCGCCCAGCTCCTCGAGTCGAGCACCAGCCCTGCGGTCGTCAGGCTGATCGTCGCGCCGCCGACGCGGCCACGCCCAGCCGTCGGCGACATCGCGGGCGACCTGGCGGTGGTGCACCAGATCGCCGAGACCGACGCGGTGCCGCGCGCAACCGCCTACCGCGCGCGTGCATTGCGCGACATCCTGCCGGCACGCATGCAGACGATCCTCGACCAGCCGTGCGCCGCGCAGATCCAGGCGTGGGCGCCCACCGCCGCTGCGGCCGATGCGCTCGCTGCGCAGCTGTGCCGCGAGGCCGCGCGCTCGGGCGCTGCCGAGCTCGAGCAGCGCCAGGGGCGGCGCGTCGTGCAGTTACGCCAGGCCAACCGCGAGGCAACCACGCTGTACAGCCTGGCGTCCGTCCGCCGGTTGCCCGACGCCACCGATCGCCATCTGCCGCTGCCCAGCTTCTGGCGCGACGGGAGCGGCGAGCAGCCAGGGCACCTGATCAGCATCCGGGACGCGGCGCTGCTCGTGATGCCACCGTCCTCCGATGCGTGCGTCATCGCCTCGATTGGCACAACGCCGGTGCAGACGCGCAGCGCACCTCGTCCGCGGGAATGGCTGCACGGTCCGTCGACCGTCGGCTTCGACGACCGCGGACATCCGATCAGGTTTGATGATGGCGCCATCGACCGGCATGTCCATCTGATGGGCGTGCCGGGCAGCGGCAAAACGACGCTGATGATGCAGATGATCGCCGGCGACCTGGCGGCCGGCCGTGGCTTCCTGCTGCTGGATCCTCACGGTGATCTGGCGCGGCGCGTGTGTGGCTACACCGGCTGGCAGGCACATGAAGGCCTCGGCGGCAACCAGCAGTTTCCCGGCTTGCGCATCCTCAGTTCGCTCGACCAGGGGCGTGAGACTGTGGAACGGCAGATCGGCGTGATCATCGAGGCGATCAACCAGGCGATCAACAGCGCGCGGTCTGACGACCAAGAACTGGGGCCGGTCGGGCGAGACATGGTGCGCGCCGCGCTGCTGGCGCATGCCGGCGTCGGTGCAGGCCAGCCATTCGGCGACGCGGCGAGCTATATTGCCGATCAACGGGCATGGAATGCGGTCAGGGGCGATCCGCGCATCCCACCGTTCGCGAGGCAGCGCCTCAATCGCCACCATGCATCGTCAAACGACTGGAAGTCCGACGTATCAGTGTACACGACCAGGATTCTTCGCGAGTTGGTCGCCAATACCCAGACGCGCCGCCTGCTCGCCGTCGTGGGCGAGGGCCTCGACCCACTGGCGATCGTCGAGCAGCGCATGCAGCTGGTGATCGACTTTCAGCAGCTTGGCATCTCGGTGATGGGAGCCGCGCTCATCGGCCAGCTGTTCCTGACCTCGTTTCTGCGCGGCGTCATGGACGGTGGCCCGGCGCGGAATCGTCGGCATCTCCTGTATCTCGATGAGGTCCAGCTGTTCTTCGGCCCGTCGATCGAGCGGGTGCTGCAGGAAGGGCGCAAGTATGGGGTCGTCCTGGTGGCTGCGCACCAGCACGCATCGCAGCTCTCGCGCCAGCGCTTCGACTCGCTGGTCGGGCAGGTCGGGCTGGAATTGGTCTTTCGCACGGCGCTGAGCGACGGTGAACTGATGTCGGAGCATCTGGGCCTCGAGCGGCAGTCATTCACCGCGCTGCCCGATATGGCGTGCTGGGTGGCCGGTTCGGCAGCCCAGCGCCGCGGCGGCTCGTTCCTGCTGCGCACGCGCTGGGAGGTGTTCGGGCCACCGGCTGATGCGCCGGCCGACGGCGATGTGGTATGATTCGCGGCGTGCGGCCGCCGGTGCGGCGGCGTGCCGCGGTGATGCGGGGCGGTGAGCCAGATGAATCAGCCGGGGTTGATCGGGGCGACGATCGGCGGCTTCGAGATTCTCGAGGAGCTCGGCCGCGGCGGCATGGCGACCGTCTATCGCGCGCGGCAGCGCAGCCTCAACCGCATCGTCGCGCTCAAGATCCTGTCGCCCGGACTGCTGGCCGATCCGAGCGCGGTGGCACGCTTTGAGCGCGAGGGGCACAGCGCCGCGGCGCTCGATCATCCCAACATCGTGGCGATCTACGACGTCGGCCAGGCCGATGGCTACCATTTCATCGCGATGCAGTATCTGGCTGGCGCGACGCTCCAGCAGCACATCCGCAGCACCGACCGGCTCGACGTCGATCTGGTGGCGCGCTGGCTGCACGACGTGGCGATCGCGCTGGATCACGCGCATCACCATGGTGTGCTGCACCGCGACATCAAGCCGGCCAACATCATCATCACCCACGACGGGCGCGTCTATCTGACCGACTTCGGCCTGGCACGGGCGCTGACCGATGACGAGGGACATGCGGCGCTGACCGGCACTGGCTATGTGCTCGGCACGCTGGCGTACATGTCGCCGGAGCAGGCGCGCGGTGCCGCCGACCTGATGCCGGCGAGCGATGTCTATGCGCTGGGCGTGACGCTCTACGAGGCCCTGACGCGCGGTGTGCCCTTCCGCTACTCGGTCGAGCGGGTGGCGTATCCGCCGCATCCGCCGAGCGCGCACCGGCCGGATCTGTCGCCGGCGATCGATGCAGTGGTGCTGCAGGCCCTCGAGCTCCAGCCGGCAGCGCGCTTTGCCAGCGCCGGCGCGCTGGCGGCCGCATTCGCCGCGGCGCTCCGGACGCCGACGCCTGCCAGGGCTGTTCCGCCGGCGCCGCCAGCCCCGATCACGCCGGTGGCGGTTCCGGCCACGACGGCGCTGCCTGCGCGCCGCCGACGCCCGATGTGGCTGCTCGCGTCGCTGGCGCTCGGTGGCCTGCTGCTGGTCGCTGCGGCCGGTCTCTGGCTCGGCCGTGTGCCGTCGGGGAATGCTGTGCCACCGCCGACGCCGGGCGTCGCGCGCCCCAAGCCGAGCGCCATCGCACAGCCGACGGCCCGTGCCGCCGCCGGGCCGCTCGCCACGCCGAGCGCGACATCCGCACCGCTGCCGACCCTGACGGCCGTCGCCAGTGCGGCGCCCGTCGCCAGCGCCACGCCCGCACCACCGGCTGCGGCGCCGGCGGGCTGTGCGGCGCTCCGAGCCGCATCCGGCGACGACGCGTTGAGCTGCTATGCCGGCACGATCGCCGATGCGTTGCTGCAGGCAGGCTATCGAGACAACATTACAACCGTCAATGGCCGGACCGTGCTGCGCGCCAATCCCGCGGATCCGGTCGAGGGGGTATGGGCACGCGATCTCGATTATGCGCTGCAGGGATTTGGCTACGTCGTCGCCGATGCCAGCGTGTTCCGCGAGAGCATCGCGCTCTTGCTCGAGGGCGTGCGCGATGACGGCGTCGCGCCCGAAGGCATCTTCGACGGCCGCAGCGAGTACGTGTATGGGCAGAGCTGGGACAGCATGCCCAATCTGATCAGCGCGGCCGCCGCCTATCAGTCGCGGACGGGCGATGACACCCTGTACCTGCGCTATCGCGCCAAGGTGCTGCGCGCCGCCGAGTGGATCGTGGCACTCGACAGCGACGCGGATGGCCTGCCGGATCGCGATGTGTTCGCCTATGGCTACTACAACTCGGTGACCAACGGCCCACTGCACACCTATGCGATCGCACGCTTCTACCGCGCGTTCCTGCAGGTCGCCGATCTCGAGGCGGCGATCGGGGAAGATCGCGAGGCGCTGCGCTGGCGCGACCAGGCCGCACGGCTGCGCGAGGGCTTCCACCGGCCGATTGAGGCCGGTGGGTACTGGCGCGACGACCAGGCATGGCCGATCGCATGGCGGCGTGCCGATGGGACGGTGGTGTCGCTGTTCGAGAGCTTCGGCGTGTTCGAAGCCTTGCGGAGCGGGCTGATCGCACCTGGCGATCCGCCATACCCGCAGCTGATCGAGGCGATCCATGCGCAGCTCCCGGCCTTGCTCGCCGGCCCCGCTCCGCTCCGGCTGGTGCCGGGGGGCTACGATCTGGCGTTGCGCCGCGAACTGAGCCCGCCTCTGCCCGAGTGGAAGATGGACGCCAGCGCGCCGTGGATCGCTGGCATCGCCGTGCCGGTGTATGCCGCCGCCGGCCATGCCGACGACGCGGCGCGCATCCTGGCCGCTTACGAGCGCGCGGCCCAGGCTGGCCCGCTGCCACGGCTCGTCGCCGACGGAAGCAGCCGCTATGGCGCCGGACGCGAGGGCGACGGCGGCGCGTGGGAGGCGTCGGCCTGGTTTCTCGCGGTGTATCAGGGCCATTACGGCATCAGCATGACCCCTGAGGCGCTCGTGATCCGCCCGGCGCCTTTCCTCGATGTTGCGGCGGGTGATGGCGTAGCGCGGCTGCGCTACGGCGCCGCCGTGGTGTCGCTCACGCTCGATGCCGCCGCACGCATCTACGCGATCCGCAGCGACCAGCCGATCACCGTGCTGCTCGAGCCGATGGCTGGTGATGCGGCGATCCGCGTCGATGGCGGCCCGGCTGTGCCCCGGGCACGCCTCGAACTGGCGCCAGGCCAGCCGGTGATCGTCGAAAGCCGCGCGGCAGCACCGTAGTTCGCCACGTCGGCTCCGGCGCCAGCGCGCGGTTTGACAGCGCGCCAGCATCTTGCTACACTGCCGGCGCGGCGGCGTACCACGCCATCGACGATGCGTTGCACGCCCCGGCACCCGACAGACGGCCCCCGCCGCATCGGTCGGCGCATCCTTGTCGTCGCGCCGGTTCGTCGAACGCCGTCGCATCCGACGCCTGGCGCCGCCACCCGCTCACGACGCACGCTGGCCGACATCAGCCCGGAAGGTTGGGGTTATGACACACTTTGAACGAACGGCCTCAACATATCAGCAAGGTGCCCGAACGCTATCCGGCGCCTATTACACCGATCCGCAGATCCTGGACGCCGAGATCGAGCAACTCTTTCGCCGTGGCTGGATGTGCGTCGGACGCGAGGATCGCGTCCAGGAGCCTGGCAGTTACCTGCTGCATGAGCGCTTCGGCGACAACCTGATGATCGTCCGCGGTCGCGACGGCACGCTGCGGGCCTTTCACAACATGTGCCGCCATCGCGGCACAAAAATCTGCGAAGCCGGCGCCGGCCGCTTCGCCGGCACGATCCAGTGCCCCTATCACGCCTGGACATGGAGCACCGATGGGCAACTCGTCGGTGCGCCGCACATGCAGGCCGTCGAAGGATTCCGGAAGACCGACTACCCGCTGCTCCAGTTGCCGCTTGCCTGCTGGGAGGGGTTCGTCTTTGTGTCACATGTGGAGGATCCCGAACCGTTCGCGCAGGCGTTCGCGCCGCTCATCGGCCGTCTGACGCGCTTTGGCCTGCCCGATCTGGTACGGATCGACCGCAAGGAGTACGAGGTCCGCGCGAACTGGAAGCTGATCATGCAGAACTACAACGAGTGTCTGCACTGTCCAACCATTCACCCGGGCCTCAACCAACTGCTGCCGTACACCAGCGGCGCCAATGATCTGCACGATGGTCCGTTCCTGGGCGGATACATGGAGATCACCGCAGGCCATGAGAGCGTGACGGTCACCGGGCGGCGCTGCGGCGTGACGCTCGGCGCGCTCTCGGAGCAGGACCAGCGCCGCGCGTACTACTATTCGTTCTGGCCGAACATGATGCTGAGCCTGCACCCGGACTATGCCAACTGGTACACGGTGTGGCCGCTCTCGCCAGAGCGATCGCTGGTGATCTGCGAATGGCTGGTCCATCCGGCCACGCTGAGCGACGGCCACGACCCCGCCGGCGCGGTCGAACTCTGGCATGCGGTGAACGCCGAGGACTGGCACATCTGTGAGATGAGCCACGCCGGGGTGTCGTCGCGCGCCTACCGGCCAGGACCGTATTCGCCGCGCGAGTCGATTCCGGCGGCATGGGATCGCGAGTACCTCCGGGTGATGCAGCACGAGGCCTGAGGGGGCTTGGTGCGCGTGGCGGCCAGAGTGATGTGATCGCCCGCCAGGATGCGCTGGAGTAGCGTGGCGGGCGATCACGAGGCTGCGCGGCGCAAACCACCGGTGGCACGGTGCCCCCGTGGCGCGCTGGCCACCGGATGGACGGACGTGGCTCGCGGGGCGGTGCCGGGCCGTGGCGCCGCGCCGTAATTCGCCACAGGGGGCTACGCGCCACGCCCCGCCGATCATCGCATCGCGCTCAACCCGTGCCGGCACGAGCCAGCGATGGCTGGCGCGGGGGCGGCGTGCCCCTCAGGCAGTCAGGAGCATGCCCACGCTGGCGCGCCAGCCGGCATCGCAGCACAGGCGGATGCGGCGCGCCGCACGCTCAGCGCGGCACCCGCGTCCGGTCAGTCACAATCTCGGTAGCTCCCGGCGGCGGATGCGGCACCAGCCGATCGACGCGGCGCGCCACCCGGCGCAACTCCTCATCGACCCTCAGTTCGACCAGAATCTGCTGCACCCCCGCGAGTGCGCGCGGCCGCGAGATGATCGCCAGCGCCGTGAGCACAATCAGGCGGATATCCAGCCACAGCGACTGATGGTCGATGTATACCAGGCCCAGCCGGCTCTTCCATGGCCGGATGAGTTGGTTATAATCCAGGTCAGGATCAGCGCTGTCCTTGAGGATCTCATTCTCATCAGAGAATACGATCGATGCCAAGTCGGTGATGCCGGGGCGTACCGACAGCAAGCGCTTCTCCTGCACCGTATAGCAGTCCGTCTCACGCTGGACATTCGGCCGTGGCCCGACCAGGCTCATGTCGCCCGTCAGCACATTCCAGAGCTGCGAGAGCTCATCGAGCTTGTATGACCGAATGAAATGACCAACTGGCGTGATTCGCCGATCCTTCGCCGACGTCGAGTCGACACCCGAGCGATCCGCATTCACCACCATCGAGCGCAGCTTGACCATGCGGAACGGTACATCACCCCGGCCCATACGCGGCGCAACATAGAACGGCGAATGAAAATCCTGCAACCAGATCGCGATGATCGTCGGGACAAGCACGATACTGCTGACCAGCAGACCGAGCAGCGCGAGCACCACATCCATCGCACGCTTGAGCATCACTGCCTCACTCTTCGCGGTTGCCGAGCGTCCGCCGGACTGCCGCGATCACGGTTGCGGCCGTCGGGTAGTAAATCTCCTCGAGCGCACGGCTTGTCGGCGCCGGAGCATCGGGCAGCGTCACGCGCTGCGGGCGCCCGCGCCATGCACCGACGTCCAGCTGTTCGGCCACACCCGCGATGATCTCGCCGGCCAGGCCACACAGGCGCCAGCTACCATCGACGGCGACCAGCCGCCCGGTCTTCTGCACCGACGCCACGATCGCTGCGTCATCGAGCGGATTGATCACGCGCAGATCGATGACCTCGCAATCGATGCCGGCGGCGGCGAGCTGCGCGGCCGCCTGCAGGCACAGCTGCGTCGAGTATCCGGCACCCACCAGCGTGCAATCGCCGCCCTCACGCAGCACAGCCGGGCGCTGTGTCGCCAGATCCAGCTCGACGATCGGCGTTTCATCCTGCTCGACCTCGTAGAGCCAGCGATCATCGATGTACAGCACCGGGTCATCGCACAGGACGCTCGCGATCAGCAGATCACGGGCGTCGGCCGCCGTCGCCGGCATGACCACGCGCAGGCCAGGGATGTGGGCAAACCAGGCGTGCAACGCCTGCGAGTGCTGTGCACCCTGCTCGCCGCCGCGATTGATGATGCCGCGGATCGTCACCGCCGGACGCGCCTGCCCACCGAACATGTGCGCCCACTTCGCCGCCTGCGACACAATCTGGTCGACGGCCAGGATCATGAAATCCATCCGTGGATGCACCACGATCGGCCGGTAGCCACACAGCGACGCGCCGACGGCTGCGCCCGTCACCGCCACCTCGGAGACCGGGCTGTCGATCACGCGCTCGCGGCCGAATTCGATGTCGAGGTCCTGCATCGAGCTCCCGACGTACCATGGGCTCCACAGCCCCTGACCAAACACGAAGACATTCGGACGGGTGCGCATCGTGTAGCGGAACGCCGCCAGGATGCCCTGGGCATACGTCATCGTCGTCATCGCGTTCCTCCACCGGGCAGTGCATACACCAGATCGAGGAGCGCCGCCGTCTCGGGGAACGGTGCCACCTCAGCGCGCTGCCAGGCCGCGTCGATCTCGTCCTGCACCTCACGATCGAGCGCCGCGGCAGCATCGTGCGAGAACCAGCCGCGGGCGGCGAGCGCCCCGACCAGCCGGCCGACGGGGTCACGCTGCTTCCAGATCACGAGATCATCGCCACGACGTACGCCGACGTCCATGTCCTCACGCGGGCCGACGTGGCCACGCCAGCGATAGGTTACCGCCTCGATGAACGACGGGCCGCCGCCGGCGCGCGCGCGCTGCACAGCTTCCTCGGCGGCCAGCGTCATGGCGCGGACATCATTCCCGTCGAGGGCATATGCCGGCATGCCGTGTGCACGGGCGAAGCGCGCCAGCGAGTTGCCCGGTTGCCGCAGCGAGATGTGCAGGTGGCTGGCGAAGAAGTTATTCTCGCAGACGAAGATCACCGGTAGCTGCAACGCCATCGCCAGGTTCAACGACTCGTGCAGCGCACCCTCTTCCATCGCGCCATCGCCAAAGTAGCTCACCGCCACATCGCCCCGGCCATCCATCTTCGCCGCAAGGCCGGCGCCGGTCGCGACGGGCACCGATGCGCCGACGATCGGCACCGAACCGAGAAAGCCCACCGTCTGGTCGAAGAGGTGCATCGAGCCGCCCATCCCCTTCGACGAACCGGTCACACGACCGAGCACCTCGGCGAACAGGCCGTCGACCGAGCCACCCAGCGCCAGGAAGTGGCTGTGCGAGCGGTGCGCGCCGAACACCCGGTCGCTCGCGCGCAGCGGGCTCGAGACGCCGACGGCGATCGCTTCCTGGCCGATGCCCAGATGGGCCGGGCAGCGGATCTTGCCCGCCGTGACCATGTCGCCGATCTTTTCTTCGGCCTTGCGGATCACCAGCATGGCGCGCAGTTGCTCGATCAGCACCTCAAGGTCGGCGCCATCGATGGCGATCGGCGCACGATAGGCATCCGGCTGATCGAGATGATCGGGCAGCATCAATGCGTCATGTTCAGTCACACCAGCCCTCATGTGTAGAATTCACGAATGGTGGCACACACATACGCCAGATCATCATCCGAGAGCGAGGTGTTCATCGGTAACATCAGACAGCGGGTGAACATGTGCTCGGTGTACGGCAGGCTGGCATGAATGCCCAGGGCCTCGATCTGGTGCACGGCCTTGCCGCCCCACTGGATCAGCGTGCCGATGCCGCGCTCCCGGAGAAACGCCTTCAGTTCGTCGCGGCGCTCGGCCTCGAGCTCGTAGTTCTGGTAAACATCGAAGTGCCGTGGATCACTGTCGGGCGCAGGCGGCAGCTGCACCTGCGGCAGGTCACCGAGATGCGCCTGGTAGTAGGCGGCGATCGCACGCCGTCGCGTCATCTCCTCGCCATAGAACTGCAGCTTGTAGTCGAGGATCGCCGCCTGCATGTTGTCGAGCCGCGAGTTCAGCCCCCAGCCGATGACATCGCCGTGCCGGTTGCGCCCGTGGTCACGCATCGCGTAGAGCGCATCATAGAGCGGTTCGTCATTCGTCAGGATGGCGCCGCCGTCGCCGAAGCTCCCCAGCACCTTCGCCGGATAGAAGCTGATCGTCCCCGCCAGGCCAAAGGTGCCGGCGGCACGGCCACGGAAGCGCGAGCCGAGCCCCTGTGCGGCATCCTCGATGATCAGCAGCCCGTGCTCGTCGGCGATCGCCTGCAGGGCATCCATGTCGGCGGTGCGGCCGTTCAGCTGGGTCGGCATGATCGCACGGGTACGCGACGTGATTGCCGTGGCGACTGCCGCCGGATCGATCATGTGATCGGCACGGCAGTCGACAGGTACTGGTGTCGCACCGACAAAATGGATCGATGCTGCCGTCGCAACATAGGTGTGCGACGCGAAGATGACCTCGTCGCCGGTACCGATCCCCGCCGCCCGCAGCGCCAGCCAGATCGCGTCGGTGCCATTGGCGACGCCGAGCGCAAAACGCGCGCCGGTGAACCGCGCCAGATTGTGCTCGAACGCCTCCAGGTCACGCTGCAGGATGTACGCGCCACGCTGCGCGACATCGCGCACGACGCCCAGCAGGCCTTCCTCGTACTGTTTGTACACATGCGGATAGTTGAAGAACGGCACCGACCGCTGGCCCATGAACTACTCCTTGCCTGCATACAGGCGCTCAGCTACGCATCAGTCGTCCGCACCTTCCGCGCCGCGCCGTACAACACCTTGTGTACGGTATCGGGGCGGTCGGTCGCGATTCGGGATGGCGGCGTATACGGCGCCATCCCCTCGGTGATCTCACGTGGCATCGCTACCAGACCACCAAACATCAGCTGTTTCAGCAGTTTCTTGCCAGCCATGCTGCTCGGCATCAGATGCAGGTCAGTGGCCAGCTTTTTGATTGGACGCAAGAGCTTCTGGCGCCATGAGACAGTGGCGGTAGAGAGATATGCGCTCAGCTCTGTCGTGAACCCGTGACGCGCGAAGAGCCCGGTGAGCTCGACAGCACCATGGTAGGTGTGACTGTAGGGGCTGGGGGTGAAATCAAACAGATCCTTGTTGGCGTTGGCGATCAGGACGACGCCGTCGTCCCGGAGCACGCGACGGCATTCGCGCATGAACTGTTCGGCATCGGGCAGATAATAGAGCGCCTCGAACAGGATGATCACATCCGCCGTCTGGTCGCCGTAGGGCATGTGCGACGCATCGAACTGCTGAAGCTCGACACGGTCGCCGTAGTGGGCCCGGGCCGTCTCCAGGATGCTCTCGGTGATGTCGCCCGCCCGCACGCTCCGCGCCCGCCGCGCCAGGTAGCCGAGCCCCGGGCCGGTACCGCACGCCGCCTCGATGACATCCTTGCCATCGCAGTATGTCGCGGCCCAGTAGTAGCGATGGCACATCCGCTCGACCTGCTCGCGAGAGATGTCATCGCCGGCAAGCTCGGTGACGGTCGAGTAGTCTGTGACGGTCATTCGTCTGCTCCTGTGTGCGGCGCGCGCAGCGTGATCCGCAGCCTGCCCCGCAGGCCGGGCGACCAACCCATGCGACTCCGCGGCGGATGATGACGCAATCGCCGATCCGTTGACGGCCGGTCCGGCAGCCGGCTCACCCGTATGTTCGGCCCGGCGGACGCGCCGCATTATAGAAGTGAAGGGATGCACTGTCAAGCCGTACGGTGGCGTCGTAGGGCTATGTCAACGTGCTTGAAGCCCTGCCCCGAGCCCCCGCCGGAGATGGCGTTGACGTAGTCCTGGCGACGTCGTCGCACCATCGGGCTGGCCATCCGGAGATGCTGCACCACGGAGTGGCCGGCGCGGACACGGGCGGTGGCATGCCAGGCCAGCGGAGCAGGCCCATCGCATGCAGATGCCTCGCCTGCACGACGGGAGCCGCGGCCCGGCCCCGCCCGGGATCCGGTTTGACACCGCGTGAACCGGTCGGGTACACTGGCTGCATACGACTCGGGCGTACCAGCCGGCGGTCGCGCAACCGGACAGCAAGGAGCACACGCGTGATCGATTCTGTGATCGGGCCGCTCACGACCATCGCCGCATTCCTGGCGATGCTCGGTGTCCTCGTCATCGTACACGAGCTCGGCCACTTTCTCACGGCCGTTCGTCTCGGCATCGCCGTCGAAGAATTCGGCATCGGCTACCCGCCGCGTGCCTTCACGCTCTTCAGGCGCAATGGCGTCAGCTACACCATCAACTGGCTGCCCCTCGGCGGGTTCGTCCGCTTTGCCGGCGACGGCGACTCCGTCTCCGGCGTCGGCGGTCTGACGCAGGCGGCACCATGGAAGCGCATCATCATCCTGGTCGCCGGTCCGGCGATGAATCTCATCCTGGCGATCGCAATCTTCAGCGGGATGTTTCTGGTCAACGGCATCCCCGTCGTTGGGGATGGCGCCACGATCACCGCAGTCTATCCCGACACGCCTGCGGCCCGCGCCGAATTTCGTGCCGGTGACCGGCTGACCCGGCTCGATGACATCGCCGTCGGCAGCGACCTCAGCGGGTTTGGCGATGTCGCCCGCGACAACCTCGGGCAGCCCATCACGGCCGTCGTCCTGCGCGACGGGCAACCCGTGACCCTCACCGTCATCCCTGGTCCGTGGTCCGATGGTACCACAACCATCGATGCGGGGTTTGGCTTCTCGTACGAACCAAACGTCACGCTGACGCCGGCGAATCTGCTGGATGCCACCGTCGCCGGCATTCGCCATACGTTCACCGTGTTCACGTTCTTCATCGGCGCGATCGGGCAACTGCTTGGCTCGCTCGTGGGCGTCGCCGAGCCGCCGCCCGGCGGCGTCACGGGCGTCGTCGGCATCGCCCGTGGCACCGGCGAGATCATCGAACGCGATGGCTGGTCGGGCTTTCTGCAATGGACGGCGCTGATCAGCCTGAACCTGTTTCTGGTGAACCTGCTGCCGATCCCGGCGCTCGACGGCAGCCACATCGTGTTTGCGTTGCTCGAGATGGTGCGTCGGGGGCGGAAGATCCCGGCCGAACGCGAGGCAATGGTGCATGCGTTCGGGTTCATGGTGCTCATGGGCCTGATGGTTCTGATCACGATCTCTGATGTCGCACAGTGGCTGAGCGGTGCGCCGGTGCTCGGTGGGTGAGTAAACCGATGAGTGGCATGCCGCGACGGCTGATCGGCGCAAGCGAACTGGGCGACTACCGCTACTGCCAGCGCAGCTGGTGGCTGCGTCGCGCCGTGCGCCGGGGCGCACGCGGTGATCACCCGCACCCGATGGCGCACTACGTCGATGGCGTGCACCAGCATCGCCGGCATGGCGCGAGCGTCGCGGTGAGCCGCTGGCTGCTCGTCATCGGCGCGATGCTGGGGCTGATGGCGCTGCTGGTGCTCGGGTGGTGGCGATGACCGGACTGCTCGCCGCCCTGGTCCTCGGCGCGGGTGCTGCGGGATGCATCATCGCGGCGCTGTCCGTGCGCCGCTCGACTGGCGTCCCGTGGGGGCGCATCGTGAGCGAGGACGTGCGCGGGCGCCGGCATGCCACGACGCTGAGCGCGCCGCACCTGGGGCTGGTGGGCCGGCCCGACTACCTGCTGGAACTGCATGACGGCTCGCTGGTGCCGGTCGAGGTCAAGCCGGCGCGTCGTGCGCGGCGTGCCTACGATTCGGACGTGCTGCAGCTCGCGGCGTATTGTGTGCTGGTCGAGGAGACCTACGGCCGGCGCCCGCCGTACGGGCTGCTGCACTATGCACGGCGCACATTCCAGCTGCGGTATGAGCCGTCGGTGCGGGCCGAGGTGCTGGCGACGCTCGCGGCAATGCATGCCGCGCTCGAGGCTGCGGTCGCCGTCGATCGTGATCACGCCGATGAGGCGCGCTGCCGCGCGTGCGCGCTGGCCAGTCGGTGTGAACAGGCGCTGGTGTGACTATGGATGCAGCGATTCGTGCCGCCCGCGCCGCCGTCATCGACCAACTCGCCCAGGCGCCGGCGGCACCTGACCACGGCGGTGATCTGGCCGACTGGGCGCTCGCCCGCTTCGATGAGTTCGACCGCAGCGGCGTTCTGCTCCGTGACCAGACGCTCGCCGATGTGCTCGATGTCCTGATGTTCGACGGCGGTGCCGATGGTCTTGGCCGCGATGATCTCGACCGCTTGCGGCGTATGCTCATGACGCCATGAGAATCCGCACGCATCCCAAGCTGCGCAGCATGCACGTCGGCGATGAAGTCTATTCGCTGCGCGAGCACATCTATGCGCGCGTCACCGCAATGTTCCCGGCAGCGGTGTGTGTACATACGATCACGCTCAGCTGGCAGCATGGGGCGACGCTGCAGACGACGCCACAGCTCTGGTGTGCCGAGGATATCGAGAACCTGAGCATCTGCCGCTCGTGCGGTCTCCGTGATGACCTGGCGTGCGAGTATCCGACGGGTGCGCCATTCCGCCTGTGTCGCTCCTGTCGGCACCCACGTGGCAGCTGTGCCGGATGAGGCGCGGACGCGCGCAGCGCGC
Organism: Chloroflexota bacterium; assembly: GCA_018969485.1. Taxonomy (GTDB): domain Bacteria; phylum Chloroflexota; class Chloroflexia; order Chloroflexales; family Roseiflexaceae; genus CAIQIY01. The sequence goes on from JAGWYG010000004.1 coordinate 51,456, forward strand.
CCGCCGCATCGCATCACCGCCGAGGCGCGCGTCCACCCGGCGTCGCGCCCGCTCGCCCCGCACGACGCCGCGGCGCATCGGCGGGCATGCATACGGGGTGCGCGGACGATCCGAGTGCCACCAGCGCGCGGCTGGCGGCCTGACCGCAGATCGTGGCGCAGCGCCTGGTGGCACGGCCAGCGATCATCACGGACATCGATGAAGAGGCTCGTGCTGTGGTGATCTTGCGGCAATGAATGCATTGACGCACAGGATTGGAGCAATACACCACGACGTCTGGCATGGTCGCTGACGAGACGCATGCTACGCCCGGCCTCCCGGCATCGTGTCAGGCCTGCAGCAGAGAATCAGGCGGTGGGCGCACTGTCGATATCTGCCGCGCGCAGCCGATCAACGCGCACCCCGCATCGTTGACCAGCACAGCATCCGGGGGGTATACTGTCATTCAGGGCGGTGGCATCACGCCACCGCGCAGCAGGCGCAGCTCATGCCACGATCATCACCGCGCCATCTCGCCCGGCTGGTATGGTGCCTCGTGCTTCTGCTCGGCGGAGTCGCAGCGCCATCGCGCGCTGCCGAACCGCTACCACCGCTGATCGTGGTAGCGCGGGCCCGCCTGGCCACGCCCGACGCATTCTTTCCTGCCGAACGCGGCCCGGCCGGGCACCTGACCGCCGGAATGCTGCGCGTTGCGCCGGGTTCGCAGCTCCTGCGGCGCGATCCCGACGGCACCGTCGCGGTATTGATCGACACCGCCGCACCAGCCGGCGACCGCCGCAACCCGCTCGGCCTCGCCGACCTGCAATCGCCCGATGTCTCCTTCGATGCACGCCGGGTCGTGTTCGCCGGCACCAGCGGGCCGCGCGCCGCAGATGCCTGGCGGGCGCGCTGGCGCCTGTACGAATACGATCTTGAGCGTGGTGCGCTGCGTCAGCTGACATTCGACGACCGCTCGATCGCCATCCCTGAGGGTCCAGCCAATCTGACGGCCTACGCCGGCTATGACGACCTGTTTCCCGCCTATCTCGCCGACGGGCGCATCGTCTTCAGCTCATCGCGCTATCCGGCGCGCTCGCCATACGATGGCCGGCCGGCGTTCAACTTGTACCTGCTCGCTCCCGGCGACAATCTCCCGCGGCGCATCACCAGCGAGCGCAGCGCAGCGCTCCACGCGACTCCGCTGCCCGATGGCCGCATTCTCTTCAGCCGCTGGTGGGTCAACTTCAACCAGCCCGGCGAGCGCGACATCTACAACCGCATCGACAACGGCCCCGGCAGCGAGATCGCCCGCGACGCCAGCGGTGCGCCGATCACGGTGCGTCGGCGCGTCACCGTGCGCGAGACCGTGCTGGTGACGGCCACACCGGCACCGGCGACGCCGACCGCGCGGCCGACGATCTGGCCGACGGCCCGCCCACCCGAGCTCCGGCTGACGCCGCTGCCCACCGCGACGCGACCGCCCGCTGCGCCGACGCCGCCGCCGCTCGTCCGTGAGCGCAGCACCGTCGTCACCGAACCGCTGCGTGGGACGCGCCTCGCCGACGGCACGTTCATCTTCGCCAACGAGAACGCGACCTTCCGCCCGGCACGCGGGCTGCTGAGCGATGGCAGCCCGATCCGTGAGGCACCGAACACCTGGCACCTGATGGCGATCGCTGCCGACGGCACCAGTCTCGTCCGCTTCGCCTGGACGCCGCGCTTCCCGTCGGCGCTGGCGCGCGACGACGGCAACGACACGTTCAATGCTGCCGAACCGGCGCTGGTGTTTGCCGGCGCGCGTATGCTGGTCGCATACACCACCCAGCGCGACGGCACCATGGCCCACACCACCCGGGGCACCGGCGTACGCGTGGCGCTGCCCGGCATCGCCTACGCCGCCGCCAACACCACCGAGTCGATCGCCGGTCACCGGTGGGATGCGGCTGGGGCGCTGGATCCGCCATACGCCCTGGCGCCGGCCGGGCTGCCCGACGGGCGCCTGGTGGTATCGCACACCGCAGCGCAGCGCCTGGCCGAACGCGACGCGACGTGGCGTGTCGCGGACGCGGGGCGCAGCCGCACGCTGCCGCTGCAGGCTGGCCCGTGGCGCTACGAGCTATGGGTGATGCGCCCCGACGGCAGCGGCGCCGCGACCGTGCCAGTGACCGGGATCAGCGATGCCTTCGACCTGATGGATGCCACGCCGCTGGTGCCGCGCCCGGTCGGCGCGGGCGCCGGCCAGTGGCAGATGCCACCGCCGGACGCGTACCCGCTGGCCGATGACGATCCCGCCGGATGGAATGTGCCGCGCGGCCTGCGCGACGACACCGGCCAGCCAGCGTATCCCTGGGCGCAGCGCGCCATCGGCGAGATCGCGCTGACGACGCTCGAGAATGTCAACGTGTACGCCAACCCGCCACTCGAGCTGCCCTACATCAACGACTCGCCGCCGCTGGGGAGTGTGGCGTTCGCCGACATCTACATCGATGCCAATCAGTTCGGTGGCGCCACGCCGCGCGCCGCCCGGCCCGACGACCAGGTGCGCGCGGTGCGCTGGCTCACGGTGCCGGTCGACGCCCAGGGGCGCTTCATCGCGGCGGCGCCGGCGGATACTCCGCTGTTCATCGTGCTGCGCGACCGCGATGGCCGTATCGTGCGCGGCGGCGCCCGCGGCAGTCTGGCGATCGCCCAGGGCAACACGCCCGGCCGTGCCGGCGAGCATATGCGCTGCGTGGGCTGCCATCTCGGCCATGCCAGCGGTTCGGTATCCCCGCATGGCCCCGGAGCCTACGGCTGGACGAACGTAGCCGGCCTGGCGGACGTGTCGGCTGCCGGCGTGCTGCAGCGCAGCGGCGACCGCCCGATCGCGGCGCTCACCGACCGGCGGGGCGTCGTTCCCGGGCCATCAGGCGCTTTCTACGACACCAGTGTCCCCTGGCGCGGCACGGCGGGCGATGTGCTCGAGCTGCGCTGGCCACAGCCGATCGCGGTTCGCGAAGTCCGTCTGAGTGGCGCCGAGCCCGGGATGTTCGGCCTCGCCGATGACCTGCGGGTGCGCGCGGCGTTCAGCGCCGCCCTCGGCGGGGTGACGCTCGCCGATGCCGGCCGGGACGTCGGCGTGATCGCGCCGCTGAGCGCCGGCGGCACGCGGCTGCGCTTTGACCCACCGCTCGTGCTCGACCGGCTGCGGCTCGCGCTCGAGCCGCTCGCTGGCACCACCGTCGCGCTCGATGAGGTCGAGGTGATCGGCCAGGGCGCCAGCATCGCTGCGCTCACCAGCCAGCCCACCGAGCTGATGCTGCCGCTGGTCGTGCGCTGAGCGCACGTGCGGCGCCGCCGGTCACGGCGCGATGCCGCAGGTCGGCTGAGCGCGCTTCTGTGCATCAGCCTCCCCCGAACGCGTCGGCATGCATCTCGCTGACGCACTCCGACCCGCCGCGACGGGCGTGTGCGCGACGCTGCCCCGGCAGCCTGCCGCCGGCGGCTCTGCCCGCTGCATCTCGTCGGGCGATGCGCAGCAGCGTCAGCGAACATTGAACGGCAGCACCCTGCGCAGCACATCGACCGGATCGTCGCCAGGCCTGGCGCGTTCCAGCGCATCGATCGCTGGCGCTGCCTGCGGCAGCGCCCGGCGCAGTTCAGCAAGCTCGCTACGCCTCGGCGGCGATACAGCCACCCCGGCGCGCCATGCTGCCTGCCGGATGGCGAGCCCGATCAGCCGCGCAGTACCACGCGTCATCGGCCCACGATACTGCGCGATTCCATCAGCGAACATTGAACGGCAGCACCCTGCGCAGCACATCGACCGGATCGTCGCCGGGCCTGGCGTGTTGCAGCGCATCGATGTACCGGGACGCAGCAGGCAGCAGCGTACGCAAGCTGGCGATCGCCGCGGGGACTGCCGGCTGACCATCCACTCCGGCGCAGTACGCCGCCTGCCGGATGGCGTGCCGGATGAGCCCTGAGACACCTCGGGCCGTCGGCCCGCTGTACAGATTGCTCCCGAGCTGGAAGTACCACTTTGCGGCATTACGAGAGTGATCCCGCAGCAACAGCATGCCACGCCACGCCGTAATCAATCCCCACGGATGCGATAGGCCATCTTTCCAATGCTCATAGGCATCGAGATAGGCATCGATGGCGGCATGATCCTTGCATCGCTCGGCAAGATAGCGCACGAGCAGGTGATGCCGCCAGCGCGATTCGCCGTCCCCCATCGCTGCCAGTTCCCGGATCTGCGCAGGATCAAGCCCGACCCCGGCCGCCTCCATCAGTGGCCGGCGATCTGCAGCAGTGAGCGTGGCATCGTCCAGGCTGGCCAGCGCACGGTAGGCCGCAGTCTGGCGCTGCTCCCGCGACGTCGCGGCTGGATCAGACAGCCGCCCGAACACCGCCAGCGCGCGATCAAAGTACTGCCTCGCCTCGCTGCTCTTGCCCTGAAAGGCGCGGTGCTGGCCGAGCGAACTGAGGACACGGCCATACATCATGGAGCCCGGGATCGCTTCCTCGTTCTGCAGCCAGTGTTCAACGACACCAGATGCAGCATCGAACTCATAGCGATTCGTCCGGCGCACCGCGATATGCAATTCCGCCAGACACGACACACGCGCATCCTCTGCACGTCGCGTACTGGCCCCTGTGAGCAGTTGCTGCGTCCCGGAACGGCGATCGCACTGGCGCAGCGGCTTGCCGCCGGCGTTGCACGATCCCGGCCGCTGACCGCCAGGGCCGCATGCGGCCAGTGGGCGGCGCGGCGTGCCGACACCCGTGGCGACGCGGGGAGTTGCGGCAGGCGCGGCCTTGTGCTAGGATCTGATGTAGCACGGGCCGCTAGCTCAACGGCAGAGCACGTCGCTCATAACGACCGGGTTACAGGTTCGAATCCTGTGCGGCCCACCAGTGAGGCGGAAGCCATGAGTGAATCGCCATCACGACGCCCGTCGATCCGTCCGGGTTCGCTCGCGGCGTGGATCCTGGCGGCGCGCCCACCGACGCTCCCGGCCGCCATCGTGCCGGTGCTGGTCGGCACGGCGCCGGCCGCGGCCATCGGGCGGTTCGACGCCGCGATCTTCATCATCACACTGCTCACCGCGCTGCTGTTGCAGATCGGCGCCAATCTGGCCAACGACTACTTCGACTTTCTCAAGGGCGCCGACACCGGTGCCCGGCTCGGGCCGACGCGCGTCACCCAGAGCGGGCTCCTCGCACCGCGCGCCATCCGGATCGGCCTGGCCGGCATCTTCGGCGCCGCCGGCATCCTCGGCGGCGTGCTGGTCTGGTCGGGCGGGTGGCCGATCGCCATCATCGGCATCGCTGCCATCCTCGCGGCGCTGGCCTACACCGCCGGCCCCTACCCGCTCGCCTACCACGGGCTGGGCGACGTCGCCGCATTCGGCTTCTTCGGCATCGCCGCCGTGGTGGGTACCAGTTGGCTCCAGCTGGGCAGCATCCCGCCCGAGGCCTGGCTGGCGTCGCTGGCCGTGGGCGCGCTCGTCACCAACATTCTGGTGGTCAACAATCTGCGCGATCACGACACCGACGCAGCGGCAGGCAAACGCACCACCACCGTGCGCTTCGGCCGCGGCTTCGCCAGGACGCAGTACGTCGTTCTGCTCGGGTTTGCCTACAGCCTGCCGGTGACGATGGCTGTGCTGGGCTTGGCGGGGTGGGGCGCTGCCGTGTTGCCGTTGCTGGCGCTGCCGCTGGCGCGTGCGCCACTGCGCGCCGTGCTCACCCAGCAAGGCCGGCCGCTCAACCGTGCGCTGATGCAGACGGCGCGGCTGCACATGGCGTTCGGCGCGCTCTTCGCCATCGGGCTGCTGTGGTGACGGCACTCACGGCGGCGTCGCCGCGAGCGACGTGGTGGCGCGTGAGACGGCGCCATCGGCCAACTCCAGGACCACGATGACCGTATCCAGTGCGCCGGCCCAGCCTTCGGCCTGCAGCACGGCTGCCAGCGACGCACTGCGGTAGCTCAGGTGCAGCGTCGCGTCAGCATGCGGCTCGACCGCCGCCAGCCGGTAATCGGCGGGCAACAGCGCCTCGACGGCTAGCCGCGCGCTGTCGGGCGACGGACGCGCGGCGCCATCCCAGGCGCGCTCGACCAGACGGACGCGCTCGCGCGCCAGTTCGATCACGAAGCGCCCGTCACCATACACCAGGAAGGTGCCGCTGCGGTGTTCGACGGCGCCGTAGATGGTATCCCAGGTGGCGTGGTCGAGGCCGAGGCCGCCCGAATCGAGCCGCGCCCCTGGCGCCAGCGGCGTCGCCGATGGCTGTGCGCCGAACGGCGTGGCGCTCGGCGCCCGCGCCGTGGCCGCCAGCGACTGCGCGGTCGCCAGCGATTCGCGGTACAGCTGCTCGCGCACACCGCTGGCGATGCCGGGAAAGACCAGCACCAGCGACAGGATGGCCAGCGCCAGACACGCGATCACCACCGCCGCCCAGCGTACGGGCGACGGGGCGTATGCCTCATCGCCGTCTCGCGCAGCGGCGTCGTCAGGTTCGGCGTGCGGTGGATGGCTCACAGCGCCAGACCCTCCGTCGACAGGGGCCGCTCAGCTGCCGGCTGGCCAGATTGCCTCGATCCAGGTGCCAAACGGGAGACCCACGAGGACCTCGCGCGCACGCTGCAGCACCGTCAGGATTCCCTCGCGATCCAGCAGCCAGATCGCCCCGATCCCCAGAAACAGCGCGGCGGCGACCGCCAGCCCCATGGCGAGCTGGGTCGGAAATTGCCGCGGCGCCGGCGGCCCACCCAGCGAAGGTGGCGGCTCGAGGGGCAGGCTCACGTGCGCCTGGCGGTACTGCTCGACCAGCGGGTCGGCCGGGATGCCGACGTACGCCGCCAGCGTGCGCAGCATCGCCTCGGTCGGTGCGCCGCGCGGCAGCCGGGCGTACATCTCCTCCTCGAGGGCCTGGATGTACATCATGCGGATGCGGGTATCCAGCTCGGCCTGCACCAGGGTCACGCGCCGTCGTTGCCGCGCTGCGCGCAGTTGCTGCCCGAGCGAGAGTCGTTCAAGCTCATCGGGGCGCAGCTCGTCGGCCTCGGATTCGCGCAGGCCGCTCAGCAGCGAGCGCTCCTCGGCATATGGAATGAAGATCAGCTCATCTTCCTCCGGCCGGGGCGCCGGGGGATCGGCCGCCATCCGTGGCGGCGCCGACGGCGCAAACTCCAGCAGGTCAATCCCCTTGAAGCTGCCGGAATCGTCGTTCATGCCGAGATCGACCGAGATGGCCGGCGCACGGGCCGCCGGCGCATCGCCGGGGCGCAGCCGCGCACGCAGCCGCGCCAGGAGCTCGGCGGTGCGGAATGGCTTGGCGATGTAGTCGATTGCCCCCATCTCGAGGCCGCGGATGACATCTTCCTCGAGCGCTTCGCCCGATGCGACGATCACCGGCACGGTGCGCGCCAGCTTCTTCAGCAGCATCCATCCGCTGCCGTGCTGAATGCCGACGTCGAGGACGATCATGTCGTAGCGCTCTTCCTGGGTCAGCGAATCGGCGTGGCTCGCGTTCGAGACCAGATCGACAGCGTAACCGGCTTCGCGGAGCTGTGCCGCCAGTCGGTCGAGAAGCACGACGTTGTCGTCGACGAGCAGTATTCGAGGCATGAATCTCCCCTCACGCTGCCGGATCCCGGTGCGCCCACGCGGATTACCTCATTATAGCATGCCCGGGCGTGGCTGATTGCCCGGCCCGGCCGGCGTACGTCGCCGCACAGAGCAGGGCCCGACGGGTTGCACATCCAGCACAAATGTTCTATACTCTTGCCATGGAGGAACGCGATGAGTCTGACGGCTGACGCCATCCGCTTCGGGACAACCATCCGGCTCGACGCCATGCCAGCCGGGTGCGACATGCATCCAAGCCTGCTGCTGGCGCTGGTCATCGACGCGATCCGGCGGCATGCCGCGCAGGGCATCGCGGTGCTGAGGCTACCGCCGGTGGCCGGCGCGTGGCTGCCGGCTGGCGGCGCCTGGCAGCACATCGCGGCGCTCTGCCACGAGGGTGCGCGGCTCATCGAGCAGCTCGGCGTGCGCCTGACGATCCACGCCGAGATGCACGTCGTGGTGGCAGCGCGCGATGGAGCGATCCACGCGGCAAGCATGGCATCGCTGATGCGCGCAGTCGAGGTGCTCGACGCGCTGGAGGTCGGCCGCGACGGCATCATCGTCGTGCATGCACCGCACCCTGACGTCGGCGTGGCGGCGCGCGTCGCGCGCTGGCATGCCCGGCTGGACACCTCCCTGCGGCGGCGCATCGCCTTCGAGCCATTGGCAGCAGCGGGTGCGTTCGAGGCAGCGCTGCTCATTCACCAGCACACCGGTGCGCCGATCGTGCTCGACACGCTGCACTGGCAACTGTCCGGCAGCCCGCTGACGCTCGGCACCGCGCTGAGCCTGGCGCTGGGCACCTGGCCCGCCGGCGTGCGGCCCAAGATCCACCTGAGCAGCCAGCGCACCGAATCGGTGCAGCGCGGCGCTGTGGCGCCGATTGCGCCACCCGCGGGACAGCACGCCGACTACTGCCACCCGGCCGACGTCGCCGCGCTGGCGGCAGCCGCCCGTGGCGCACAGCCATTCGACGTCATGATCGAAGCGCGCGCCGGCGAGCGTGCAGTCGCGCAGGTACGGCGCGACTGGCGCAAGGCGGCGCGCATGGAGGAACCAGCATGAGCGTGCCCACGCCGGGCGGCGCCGCGTTCGCCGATGACGCCGCAGTCCTGATCTGCCGCACGCCGCAGCCGCGCGATCTGGCGCACGCATTGTGCGATGGCTGGTACCGCATCCCGTGTGATCGCGCACCACGCCGGCTGGCAGTCGACCTGCTGGCCTTCTACCAGCCGGCCTCATTCGGCGAGCGGCGCTACCGGATCGAATGGGTCGCGCCGCTTGAGCGCATCGAGGTCGCGCCGCGCCACGCGCTGCTGCCGGGCGAAGCCGGGCATCCGCGGGCTGCTGCGCCGTACTGGGTCTATCGGCTCGGCGCGCCGATCGCACTGCCGACGCCATTGCCTGCCCGACAGCTGCGGCGGTTCAGTTTTCGGTACACCCGCTGGTGGTGGTTGCTCTGTGCCGGCGATCTCGCCGACAGCGGCACTGCCGCCCCGCTGGCGCACGAGGCGGCACCATGGTGGTGAGCGCATGGCGCGGGGCGGAGCCCACGCCGTGTGCCCCGCCGGCGCCATCGCCCGGCAGACGGCTGCAGCCCCCGGCAGCAGCGAGCCGCCGCGCGACAGCGCCAGGAGCACACGCATCAGCCAGGCAGTTGGTCGGCGCCGGCCAGGCACGCCACAGCGGCATCGCACAGGATCGCCACGCCCTGCGGCAGGCATGCCTCATCGATATCGAAGCGTGGATTGTGGTGCGGCGCATTCAAGCCGCGCGCATCATTGCGCGCACCGAGGAAGAAGAAGTTCCCCGGCACCGCCGCCAGCACCTCCGAGAAGTCCTCGGCGCCCGTCGTGCGGTAGGTGGTATCGACCTGATCGGCGCCAAACAATGCGGCCGCCGAGCGATAGACCGCCGCCGTCGGCCCCGGCGCCGAGACGGTTGCATGGACGCCACGGGGCGTCTGAACATCGGCGCGTGCGCCAAACGCGGCTGCGACATGCTCGGCCACCTCGCGAACGCGGCGATGCAGCAGCTCGCGCGTCGGCTCCGAGAAGCTGCGGATCGTCCCGCGCAGCACCGCCTGCTCGGCGATCACATTCCCGGCCATGCCAGCCTGGATGCTGCCGATCGTCACCACGCCAATCTCCTCGGGATCGAGATTGCGTGCCACGATCGTCTGCAGCGCGACGACGACCTGTGCGGCCACCGCGACCGCGTCGACCGTCTCGTGGGGCCGGGCGCCGTGCCCGCCGTGGCCATGGATCACAATCTCGATGCGATCCGAGGCGGCCAGCAGTGCGCCGCTGCGCACCACCGCCGTGCCCACCGGATGGCCCGACGACACATGCAACGCCAGCGCCACATCGACGGCCGGCTGCTGCAGCAAGCCATCGGCGATCATCGCACGAGCACCGCCCAGGCCCTCTTCGGCGGGCTGGAACATCAGCTTCACGGTCCCGCCCCAGCGCTCGCGATGCTGTGCCAGCAGCGTCGCCACGCCGATGCCCACCGCCACATGGGCATCGTGGCCACAGGCATGCATCACGCCGGGAGTCTGCGAGCGGTAGGGCACCTCATTCGCCTCGTCGATCGGCAGCGCGTCCATATCGAAGCGCAGCAGCACCGTACGATCGCCCGGTCGCTCGCCGGCCATCAGGCCCACCACGCCAGTCCTCCCCACGCCAGTCGTCACCTCGTAGCCCAGCGCATTGAGTGCATCCGCCACGATCCCGGCGGTACGGTACTCCTGAAAGCCAAGCTCGGGATGCATGTGCAGATCGCGGCGAATCGCCACCAGTCGGTCGGCCAGGGCCTCGGCCTCGGCCCAGAACGGAATCGTCATCGTCCCCACCTCATCCATCACGACAGATCAGAGCACCTGTTTGAGCGCCTCGGCGCTCGGCCGGTTCATTCCCGGCACTGCGGCGAGCTCTTCCACCGAGGCGCTGCGCATCGCCTCGAGCGAGCCAAAGTGGCGCTGCAGCGCGCGGCGGCGCGTCGGGCCGATGCCCGGAATGGCCTCGAGGGTCGAGCGCAGCGCCGCCTTGCCGCGCAGCGTCTGGTGATACGTCCTGGCAAAACGGTCGGCCTCCTCGTCGATGCGCTGCACCAGCGCCAGCGCCGGGCCATCGCGGCGCAGCACCAGCGGCGCCGGCGCACCCGGCAGCAGCAGGTCGAAGCGGTCGCGGTCTGGCCCCTTCACCACGCCGGCGAGCGGCACATGGGCCAGGCCCAGCTCGCGGGTGACGGTGATCGCAGCATTGAGCTGGCCGATTCCGCCGTCCACCAGCAGCAGATCGGGCAATGCGCTCCAGGGCGCCGCCGGCGCCGCCGGGGGCTCATCGGGCGGTGCAGCAGCATCCTCCGCCGCATCGGTCACCACCGGCACCTCATCGCCATGGGCGGCGCGGCGCAGGCGGCGCGACAGCACCTCGCGCATGCATGCCACATCATCCATGCCAGCGACCGTCTTGATGCGGAACTTGCGGTAGCGGGCCGGGCGTGCCACGCCATGCTCGAACACCACCATCGCGCCGACAGCGTGGCTGCCCTGGGTCGTCGAGATATCAAAGCACTCGATGGTCAGCGGCAGTTCGGCGAGGCCGAGCACCTCGCGCAGCTCGGTGAGCGCCGCCACCGCGCGCTGCTCGGCGTTGAGCCACTGCGCGCGCAGCTCATCGAGCTTGCGCCGGGCATTCTGTGTCGCCATCTCGACAAGCTGGCGCTTCTCGCCGCGGCGCGGCACGCGAATCTCGACGCGCTGGCCGCGCCGCTGCGACAGCCACTGCTCGATGATCATCGGCTCCTCGACATGCTCGGCGAGCAGCACGTGGGGTGGCACCTCGGCGGCGCTCTCGTAGAACTGGGTCATGAACGAGCTCAGCACCTGGGCATCGGCGGCGTCCTCGGTGTTCTGCAGGCTGAACGGTTCGGCACCGATCAGCTTGCCACCGCGGATGTAGAACACCTGCACCACCGCCGAGTCGGCCTCGCGTGCCAGCGCGATCACGTCCTGGTCGGTATCGACGGTGCGCAGCACGCGCTGCGCCTCGCTGACGCGCTCGATGTCCTGGATGCGATCGCGCAGATAGGCCGCACGCTCGAACTCGAGACGCTCGGCGGCCTGCTGCATGCGCTGGCGCAGATCGCGCACCACATGCTCGGTCCGCCCCTCGAGGAAGCGGCACGCGCCGGCGATGGCAGCGCGATACTCCTCCTGGTCGACCAGCGACGGCACGCACGGCCCGAGGCAGCGGCGGATGTCGTGGTACAGGCACGGCTTGCCCAGCGCGCGATGGCGCGCGAACTTGTCGTCGGCGCAGCGCCCGGGCGGGCGAAACGCGAAAAATCGGTTCAGCTGGTCGAGCGTGCGATAGACGGCGCCCGGGCTGGCGTATGGGCCGAAGTAGCGCGCGCCGTCGGCAACGTGGCGGCGTGTGGCGAAGATGCGCGGCCAGGGCTCGTTGAGCGTCGCCTTGATGTACGGATAGCTCTTGTCGTCCTTCAGCAGCACGTTGTAGCGCGGCCGATGCTGCTTGATCAGCGTCATTTCGAGCAGCAGCGCCTCGAGCTCGGTCTGCGTCAGGATGACATCGAAGTCAGCGATCGCGCGCACCAGCCGGCGGGTCTTCGCGCTCAGGCCGCGCGGCGACTGCAGGTACGAGCGCATGCGATCGCGCAGCGCCTTGCTTTTGCCGACATACAGCACCGTGCCGGTGGCGTCTTTCCAGAGATACACCCCCGGCGTCGCCGGCACGCTGCGCAGTCGTTCCTCGAGCGTCGCCAGCAGCGCGTCGCTCATCACCTCGGCCTCACCGCAGGCCAATCCGGTGCGCTGCTCACTTGCGCAGCCGCGGGTCGAGCGCATCGCGCAGGCCATCGCCCACAAACGAGAAGCTGAGCATTGTCATCGCAATCAGCAGCGTGGGGAACAGCCCCAGATGCCAGTAGACGCGAATGTACGCGAACGAATTGCCGACCATCTTGCCCCAGCTCGGCAGCGGATCGTTGATCCCCAGCCCGAGAAAGCTCAGCCCGGCCTCGGTGAAGATCGCTGTCGGGATGCCCAGCGTCACCGCGATGATCAGCGGCGTGAGGGCATTCGGCAGCAGGTGGCGCAGCGCGATGCGCAGCTGCGGCACGCCGACCGCCCGCGCCGCCTCGATGAACTCTTTCTCGCGCAGCGAGATCAGCTGGGCGCGCGTGATGCGGCAGATCTCGACCCAGCCGATCAGGCCGATCGCCAGAATCACGTTGAACAGCCCGCCGCCGAACATCGAGATCAGGAACAGCGCGAACAACAGCTGCGGGATCGCGGTGAATACCTCAATCACCCGCATGATGGCGAAGTCGACCCAGCCGCCGGCGAACCCGGCCAGCAGGCCGAGCGAGACGCCGACGAGCAGGGCGATCGCCTGTACCGAGAAGCCCACGACCAGCGAGATGCGCGCCCCGTAGATCAGGCGGCTCAATAGATCGCGCCCGACCTCGTCGGTTCCCAGCAGGTAGCCTTTTTCGCCCGGGAACAGCTTCGAATCGGCGATGCGGGCAAAATCGTACGCTTGCGGCGCGAGCAGATTGGCGAACAGCGCGGTGAGCACCATCGCCAGCACCACCAGCAGCGCCGCCATCGCCAGGCGGTTCTTCGAGAAGCGGAACGCCGCATCGCGCCACAGATTGCTCGGCGGCCGCATCGCGATCGGATCCGGGGTTGTGCGCCCTTCGGCGCTCGGGGCAGCTACGCTCATGCTCGTCTTCCTGCGCTCAAGCCAGCTTGACACGGGGATCGATCACCGTGTAGAGCAGATCGGTCACCAGATAGACCAGACCCCACAGGGCGGCGACCAGCAGCATGACCGCCATGATCATCGGGTAGTCGCGGTCGCTGACGCTGGTGACGAAGAACTTGCCCAGCCCAGGCACACGGAACATCGTCTCGATGAAGATCGTGCCGGTGATCAGGTCGGGGATGCGCGGTCCGAGCACGGTGATGATCGGGATGAGCGCATTTTTCACGGCGTGGCGCATCACCACCAGGTATTCGCTCAGGCCTTTGGCGCGGGCGGTGCGGATGTAGTCCGAGGTGAAGACATCGGCCAGGCTGGCGCGCGTGTAGCGGGCCGCGACGCCCATCGGCCCCAGACCGAGCGCGATCATCGGCATGATCAACTGGCGCCAGTCGTCGCCCCAGCCGCCGATCGGCAGCCATTTGAGCTGCACGGCAAACAACAGGATCATCCACAGCGCCACCACGAAATTCGGGATGGTCAGCCCGAGCGCCGCCACGAACGTCACCACATAATCGATCCAGGTGTTCTGCCGTACGCCGGCGAGGATGCCGAGCAGCACCCCACCACCGAGCGCAAAGATCACCGTGAGACCGCCCAGCGTGATGCTCACCGGCCAGGTGCGTGCGATCAACGTGGTGACATTCTCGGTCGTCGCGAACGAGATGCCAAAATCACCCCGCAGGGCGTTGCTCATGTAATTCAGGTACTGCTCGTGCAGCGGCTTGTCGAGGCCATATTTGCGCAGGATGTTTGCCTTGGCCGCTGCTGGCAGCGGCATCTGCGCCTCATCGAACGGGCCGCCGGGAATGGAGTGCATCAGCAGGAAGGCGACCACCGAGACCAGGAAGAACACCACGGCGAGTCCGGCGATCCGTTGCACCAGATATGCGACCATGCGCCACTCCCTCGATGATGAACAGACGAGGTGCGCCGCTGCCGACGCACCTCGTCCGATGTCACGACAGAACAGGTGGTTCCGCGACGATCACCGAGGCTTACGCCGTCGGCGGCGTCGGGCGCAGCTCGCTGACCGTGCTGTCCATGTACAGCGTGCTCAGGTTGTTGCTGAACGCGCTGATGCCCGGCCACTGGATGCCCGAGAAGCCACCGACGTTCGGCTCGAGCGCCTCGCCCTTGACGTAGGGCTTCAGCACGTCGGCCACGGTGCGGTGGTAGATCCACACCGCCGGCGCCTCCTCGACCATGAGCTTCTCGGCGTCCTGGAAGATCTTGATGCGCTCGACCGGGTCAGCCATCGCCGAGGCGCCGTTGACCATGTCATCGAACGTCGCGTTCTGCCAGTTGTGGCGGCCGGTGGCCAGCCACACGCCGAGCATGTTCGACGGATCGAGGTAGTCGATGCCGTACGACACCATGCCGAACTGCAGCTGGGTCGGCTTGGCGTTGAGCGCCTCCATGAAGGTCTTGAACTCCTTGTTGGAGACCTCGACCTCGATGCCCAACTCCTGCTTGATCGTCGCCGCGATCGCCTGTGCCACCGCCTGGCGCACCGGCGCCTCGTTGCGCAGCCAGAGCTCGAGCTTGGGGAAGCCCGCGCCACCCTCGAAGCCGGCTTCCGCCAGCAGGGCGCGCGCCTTCTCGGGATCGTAGCTCTGGATGCTCGACAGCGCCTGCGAGTTCGAGCCCGGGAAGCCCGGCATCAGGAACGAATACGCCGGGATACCCTGGGTCGGCGTGATGATGTTCTTGATCAGGCTGTCGCGGTCGACGATGTGACCAAACGCCTGGCGCACGCGCACGTCGTTGAACGGAGGGTTCTGGCAGTCGAAGAACAGATAGTCGGTGCGGAAGTCCTGGGCGGTCAGGCGCACCTGCGCCGACAGATCAGCGTCATTGGCGATGATCTCGTTGTCGGCGGTGGTGAGGTACTCGCCGGTCACGTGATCGACCTCACCCGCCTGATAGCCGGCGAAGAAGGTGTCAGTCTTGGCGCCGATGTTGATCAGGCGCTGCCAGTACGGCCGGTTGGTGCCCTTGTAGTCGGGGTTGGCCTCGTACACGAGGCGCTCGCCGATCGACCACTCGGTGAGCACATACGGACCGGCCGAGACGCTCGTCGCCACATCGTTGTTGTAGCGCGGGCCGTTGGCCTCGAGCGCCTTCTTCTGCAGCGCATCGCTGTACATCAGCTTGGCCGGCAGGAACGGCGCCGGGGTCTCGGTCTCGAACACCAGCGTGTGCGGCCCTTCGGCACGCACGCCGATGTCGGTGGCGGGCACTTCGCCGGCAACGGCCTTGTCCCAGTTCTTGAGCGCACCGGGCGCGCTGTAGTACCAGGCGAAGTCCCACGCGGCTTCCTGGCTGCCCGAGTACTGGAAGGTGGCGACGTAGTCGTCGGCGGTCACCGGCGTGCCGTCGTTCCACATCAGGTTCGGGTCGAGCTCGAACGTCCACACGGTGGCATCCTCGTTCGAGGTCCACTTCAGCGCGGCGCCCGGCTGTGGCACGAAGTTGCGGTCGAGGCGGATGAGCGCGTCGCTGAGCAGGTCGCGCAGCGCGTTGCCACCACCCTCGTACACCGTCACCATGAAGTCGATCGAGGTGAAGGTGGCGGTGTTGTCGAAGTACCGCACGTACACCTGCTGGTCGACCGGGCCGGCATCATCGGGCAGCGTCACACCGTTGAGGGTCTCGGCATCAGGTGCCGGCTCCGGCGCAGCCGTCGGCTCCTCGGCGACCGGCGCCGGGGTGGCGGTGGGCTGGTCGACGATCGGGGCCAGCGTCGGCGCGGTGGTGGGCGTCGCCGCCGGGGCCTCGGGGGCGGCCGTCGGCGCCGCGGGGGCGGCGCCACCGCATGCTGCCAGAACCATCATTCCGGCGCCGGCGCTCGCCGCGCGCAGGAACGAGCGCCGCGACACGCCGCGGCCGGCCTCCTCCACCTGCTTCTCCTGGGCATCCATGGGCATCTGTCCTTTCACTCCGGGTCACCCGTGAGCATCTATCTCAGAACGGCGGCTCGCCGCCGTCGTGAGCCGAATGAGCGGGAAGAGATACGTGGCGCCTGGCTCGTAGGGCAGGTGCGCCGCGACGACTGCCCGCGACTGATCGAGGTCGCGCTGCACGATGGCGTCGAGCAGTGCCTGGTGGCTGCGCAGTTCGTCGTACCCGACCGGCCGTACGAGGTTCGGATTGCTGTCGCCGATCTTCCAGAAGACATCCATCAATGCCAGGCCGACGCGCTCGATGATCGGGTTGCCGGCAGCCCGCAGGAGTTGTCGGTGAAACGCCCGGTGCAACGCCTCGTGCGGCTGGTCGTCGGCGATGGCGCGCTCCATCTCGCGCAGGATGGCGCGCAGCGCCTCGAGGTCGTCGGCGCCGGCGCGCGCGATGCAGAGCTCGATGACGGCAAGGTCGATCATCGCACGGGCCTCGATGACTTGGCGGTAGTCGAGTTGCGTCAGATCGATCCCGAAGGTCAGTTGGTCGAAGACGCTGATGTCGCTGTGCTGCCGCAGGAATGCCCCACGGCCCTGCTGGACGTCGATCAGCCCCGAGCCGGCGAGCAACTGCAGCGATTCGCGCACGACCAGCCGGCTGACGCCGAGCCGCTCGACCCACTCGTGCTCGGTCGGTAGCCGGTCGCCTGGCTGCAGCCGCGCGTCGATGAGGTACTGCTTCATGCGCTCGGCACACTGCCGGGTGAGACTCTGCCGCTGTGCCCGCACGTGCGACCCCGCCAACTTTACCACAACGTTACAGCCCTTTAACACTGAGATCATATCATCAGACAACTACGCTTGTCAAGTGGCCGAACGGCCACGTCGATGGCTCACCGGGCGCCTGCAGCGTGGCGGGGCCAGCACCGGACGCTCCGCCGGCGGTGCGGGCTCGGCCGATGCTGCGCGAACCGCGCGACGCCGCCGCAGGCCGCCAGTTTCATGCTGGCGGCGCCGGGCGTGGCAACAACCCGGCGCGCGCAACCACCCGCGGAATGGCGCGGGTCCAGCCGACCGACATCAGGTGGACGCCGTGGACTCCCTCGATGGCGAGCGTCTCGTTGACCAGCTCTGTCGCAATGGCGATGCCTTCGTCCTCGGCATCGGCGGCGGATGCCAGGCGATCGATGAGTGGCTCGGGGACGCGCGACCCCGGCAGGTGATCGCGCAGGAAGCGTGCCGACGCAGCAGAGCGCACGATCATGATGCCGGCGAGGATGAAGGCCTGCTGATGTAGGCCAGTGGCACGTACATCGGCCATCCAGTTGCGGAAGCGCGGCATATCGAAGAGAATCTGCGTCTGGATGAACTCGGCGCCGAAGCGAACCTTGCGCTCGACGCGGGCTGCCCGCTCGATGTTGGGGTTGGCGACGCCACCGATGAAGATCTGTGGCGCCTCGCTGAGCGCCACACCCGACTGGAATGTGCCGGCGTCACGCATCGTGCGCACCGCCTGGATGAGCTGGAATGAATTGAGATCGAGCACGTTCTTGGCGTCGGGGTGGTCACCGATGCGCGGGTGATCGCCGGTCATCAGCAGCAGGTTGCGCACACCGCAGGCGGCGGCGCTGAGCACGTCGGCCTGCAGCGCGACGCGATTGCGATGCTGGCAGGTCATCTGCACGATCGGCTCGTAGCCGAGTTGCTGCACGATGATGCCCGCGCCGAGCGCCGACATGCGCCCCAGCCCCCGCTGGTTGTCGGTGAGGTTGATCGCATCGACTGATGGCGCCATGCCGTGCGCCAGGCGCTCGACGGCAGCACGCGAAGCGCCACGCGGCGGCGCCAGTTCGCCGGTGACGACGGGTTGCCCGGCGGCGAGGCGCTGCTGGAACGTGCTATAGGCCACAGGTGCTCCTCACGTGAACAGCGGCGCCATGGCGCGCTCGGCGAGCATCGCATCCATCTCGGCATCGCTCGGGCGCACATCGGCGCGCGCGGCTGCATCGAGCACCAGCGGCAGCAGGCTCAGGTCGCCGGCCGAATTGAGGAACACGTCCGGATGCCCGAGCACCCAGTGCACCGCGCGATCGATGTCGGCTGGCGCCCGCAGCGGCTCGTACCAGGTCGGCGCATTGGCCGGGCGCTCGCCCCACGGCGCACGCGTGATCGACTTGATCGTCTGCATCGCCACGCCACGTTCGGCACACACCGCGGCGAGCGCGCCGAAGTCGGCAGCGTAGCCCGGATGCTGCATCAGAATGTAACTGTACGGCAGCAGCACCGAGTCGAACGCGAAGCGCTGCAACGCGCGGCGGTGCTGGCCCGCGACGGCCACGCCGTGGCCGGTGACGCCGATGAAGCGCACCAGGCCGGCGTCGCGCGCCTCGATCGCGGCCTCGAGCGCGCCGCCCGGCCCCAGCGCCGTCTGCCATTCCTGCTCGTCGACCAGGTTGTGCAGCTGCAGCAGGTCGATCCGGTCGGTGCACAGCCGCTCCAGCGAGCGATGAATCTCGTCCCGCGCCGCCTGGCGGGTGCGCTCGCCGGTCTTGGTGGCCAGAAAGAACTGCTCGCGGTGGCGCTGCATCGCCGGGCCGAGCAGCCGCTCGGAGTCGCCGTAGCTCGCGGCGGTATCGATGTGGTTCACACCGGCCGCGAGCAACCACTCGATGGCGCGATCCGCGTCGGCCTGGCTCACCTGGCTCAGCCCGGCGGCACCGAAGATGACACGAGAGCTCTGGTGACCCGTATTGCCGAATGGTCGTGTGGCGATCATGTGCTGCTCCTCTCCGCGTTGCGTCGTCCCTCTACCATACCACGAGGCTGGCTGATCGGGCAACCGATGGTCGCGCGCGACTGCGGTCAGCATGGTTCCGTCTGCTCGACCTGCCTGCCGGGCGTCGGAGGTGTCGGGCCGGTCGCTGCGCCGGTTGCCGGCGCTGCCGTGTCCGGGTAGAATGCTGGCGGGCGTCAAGCGCCGCGCCGATGGCCGATGTGTTCGTCGTGCCCGATGCCAAGCCTTGAGCGGGATGCTGGCGCGGCGCGATCTGGTCGATGGCGCGCCGGTGATGCTGCGCCGGGCGGTTCTGTAACGTGAGTCAGTGCCATGTCATCATGCCCACGCCACCATGTCGATCCATTCGGCAGCGCATATCTGGCAGACCCGTACCCGATCTATGCCACGTTGCGCGCCGAGCAGCCGATCTACTACGATGCGACGCTCGGCTACTGGGTGTTGAGCCGCTACGCCGATATCAAGGCGGTGCTCAAGGATCACGAGCGGTTCTCGTCGCGTAACGCCACCGACCCATTCACCCCGGTGAGCGACGAGACCCGGCGCGTCTTCCAGCAGGGTGGCTACGCGATGCAGCGTGTGCTGCTGAACGCCGATGCGCCCACCCACACGCGCATCCGCCGGCACGTGTACGCGGCCTTCACGCCGCGCCGTGTCGCGGCGCTTGAGCCACGCATCCGCCAGCTTTGCCATGCGTTTCTCGACCAACTCGCCACACAGCCGGCGCCGGTCGACATCATCGCCGACATGATCTACGCACTGCCGGCGCAGGTCATCTTCCTGCTGATCGGCATGGAGCACGACGAGGTTCCGGCGATCAAGGCAGGTTCCGAGAGCCGGGTGCTCTTCACCTGGGGCAAACCGACCGCCGCACAGCAGGTCGAGCTTGCCCGTGAGATGGTCGACTTCTGGCAGCGCGTGGTGGCGTTTGTCGACAGGCGCGTGCGTGAGCCGCGTGATGACTTCACCAGCGATCTCATTCGCCAGCGCGCCGGCGATGACTCCGTCCTGAGCATGGCCGAGATCACCAGCGTCGTGTTCGGCCTGCTGCTCGCCGGCCATGAAACCACGACCGGATTGCTCGGCAATGCGGTCCGCCGCCTGCTCGGCGAGCCGCATCGCTGGCAGCACCTGGCGCAGCACCCCGATGCGCTGCCGGGGGTCATCGAGGAGTTGCTGCGGTTCGACACGTCGGTGATCGCGATGCGCCGTCACGCTACGTGCGCCGTGACGATCGCGGGCGTCACCATTCCCGCCGATGCAAACGTGCTGCTGCTGATCGGCGCTGCCAATCGCGATGCGCTGCACTTCGATGACGGCCAGGCGTTTGCTCCTGATCGTGCCAATAACCGCGAGCACCTCTCCTTTGGCTTTGGTGTGCACTACTGCCTCGGCGCGCCTTTGGCACGGCTCGAAGCGCGCGTAGTCTTGCAGGAGTTGATCCAGCGCTTTCCTCACGCCCGGCTGGTCGCCGATCAGGTGCTCGATTACCTGCCCAATACCTCGTTCCGCGGCCCGCGCCGGCTGCTGGTGCACCTGCAGTGATCATCGGGTGCGATCGCCGTACCATGCGCCGCTTTGGCTGCTGCGATCGCCCAGGTACGCACCTCGCCAGCGCCGCGTCTGCGTGTGAGCCCGTCGCTCCCGTCTCCCGCCCCTTCGTGGCTGCGTGGCTGCGTGTGAGCCCGTCGCTCCCGTCTCCCGCCCCTTCGTGGCTGCGTGTGCGCCCGCAATCCGCCAGTTGCCGACGCCGCCGCATGCGGGTAGAATTGCGGCAGCTGTGAAATCATCCAGACGCAGGAGTGCGCGTGGACCAGGTCGACAATCGCAACATCCGTTCGTTCACGCCGCTGCCGGCGCCACGCGCCATGATGACCGACCTGCCAGCCGACGCGCCGATCGTCCGCACGGTCGTCACCGCGCGCCAGGAGGTAACGCGCATCCTGGCGGGCGATGATGCGCGCCCGCTGGTGATCGTCGGACCGTGCTCGATCCATGATCCGGCGGCAGCGCGCGAGTACGCCGCGCGCCTGGCGGTGCTGCGCCATGCGCTCGCCGACCGGCTGTGCATCGTGATGCGGGCCTACTTCGAGAAGCCGCGCACGACGATCGGCTGGCGTGGGCTGATCAACGATCCGCACCTCGACGATTCGTTCGACATGGTCACCGGATTGACCATCGCCCGGCAACTGCTGCTCGACATCAATCGCATGGGTATGCCGATCGCCACCGAGATGCTCGATCCGATCAGCCCGCAGTACATCGCCGACCTGGTGAGCGTGACGGCCATCGGTGCACGGACGACCGAGTCGCAGACGCATCGTGCGCTGGCGAGCGGGCTGTCGATGCCGGTGGGGTTCAAGAACAGCACCGATGGCAGCATCCAGGCGGCGGTGAATGCATGCGTGTCGGCGCGCAGCAGCCACAGCTTCCTGGGCATCACCGACGACGGGCGCAGCGCCGTGGTGCGGACGCGCGGCAACCCGGACGGGTTCGTGATCCTGCGGGGCAGTCAGGCGCGTACCAACGATGACATGGCCAGCGTGGCGGAGGCGGCGGGCCAGTTGACGCGCGCTGGTGCACGGCCGGCGGTGCTGGTCGATTGCAGCCACGCCAATTCGGGATACGACCATACGCGGCAGCCGGCGATCTTCGCCGGGCTGATTGAGCGATTCGGCACCAGGCGCGAAGCGTTGATCGGCATGATGGTGGAGAGCAATCTGGCCGAGGGCAAGCAGGCGATCGCCAGCGATCCGGCCCGACTGCGCTACGGGGTGTCGGTCACCGATGCGTGCATCGGTTGGGAGGCGACCGAGGCGTTGTTGCGGCAGGCCCATGCGCGGCTCGGCTGAGGCGTCGGCGTGGCGATGATGGTGTTGCGGGGGAGTACGCGATGATCGATCGGATGTTCGTGCCGACTCTGGTGCATATCGTCGTCGGCATGGCGGTGTTGGGGCTGACGGGCGCCACGACGCTGCTCACCACCTGGCAGGCCTGGCGTGGCCGCAGCGCCGGCCGCTGGATGCATGGCGCGCTGATCGTCACGCAGGTCGTGCTGATGGCGCAGGTGCTGATCGGCGTCAAGCTGCTCGATCAAGGCTCGGGGGCAGCGCAGTTGTACATCCACTACGTCGGCGGGCTGGCGCCACTCTTCTTCTTCATGCTGTGGTACTGGATCGCGCCACGTGAGAGCGCGCGGGCGCGCTGGGGCCTGGCCGCCGTCACTGCGGCGTCGTTCCTGTTCGCGCTGATGACCTACACCATTGGCCAGGGCTACGTGCGCGGCACGCTGTAGCGTGGCACGCCCCCGGCATTCTGCGCCGGCTGATCGTGCGCCGGCGCGTGACATGCCCGCGCCCACTGGCTTTCGGGGGCAGGTTTGCCCGGCGCGGCATAGGATACGGCATTCTGATGCGATAAGAGTACGTCCAGGGCTCGGATGCACGGCGCCGCAGTTGGCCAAGATCGCCGCGCCATCCCACCAGCCTCCCGTCGAACGCGGGGACGGGAGGCGACGTCATTCGAGGACACCAGGGAGCGGGGCAAGGTTCCATCCCGTGTTTCTCTCTCCTCTCTCCCCCGGCTGAGTTGCCGGCGCTCGCGTTGCGCAGGATGGTGGCGCTCCGGCCGTGGCAGGGCGTGCGCCACCTGCCACCCCTGGCGCTCGCACGGTACCCGCGCGCGACAGGCCTTTACGCAAGGATCACACAGCCTTCATCATCGTGGCGTTGAATACGACTGTCGTCGGATCACCGCACCATGGAGGCCGAATGCGCGCATCAGACCGGACACCGCTCCGTCGCCGGAACTTCGTTCGCCTCGCCCTCGCCTCGGGTGTCCTCGGCATCGCCAGTGCCTGTGGCCAGCAGCCAGCAGCCGAGACTAGCGGCACGCCCGGCGCCCGTGGCACGCTGCGCCTGGCACATACGCTCGAGTGGGCCGGCAAGGAAGTGCTCGGGCCAGCATCGCCGGCGCGCTTCTTCCCAGCCATTGCTTTGCTGTATAACCGCCTGGTCCGCGTCGATGAGCAGGGACGCCCAGCCCCCGATCTCGCCACCTCGTGGGAAGCCGACGCCAGCGCGACGCGCTGGACATTCCGCCTGCGCAAGGGCGTCAGCTTTCATGATGGCAAGCCCTTCACTGCCGCCGATGTGCTGTACACCACGCGCTACGTGATGAATCCTGCGCTCGAGTCGCCCGGTGCGGCGGTGCTCGATATCATCGACGTCGAGCAGTTGCAGGCGCCCGACGACGCGACCGTGATTTTCACGCTGAAGCAGCCACATGCCGATTTTCCGTTGCTTCTGCTACACTACTCGATGTACATCATTCCCAGCGACAGCGGCGCCACCATTGATACCAGCGGCATCGGCACCGGCCCGTTCAAGCTGCAGCAATTCAATGCCGAAGGTACGACCATCGTGGTCGCGAACGATGCCTACTGGGATGGCGCGCCGGGACTCGCGGCCGTCGAGATGGTCGGGATCGCCGATGCCGAGGCCCGCACTGCCGCGCTGCTGGCCGACCAGATCGACTATAACGACATCGCGCCCGAGACGGCCGCCCTGGTCAGTCAGAACGCCAACTATGTGCTCAACGCCCTGCCATCCGGCGCGTGGCTGGTGATGGTGATGCGTACAGACCAGGAGCCATTCACCGATCCACGCGTACGCCTGGCGATGAAGCTCGTCGTCGATCGCGCGGCCATGGTCAAGACGGTGCTCTCGGGTTTTGGCCAGCCCGCTGGCGACCATCCCGTGTGGCCCGGTGATCAATACTACCTACCGATCGAGCGGGGTGCCGATGTGCCGCGAGCCCGTCAACTCCTCGCCGAGGCCGGCCATGCCGACGGACTCACCGTGACGCTGTATACATCGAGTATCGATTCGTACATGATCCCGATGTGCGTCGCCTACCAGCAGATGGCTGCCGCAGCCGGCATCACCGTCACGCTGCAGCAGGAGTCGGCCGATGGCTACTGGAACGATATCTGGATGCAGGTGCCATTTTGCTGCTCGTCGTGGGGCGAGCGCCAGGCCGATCAGGTGCTCAACGAGGTGTATCGCTCGGGTGCGAGCTGGAACGAGACATTCTGGCAGAATGCCGACTTCGATGGGCTGCTCGACCAGGCCCGACGCGAGCTGGACTTCGAACGCCGCAAGGGGTTGTACCAGCAGGCGCAGCAGCTCCTTGCCGATGATGGTGGCGCGATCATCCCGTTCTTCACCAACGACCTGAGCGCCGCACATCGTCGGGTCAAGGGCGTCGACCGACGCTACTTCGACTGGGCGCGCGTCACGATCGAGGCCTGACGGGCGATCATCGCCACACGGAGGCATGCGCGATGCTGCGACTCGTGATCCAGCGCGGTTTGCTCGCGCTGGCGACGCTGGTGCTGGTCTCGCTGGTCATCTTCGGCGCGACCGAGGTGCTGCCCGGTGATGTGGCCAGTGCCATCCTGGGTCGCGAGGCGACGCCGGCGCGCCTTGCTGCGCTGCGCGCCGAGCTCGGGCTCGACCAGCCGGCGCCGTCGCGCTACTTCGAGTGGCTCGGTGGCGCGGTGCGCGGCGATTTCGGCCGATCGCTGGCGCGCCCCGCCGCGCCGGTCGGGCCGTTGATCGCCGAGCGCATGCGCGTGACCGGCTGGCTCGCCCTGATCGCCACCCTGATCGGCGTGCCACTAGCGCTCGGCCTCGGCATCAGCGCCGGCCTGCTGCGCGATCACCCGGCCGATCTAGCGATCTCGGTCGTCGCGCTCGTCGCCCAGAGCGTGCCAGAATTCGTGATCGGCGCACTGCTCATCCTCGCCTTCGGCATCACCTGGCCCATCCTGCCCGCCGTGACCGTCGTCTCATCCGATGCACCGCTGGCAGCGCTGGCCCCAAATCTGGTGCTGCCCGCGGCGACGCTGGTGATCGTGATGACCGCGTACGTGCTGCGCATGGTACGTGGCAGCCTGATCGATGTCCTCGACAGCGAGTACATCCATATGGCCACGCTCAAGGGGCTCCCGCACAGGCGCGTCATCGCGGCACACGCCCTGCCGAACGCACTCTTGCCCACGATCAATGCCGTCGCGCTGACCGTCGCCTGGCTGATCGGCGGCGTGGTGGTCGTCGAGACCGTCTTCAACCTGCCAGGAGTCGGCCGATTGATGGTCAGCGCGGTGGAAGATCGCGATCTGCCGCTGGTGCAGGCGCTCGGGCTGCTCGGCGCCGCATGCTACATCGGCATCAACCTGCTGGCCGACCTCGCGACACTCTGGCTGAGTCCGCGGCTGCGGGCGAGGCAGCGATGAGCGCGGCGGCACCACGACGCCCGTGGGCCGCCACCGCGTGGCATGCCTGGCGGCGCGCCCGGCGGTCGCCTGGCATGCTGCCAGGCATGCTGGTGCTCGCGCTGCACCTGATGGCTGCGCTGGCAGCGCCACTCATCGTACCGCACTCACCGACCGCCATCGCGCCCGAGCGCGCGCTTGCCGGGCCATCACCAGCGCACCCGTTCGGTAACGACCGGTTCGGCCGCGATCTGCTGTCGCGCGTCATGCTGGGCGGCCGCATCGCCATCGCCATCGGGCTGACCGGTGGCGCCATCGCGGTGCTGCTCGGCGGTCTCGTCGGCGTCCTCGTCGGTTATCTGGGCGGGCTGACCGACGAACTGGTGATGCGGCTGGTGGATGCGCTGATCGCCATCCCGGGGCTGTTGCTGCTGCTGGTGGTCGTCACCGGGCTCGGCAACGGCTACGGCGTCATCCTGCTGGCGATGGTCCTCAGCTATGCGCCCGGCGCAGCGCGCGTCGCGCGGGCTGCGGCGCACGAGTACGTGCCGCGCGACTTCATCACCGCCGCACGCGCCAGGGGCGAGCACGCGCTGGCGGTCGCCGGGCTCGAGCTCTGGCCCAACGTCGTCGGCGTCCTGCTCGTCGAGTTCGCCATGCGCACCTCGTGGATCGTGCTGTCGGTGAGCGGACTGTCATTTCTTGGCTTCGGCGTCAACCCGCCGACGCCCGACTGGGGGCTGATGATCGCCGAGAACCGGAGCATGCTGGCGCTCGCGCCGTGGGGCGTCGTGTTCCCGCTGGCCGCGATGGCGACGCTGGTGGTCGCGCTGAACCTGGTGGCCGATGGGCTGGCGCAGCTGCTGGGCGTCGATCGCACGACGGAGGCACGATGAGCGCGCCGCCGCTGCTCGCAATCGACAACCTGAGCATCGGCTATGCTGCGGCCGATGGCATGCGCGTGGTGGTGCACCAGGTCAGCCTGACGCTCGACCGCGGCGAACGGCTCGGGATCGTCGGCGAATCCGGCTGCGGCAAGAGTACGCTCGCGCTGGCACTGCTCGGCTTCGTGCGGCGCGGTGGCCAGCGGCTCGGCGGCACGGTCAGGCTGGATGGCGCAGACATCTTCCGGCTGCCGCCAGACGCCGTCCAACGGCTGCGCGGCCGACGCATCGCGCTGGTGCCCCAGAATGCCGGCCAGGCGCTGTCGCCCGGCATGCCAGTCGGCGACCAGATCGCCGAAGTGCTGCAGACGCACCTGGGCTGGTCGCGGCAGGTGGCGCGCTCGCACGCCAGCCACTGGCTCGCCCGAGTCGAACTGCCCGACCCGCCAGCGCTGCTGCGGCGCTTTCCACACGAGCTCTCGGGCGGCCAGCAGCAGCGGGTCGCGATCGCGATGGCGCTGGCCGCCGAACCTGCGCTGGTCGTCCTCGATGAGCCGACCACCGGGCTGGACGCGACGACGCAGCAGCAGGTCCTGGCGCTGCTCGGTGAGCTTGTGGCCGCCAGCGGCACCGCGCTGGTGGTGGTCAGCCACGATC
The DNA here is from genome assembly GCA_018969485.1 of Chloroflexota bacterium. GTDB lineage: Bacteria > Chloroflexota > Chloroflexia > Chloroflexales > Roseiflexaceae > CAIQIY01. The sequence goes on from JAGWYG010000004.1 coordinate 78,352, forward strand.
TGGGCGTGATTGCGCGCTGCAGCGACCGCATGGCGGTGATGTACGCCGGCGAGGTGGTCGAGCATGGCGCCACCGATGCGACGCTGACCGTGCCGCGCCACCCGTATACCCGCGGGCTGCTCGCGTCGGTGCCGCAGCTCGCGTCGGCTGGCATACCGGCCACGCTGCCCGGCATGCCGCCGGTGCCCGCCCGCCTGCGCCCCGCTGGCTGTGCGTTTGCGCCGCGCTGCGCCTGGGCCGACGCGCAGTGCCGCACGACGGCGCCGGCGCCCGGCGGCGGCGGCGGCACGGTGGTGCGTTGCCATCACTGGCGGCGGGCCGGCGCTGCAGGCGCAGCGGTGGTCACCGCGCCGCCGCGACCGATCGCGCCATCGGGCGCCACGCCACACCTCAGCCTGTGCGGCGTGACCGTGAGCTATGCGCGCCCCGGCGTGCTCGACTGGTTCCGGGCCCCGCGGCAGCCCACAGCGCGCCCGGCGGTCAGCGATGTCACGCTCGCACTGGCCCCCGGCACGACGCTGGCGCTCGTCGGCGAGAGCGGCAGCGGCAAATCGACGCTCGCGCGCACCATCGCCGGCCTCGAGCGCGCATCTGCCGGCACGCTGCACTCCCTCGACGACGACCTGAGCCTGCCGGTCCATCGGCGGCCGCACGAACTCCGCCGCCGCATCCAGCTGATCTTCCAGAATCCGGACGCCGCCCTGAACCCGCGGCACCCGGTCGCAACCATCCTCGCACGGCCACTGCGCGTCTTCCATCGCCTCAGCGCTGCCGACATCCGCCGCCGCAGCGTCGCGCTGCTCGAGCAGATGCGCCTCGGCGAGGAGTATCTCGGCCGCCTGCCGGGGCAGCTCTCGGGCGGCGAAAAGCAGCGCGTCGCCATCGCGCGCGCCTTCATCGTCGAGCCAGCCATCGTCCTGTGCGACGAGGTCGTCTCGGCGCTGGATGTCTCGGTGCAGGCCGCGGTCCTGCAGTTGCTCATCGAGCTGCAGCAGCGTCATCGGGTGAGCTATCTGTTCATCGCTCACGATCTGGCGGTCGTCCGGGCGATCGCCGACACGGTCGCAGTGCTGTATCGCGGCCACGTGTGCGAGCTCGGCAGCGCTGCGCAGGTCTTCACGCCGCCATTCCACCCGTACACCGCCAGCCTGTTGCAGGCAGCCCGGCTGGCTCCGGGCGCACCCGGCGCCGGCCCGCCGGCCGTCGACACCGGTCGCGGCTGCCCCTTCGTCGATCGCTGTCCGCGCCGGATCGAACCGCTCTGCGGGCAGCAGCCACCGCCATGGCGCACGACGGCGCCCGGCCATCGGATCCGATGCCACCTGCCCCCCGAACAGCTGGATCAGACGGGCATGCCACCGCATGCCGACTGGAGGAGCACATGACCACGCCCCCGCCGCTGATCGGTGCCGCGCTCCCGATCGCCGCATTGCCACAGCACCTCGACTGGTTGCTCACCGGGCAGCGCGACCTTGAGCTGTGGGACGCGTCCTACGGCGACGTGCTCGATGGTGACTGGCGCCCGGCGGTGCGTGAGGCGCGCCGGATGCTGGATGGCTACACCGGGCGGCTGAGCATCCACGGCCCATGGGAAGGCCTGCCGCTCACCTGCAGCGATGCGCGCGTGCGGCGGCTGGTGAGCGATCGGCTGCACCAGGGCCTCGAGGTCGCCGGTGCGCTCGGCGCCAGCCAGATGGTGCTGCATAGTCCGTTCGATTTTTTCGGGAGCCCGCACGTCGCCCACACGGCTGGCCACGGGCTGGCCGCCGAGATCGCGCTGGCGCACCAGACGCTGGCCGAGGTCGTGCCGCTCGCTGCACGCATCGGCTGCGTGCTGGTCATCGAGGTATGCTACGATCTCGCCACCGGGCCGCTGCTGGCGCTCGTGCGGTCGTTCCCCGATGCCACGGTGCGCCTCAGCCTCGATGTCGGCCATGCGCACGTCAACGAACGACGCGGTGGCCCGCCGGCTGATCAGTGGGTGCGCGATGCTGGCGCGCTCCTGGCACACCTGCACCTGCAGGACACCGATGGCCTGTACGACCGTCACTGGCCACCCGGCCGCGGCAGCCTGAACTGGTATGCGCTGTTCGAGGCGCTCGGCACGCTCGCGCACGCGCCCCGCTTGCTGCTCGAGCTCGTCGACACCGATCAGATCGGCGCTGGTGCCGCGTTTCTGGCGCATCACGGCCTGGCGCGCTAGCGACCGGCCTGCGGGTTGCAGCGGTGGGCGGCAGGCTCGCGTGTGCTGGCCGAACCCGCCGGCAGCGGCCGCGGCGGCGCTGGCGCATCACGGCTTGGCGCACTGGCGACTGGCCTGCGGGTGGCAGCGGCGGGCGGCGACGCCCGATGCCGGGCCGGTGGAGCGCGATCGCCACGAGCGGGCACGCTCCACCAGATTCGCGGGCGTATGGACGTAGGACAGCACACGCCCCACGTGCGCTGCAGCCCCAGCGCCGATCGCTGTGCCGCCGGATGGCTAGTGCACGCATGCCCGGTCGCCGCAGAACCCGCGCACCAATGTCTGTGACCGCCCCGGCGTCAACGGCAGGCGGGCGATGCGGCGCCAGGCAGCAGCAGCGCGGCCGCACGTCCCATCCGCCGACAGCCAGGCATCACTGGACGGTCAGATTCTCGATCGCCGGCAGCGCCACCAGCCAGGTGACGCCGGGATTGAGCGCGACCTCCTCGCCATTCGGGTCGAAGAATGCCAACTGAGATGTCGCGTCGGGCTTGCGCCAGGTCACTTCGCGCTCGACGCCATCCATGAAGACCCGCGCGCGCCCCTCGCCGATGACCTGCTGCTCGATGCGGCCCTTCTCATCGCCGGGAATCGGCTGCTCGAAGACCTCCATCACCACCACGTTCTTGGCGCGCAACTGCTGGCCGGTGCCGAGATCCAGTGCCGGTTCGCCGCGGCGCAGCCGGCCGTAGCTGTTGGTCGCCGGCTCATAGACCCAGCCCGCACTGTCCTCGCGGTAGAGGAAGAAGTAGTCGATGCGCTGGGCCGCCGGGCGGTCGGCTTCGGCCACATCGGCCTTGAAGCGGAAGCCGACGTCGGCGAGGGCATCGCTGGTGGTTGCTGCGGCGAGCGCCCGCTTGAGCGCTTCGCCGGTGGTGTACAGGTTGTGGGGCGCTTCACGCTCGGCGTTGCGCGTGAAATAGGCGCCGCCCACCGCCATCAGTGCGTCGACGTCGGCGACCTCGGTCGTGCTGGCCAGGGTTTCGAGCGCCTGTGGCGAGCCGCCAGCGTGCACGTACATTCCCTGCAATCCTATCGCCCACTGGACGAAGTAGAGCCGCGAGCTGCGCACCGGGCCGATGACCTGCGCGTCGGGCAAGGCATCGGGCAGATACACCGCCATGAAGCGCGTCAGACCGAACTCGGCCAGCGCCTCGAAGACGATCGCCGCCTGGTCGAGGCCGGTCTGTGGGTAGGCGTTGGGGTGATTGTCGAACATCACCACGATCGGGCGCGTCGTGAGGCTGCCACGGCCGAGTGCTGGTGCGCCGGAGATCGGATCGGCGGTGATGACCGCAGGAACGGGCGTGGCCGTCGGCGCGCTGGTGGCCGTCGGCGCGCTGGTGGCCGTCGGCGCGCTGGTGGCGACGGCGGCTGCCGTCGCAGCCGGAGCGACGGTGGCGGTCGGCACGCTGGTGGGTGTGGCTGCTGCACCGCCGCAGGCGGCGAGCAGCAGCATGCTGCCGGCGAACAGGACGGCTCGTCGCGACATTCGGGGATCCTTGATTCGCGTCATTCGCGTTCCTCACACTCCTGAGGGATGTCAGACAACCGGTCGTATTCTACCATATCGTAGGTTGACGCCGCGCCGGGCAGGCCGCCGATGCGCTGCGCGGCTGCCGCTGCAGCGCAGCTGTCCACCGCGGACCTTCAGCGTGCCGCCTGGTGCAGCCGACCTGCCGCTGCCTGCGCTGCGGCTCGGGTGTGGCGCGCCGCGTTCACGCAGCGCGCCGCCGCTGCCTGCCGCACCCGATGGTATGCCGGCGTGATGCCATGCCTCGGGATCATCGCGCGCGCCGCCAGCAGCGCCTGCATCGCATCATCCCGCCTGGCCCCGGCGCCTCCCCGCGTTCCGCCGGCACGCGGCGGCGCTCAGGAGTAGATGTGACCGAGGGTTTGCCCGACGTAGCTGCGCATGCGCCGGAGCTCGCCGACCGGATCGCTGGCGGCATCGAGCTCGAACACCGCCCAGCCGCGGAAGCGGATGTCACGCAGCAGCCGCGCCCACCCTGGCCAGTCGACGACGCCGCTGCCGATTGGGGCGAACCACTGTACCTGGCGCTCGTAGATGCGCTCGTCGATCGCGATGTCCGCCGGCGCCGCGCCGACGGCGTCCTTCCAGTGCGTGATCACCAGCCGGTCGCGGTGGCGCCGTACGACATCGAGCGGATCCGAGCCGGCGACCGTGAGTTGGGCAGTGTCGGGGCAGAAGCCGACGTAGGTCGGATCGGTGAGCAGCATGAACAGATCGACGTCGCGGCTGTTGCGCAGGAAACTGAACGCCTCGGGGTGGATGGTGAAGTGGACGCCACGGCGGATGCATTCGGCGCCGAAACGATTGTAGGCGTCGGCGATCGGCTCGACGGTGCGCCAGTCGACGACGGTCGGCGGCACGGCGTCGCGGCTGGCGCGCAATGGCGGTGATGCGACCATCACCGTGGCATCGCAGTCGCGCAGGAACTCGGCATAGCCGCAGACGGCCTCGAGCATCGGTTCGTGGTCGGCACGATTGCGCAGATCGGCGTAGCGCTCGCTGCCGGGCAATCGATTGGACAGAAACCCGCTGCAGATCGCCAGGCCACGATCGCGCGCCGCGGCGGCAAATTGGCGCGCCGAACCGTACGCCGCCAGCGCGCTGGTCCAGTCGCCCGGCGCAAAGGTGATCTCGATCCCATCGAGCCCGGCCTCGCGCGTCGCGTCGAGCACGCGCTCCCAGAACCGCGGCGGATCCCAGCGCTGCCCCGGACCGATCAGAGTGCGCAGGTCGTCCATGCCGCCGCGGGCATCCCAGTATCCCGGATCATAGAACGTGACCAGATCGGTGGCGAACCGCAGATTGTTCATGCTGTGCCTTTCATCGCCTCATGCCGCGGACATCGTGGCAGCAGTGTACTGCGAAACCGGTGCCGGGACACCCGGAATCGTGCTCTGATCATCATCTTCGCCCATACGCCACCGGCGCAGGATTCGGGGCACTGCCGACGAGCTCACGGTGCCTGCAACTCGCCGCACCACCCCATGGCGCCGCGCGTCACGGGTGGTGCGGCGGCGATCGGGCACAGGGGCGCCCGGAATCACGCCCCGACGCATCGCCACCATTCCGAAGGGTGGCGGATCTCAGCCAGCGGCGCGACGCAGGCGCACCACTCGGTCGCGCCCGGCGAGATCGCGATGCACGCTGACCGCCGCAGTGGGGAAGACATCGGCGAGGAGATGTGTCACCGCCTGTGCCTGCGTGGCGCCGATCTCGAGCAGCACGCTGGCGGTCGGGAGCAGGGCCGCCGGCAACTGCGCGACGAGGCGCCGCAGGCATGCCAGGCCGTCGGCGCCACCATCGAGTGCCAGCGTCGGCTCGAAGCGGTTCACCGTCGGTTCGTTCTCGGACATGATGGTATACGGAGGGTTGCTCACCAGCAGGGGGACACGACGCGGCAATGGCGTCAGCAGGTCGCCGGCGAGCAGCACCACCCGCCCGGCGAGCCCATGCGACGCCACATTGCACTGCGCCAGCGCCAGTGCATCGGCAGAGAGATCGCAGGCGAACACGCGGGCCCGGGGCAGCGCCAGCGCCAGCGCGATGGCGATCGCGCCGCTGCCGGTGCCGATATCGGCGATCTCGAGCGCGCCACCGGCCAGCCGGTGCGCCTCGGCACATGCCAGCTCCACCAGCGTCTCGGTCTCGGGGCGCGGCACGAGCACCCGGTGATCGACCTGCAGCTCGATGCCGGCGAAGCCACGCCGCCCGATGATATACGCCACCGGCTCGCCGGCGAGCCGACGCGCCACCGCGGCATGGAACGCCGCCAGCGCGCTCGGCGGCACCGGGGCGCGCTGCTCGGCGACCAGCCACAGCCGCGACAGGCCCAGCGCCTCGGCCAGCAGCAGTTCGGCATCAAGCTGCGGCGTCGGGCTCGTGGCGCGCAGTTGCGCCACCGCCAGCCGCAACACGCCGGCCACCGTGGTGGCGTGCCATCCAGCGGCAGACACCGGCTCAGCCGAACGACAGGGCCGGCACCTCGCGCGGCTCGACCGGCGGCGGTGGATGCTGCTGCGTCTGGCCGATCGCGCGATATTTGGCATAGCGCCGCGCCAGCAAGACATCGATCGGCACGCCGGCCAATTCGGCGACATGGTGGCGCACCGCCGCCGCCGTGTTCAGCAGGGCTGCCGTCGGATCCAGATGCGCGCCGCCCTCCGGTTCGGCGATGATCGCATCAGCCACGCCGAGGTCCAGCAGATCTGGTGCAGTAATCCGCATCACCTGCGCCGCCTCGGGCGCACGGGCCGAGTCGTGCCACAGGATCGCCGCCGTCGCCTCGGGCGACGCCACCGAGTACGTCGTGTACTCGAGCATCAGCAGCCGATCCGCCACGCCGATCGCCAGCGCGCCACCGCTGCCACCCTCGCCGATCACCGTCGCCACGATCGGCACGCGCAGGCCCGCCATCACCAGGATGTTCTCGGCGATCGCCTCGGCCTGGCCGCGCTCCTCCGACTGCATGCTCGGATCCGCGCCCGGCGTGTCGATGAAGCAGACCACCGGGAAGCCGAACCGCTCGGCGTGACGGAACAGCCGCAGCGCCTTGCGGTAGCCCTCGGGGCGCGGCATCCCAAAATTGCGCCGCAGGTTCTCGCGCGTATCGCTGCCCTTCTGATGGCCGATCACCGCCACCGTCCGGCCATCGAGGCGCGCCACGCCAGCCACCATCGCCGGATCGTCGCCGAACCGCCGGTCGCCATGAAACTCGACGAACTCCTCGCAGCAGGCCCGGATGTAGTCGAGGGTATGCGGCCGGCGCCCATGCCGCGCAATCTGCACCTTGTCCCAGGCGGTCAGCTCTGTACTCATGGCATGCTCCCGATCGATGCGGCGGGCATCACGACAACCGCAGTGGCTCGCGCAGCACCCCGGCGTCGCTGGGGCTGAGCTGTGCAGCAGCCGGAGCGTGCAGCCCGATCAGGCGCCGGATGGTCGCACGCAGCTCGCCGCGCGGCGTGACCATGTCGACCATGCCGTGTTCGAGGAGGAACTCGGCGGTCTGGAAGCTGGCGGGCAGCTTTTGCCGGATCGTCTGCTCGATGACGCGCCGCCCGGCGAACCCGATGCGGGCGCCAGGTTCGGCGATGATCACATCGGCGACCGAGGCGTAGGATGCCAGCACGCCGGCGTAGCATGGATCGACCAGCAGCGCGATGTGCAGCTGCCGCGCCGCGCTCAGCCGGGTGAGCGCCATGTTGGTCTTGGCCATCTGCATCAACGACAGGACGCCCTCGTGCTGCCGGGCGCCGCCGGTGGCAGTGATGGTGATCAGCGGTACGCCACGCTCGGCGGCACGCTCGGTCGCCCGCGCCAGTCGCTCGCCGAACACGCTGCCCATCGAGCCGCCGATGAACTCCCAGTTGGAGATCGCCAGCTGTACGGCGGCGCCGTCGAGCGTGGCGCGGCCGGTGAGCAGCGCGTCGTTCATCCCCGTGGCAGCCTGCGTCTCGCGCAGCTTCTGCGCGTAATTGTCCTTCGCCGAGACGAACTGCAGCGCATCGACCGGCGCGAGATCGCGATCTTCCTCGACGAAACTCTCGCGGTCGAAGAGCTGCAGCCATTCCGCCACGCTCAGACGCATGTGATGGCCGCACTTGCAGACCTTCAGCTGGTCGTTGAGCTGCCTGACGTAGGTAATCTCACCACACGCCGGACATTTCGTCCACAGATTCTCCGGGATCTGCTGGTCGGCATCGCGCCGGGCCGACGTGAAACGTCCGGGAGTGCGACGGAAGAGCTCTTTCATCTCGGTCCCTCGGTTCATACAACGCTGCGGCATTATACCACAGCGCGCACATCCCCCTGGGCAGCCGCCGCGTAGGATGTGTGCAACGAGTGGACAGGGAGCGCTGATGAGCGTCACGACACACCGTCTGACCAACGGGCTGACGGTCCTGGTGAAGGAATGGCATGCGGCACCGGTGGCGGCCTGCTGCATCACCTACGCTGTGGGTGCGCGCGACGAGCGCCCGGGCCAGACGGGGATCTCGCACTGGCTGGAGCACCTGATGTTTCGCGGCACGCCGCGCTACCCGCGTGGCCAGCTCGACCGCCTGATCCCGCGCAACGGCGGGAGCTTCAACGCATTCACCACCCATGACTACACGGCATACTACGCCACGATGCCTGCCGCGCACGTCCTGATGATGCTGCCGATCGAGGCCGATCGGATGGTGGAGTTGAGCTTCACCGACGACGATGTGGCCAACGAGCGCTCGGTGATCCTGGCCGAGCGCGCCGGCCTCGAGAATGATCCGGACTGGTGGCTGGGCGAGGCGGTGCAGCTGGCGGCGTACGACGCACATCCGTACCGCAACCCGGTCATTGGCTGGCGCGATGATCTGGCACGTATCGGCACGGGGGATCTGCGGCGCCACTATCGGGCGTTCTACCAGCCAGGCAACGCGGTGCTGGCGCTGGTCGGCGCGGTCGATACCGCACAGGTGATCGAGGCTGCCGAGGCGGCATTCGGCGCAATCGCCGGCGGCGCTGCGCCACGCCCGGCGGTGCCAGCCGATCCGTGGCTCAGCGCCGAACGGCGCGTGACGGTGCAGCGGCCGGGGGTTGCACCAGCGCTGACGCTCGCGTTCCGCGTGCCGGACTGCCGCCATCCGGACATCATTCCGCTGCTGGTGCTCGATGGGGTGCTGTCGGGCGCCGGGGGCACCAACCGCAGCGCGCGGCTCTATCGCGCGCTCGTCGAGCGCCAGTACGCCACCGCTGCCGGCAGCAGCGTCGATCTCGCGCTCGATCCGGGCACATTCCAGTTCGGGCTGACGCTCCACCAGCATCAGGCGCCCGAAGTCGTCGAGCAGGTGCTGCGCGACGAGATCGATCGCGTGCAGCACGAGCCGGTCGCCGAACCCGAACTGGCGCGCGTGCGCAAGCAGGTGCGCGCCCAGCGCGCCTTCGCCAGCGAGAGCGTCACCAGCCAGGCGATCGACCTGGCTGGCTGGCACATCCTTGGCATCGCCGAGCGCGGTGCGCTGCTGGCCGAGGAGATCGCGGCGGTGACCAGCGACGACGTGCTGCGCGTGGCACGCCAGTACCTCGACCGACGCCACGGCGTGGTCGGGGTGTTCGTCCCGGAGCGTGCCGAATGACGCCGATGATACAGCATGGAGAGCGAGGCAGCGCGTGAACGATCCGACCGACCGCATGACGATCCGGCATGTGCTGCCGAACGGGCTGGTGCTGCTCGTGCAGCGCAACCCGAGCGCGCCGACGGTCAGCATTCGGGGCAGCATCGGGGTCGGGAGCATCCACGAGGATGTGGCGACCGCTGGCCTGGCCGTGTTCACCGGCGCGGCGCTGATCCGTGGCACCGAGCGCTTCAGCTTCCAGCAGATCGCCGAACGCACCGAATCGGTCGGCGCCAGCGTGACCACCGGAGGTGGCGTGCATGCCACCGGGTTCTCTGGCCACGCCCTGGCCGATGACGCCGCGCTGCTCGTCGAGACGCTGGCCGAGGTCGTCATTCGACCGACCTTCCCCGACGACGAGGTGGGGCGGCTGAAGGCGCAGTTTCTGGCTTCGCTGCGCGAGGACGAACACGAGACGATCGTGCAGGCCTCGCGGCTGGTGCGGCGTGCGCTGTTCGGCGATGCACATCCCTATGGCCGGCTGAGCTTGGGCAGCGTCGCCACCGTCGCGGCGCTCGGCCCGGCCGATCTGGCCGCCTTCCACCGGCGCTACCATCCCGCCGCGACGACCATCGCCATCGTCGGCGACATCGACCCGCCCCGCATCATCGACCTGGTCGAGGCGGCGTTCGGCGCATGGCACAGCGCTGCCATGCTGCCCGAGCGCCACATTCCGCCCGGCCTGGCGCTGCATGGCGTCCGGCACGACCGCTGCGTGCTGCCGGGCAAGGTTCAGAGCGATCTGGTGTGGGCGGTGCATGGCATCGCGCGCCACGACCCCGACTACGACGCTGCCAGTGTGGCCGATACCATCCTCGGCTCGCTCGGCCTGGGGGGCCGGCTGGGCGAGGCGATCCGCGAGCGCGACGGCCTGGCGTATTACTGCAGCAGCCAGCTCAGCGCCGACAGCGGCGCCGGGCCCTGGTCGATCGTCGCCGGCGTCCGGCCCGATGATGTGCCACGTGTGCTGGACGAGATCAACCGGCAGGTCGATCGCTTCTGCCACGCAGGCCCCGACGACGACGAGCTCATCGATGCCCGCGCATCGATGACGGGCAGCATGCTGCGCAGCATGCAGACCAGCAGCGGCATCGCCGGCTGGCTGCTGTCGATCGAGCGCCATCAGTTGGGCGCCGACTACGTGCAGCGCTATCCATCCATCCTGGCCGCGGTCAGCGCCGACCAGATCATCGCGGTGTCGCGCCGCCTGTTGTCTACCGAACACTATGTCGTCGCCAGCGCTGGCCCAGCCGGCGCTGATGACACAGCGGAAAGGACCTAGCGTGGCCGCGTCGGAATTTCGTGTGGTTGATGCCCATCAGTACGACTACCGCTCGCCGGGGCGCTGGATCGTGTCGCACCTGGTGCGCCGCCCGCTGCTGCCGCTGGTGTTCGTGCTCTCGGCGATCGGCATGGCGCTGCTCCAGAGCCGCGGTGCGGTGCTGACCGGCGAGGCGTTCGATGCCATCGTCGGCGGCGGCGATGATCGCATCGCCGCGTTTCTCGCAGTGGTGCTGCTCATCCTGGCAGTGCGCCTCAGCTTCGGTCTGGTCGATCTGCTCAACAGCTTCCTGGCGCAGTGGCTGGCGCAGCTCATCGAGCGCGACGCACGCGAGGAGCTGTACGTCAGCCTGCTCGGCAAGAGCCTCACGTTCCACAACCAGCAGCGCGTCGGCGACATCATGGCGCGCGCGACGAATGATGTCCAGCAGCTGAACGCGATGCTCACGCCGGGCGCCAGCCTGATCATCGAGTCGCTGATCTCGATTGTGGTACCGCTGATCATCATCGGCTCGCTCAATCCACAGTTGCTGCTGATGCCGCTGCTGTTCCTCGTCAGCTTCGTCCTCGCATTGCGCCACTACAGCGCCCAGTTGCAGCCGGTCGCCGGCGCGCTGCGCGGCCAGTTCGGCACGATGAACGCGCGCCTCGCCGAGGCAATCTCCGGCATTGAGGTGGTCAAGGGCTATGCGCAGGAAGCGCAGGAACAGGCGCGCTTCGAGGCCAACGCCCAGCGCTATCGCGATCTGTTCGTCCGCGAGGGTGGCGTGCAGGCGCGCTATCTCCCGCTGCTGCTCTACGGCGTGCTGGTTGGCCTGGGCTTCGCCCACGCCGCCTGGCTGCTCATCCAGGGGCAACTCACCGTCGGCGAAGTGATCGCCTACATGGGGCTGCTCGAGATCCTGCGCTTCCCTACCTTCATCTCGACGTTCACCTTCGCGCTCGTCGCACTCGGCTTCGCCGGCGCACGCCGCATCTTGCAGACGATCACCACCGAGACCGAACTCGACGAGAACGTCGGCGGCCACCGTGCGACGATCGCCGGCGCCATCCGCTTTGCAGACGTCGATTTTGGCTACGAGACGGCGGCCCAGCCGCCACCCTGGCCCGGCGCTCCCGAGATACCGGCGCGCGTCGTTCCGGTGCTGCGCGGCGTGTCGTTCGCGGCAGCACCCGGCCAGACGATTGCGGTGGTCGGCCAGACGGGCGCCGGCAAGACGACGCTGACGCGCCTGATCAATCGCACCTACGACGCGCGCGCCGGCGTTGTGTCGATCGATGGCATCGATGTGCGCACATGGAACCTCGATAGCCTGCGCTCGCAGATCTCGACCATCGAGCAGGATATCTTCCTGTTCTCGCGCTCGATCGCTGATAACATCGCGTTCGGCGTGCCGGGCGTGGCGGATCGTGCGGCGATCGAGGCGGCGGCGCGCCAGGCACAGGCGCACGAGTTCATCATGGCGCTGCCCGAGGGCTACGACACCGTGATCGGCGAACGCGGCGTGACGCTCTCGGGTGGGCAACGCCAGCGCATCGCCATCGCCCGCGCCTTCCTCAGCGATCCACGCATCCTCATCCTCGATGACTCGACCAGCGCCATCGACAGCGCCACCGAGGACGAGATCCAGCAGGCGATGCGCCAGATCATGCGCGGCCGCACGACGGTGCTGATCACGCACCGCGTCTCGCAGATTCGCTGGGCTGATCGCATCCTGGTCCTCAAGAACGGTGAACTCATCGCCCAGGGCACCCACGACGAGCTGATCAGCCAGAGTGCGGCGTATCGCCGCATCTTCGTGCGCCTCGAAGAACCAGAGCAAGGAGCGACCACATGGGCTTTGTGATGGACGGGCTCGACGCCGAGGCCTATGATCGCAGCTACGGCGATCGCGCATTGATCCGCCGCATCCTGAGCTACTTCCGGCCCCACCTGCCGCGCATGCTGGTGGTCTCGTCGATGGTCGTGGCGACCTCGGTCGCCGCGACTGTGGTGCCGCTGGCGATCTCGCGGGCCGTCGACGAGCTGTCCGGCCGCCCCGACCTGCAGTTGGTGCTGAGCCTGGCGGCGCTGGTGACGGTGCTCGGTGCGCTCGGCTGGGTGTTCAATTTCGTCCGTCAGACCTTCTCGGCGCGTGCGGTGGGCGATGTGGTGCTGGCGTTGCGCCGCGACGCGTTCCGCGCCGTGACCCAGCGCGACCTGTCGTTCTACGACCAGTTCCCGTCGGGGAAGATCGTGAGCCGCGTGACGTCGGATACCCAGGATTTTGCCACGGTGGTGACCCTGACGATCGACCTGCTGAGCCAGATCCTGCTGGTGCTGGTGATCACTGTGGTGATGTTCGTCGTCGATGCGCGCATGGCGACGGTGGTGCTGGCCGTGGCGCCGGTGGTGATCCTCACGGCGCTGGTGTTCCGTAGCGCGGCGCGCCGCACGACGCAGCGCGCCCAGCGTGCCCTGGCGTCGGTCAATGCATCCATCCAGGAGACGATCAGCGGCATCGCGGTGGCGAAGAGCTTCCGCCGCGAGGCGGCCATCTACGCCGACTTCCATGCGACCAATCAGCTGGCGTTTCAGGTGCGCCTGCGCCAGGCGCTGGTGTTCGGCAGCCTGTTCCCGTTCCTCAACACGGTGTCGGGCCTCGCGGCCGCGCTGGTGATCTACGTCGGCGGCCTGAGCGTGATCGATGGGAGCGTCAACGTCGGCGACTGGTATCTGTTCGTGCAGAGCCTGGCGATCTTCCTGTTTCCGCTCACCAGCGTCGCCTCGTTCTGGAGCCAGTTCCAGCAGGGACTGTCGGCCAGCGAGCGGGTGTTCGCCCTGATCGATGCGGAGCCGCGCGTGGTGCAGACGGCGGCCGAGCCGGTGGGCGTGGTGCATGGCGAGCTCGCCTTTGAGCGCGTCTGGTTCACCTACGACCGTACGACGCCACGCTTCGATGGTGCGACGCCCCCCGCGCTGCCGACGGGGGCAACCTGGGTGCTGCAGGACTTCAATCTGCACATCCCCGCCGGTCAGACGCTGGCGATCGTCGGGCATACGGGTGCTGGCAAGTCGAGCCTGATGCGCCTGCTCACCCGCTTCTACGAGTTTCAGGGTGGTCGCATCGCGATCGATGGCCGCGATGTGCGTCAGCTTGAGCTCGGCGCCTACCGCCGCACGCTCGGCCTTGTGCCCCAGGTGCCGTTCCTGTTCTCGGGGAGTGTCGCCGAGAATATTCGCTATGGCCGGCCCGATGCCAGCGATGACGACGTCGCTGCAGCGGCCCACAGCCTCGGCGAGGAGTGGCTCGCCGATCTGCCCGAGGGCCTGGCAACCGACGTCGGTGAGCGTGGCGCACGGCTCTCGCTCGGCCAGCGCCAGTTGGTCGCGCTGGCGCGCGTGCTGCTGCAGGACCCGGCGATCTTTCTGCTCGATGAGGCGACGGCCAGCATCGATCCATTCACCGAGGCCCAGATCCAGGAAGGCCTCGATGTGGTGATGCGCCAGCGCACATCGATCATCATCGCCCATCGCCTGTCGACGGTGCGCCACGCCGACCGGATCATCGTCCTGCGCCATGGCGAGGTGATCGAGGAAGGCAATCACGCCAGCCTGCTGCGCCAGGGTGGTCACTATGCCGAGCTGTACAACACCTACTTCCGCCATCAGTCGCTCGATTACAAGCCCTGGGAGGGTTGAGCGACGTCCCTGGTCTGTCTGGTCGCGATGGGAGATGCCCGCCTGGCGTGCGCTGCCAGGCTGGCCCCCATCCGGGGGCGGTTCGGCCCCAGGTCCGGGTGCGCGCCGCCGGGCATCAGCCACGCGAGGTGCCCTACCTGTCGCTTGATGATGCCCCGTCGCGGCTGCGGCGCGGGCCAGTTGCTGACACTTTCGACAATTGCTCGACGAATCACGCCAATTTCCTTGAATTGGCTCTTGACTCTGCCCCACGGTATGCTACACTGTGCTTGTCTTTTGCAAGGTTTGGTGTTCACGGTGCCTCAGTTGAACTCCTGTGATCCAGGGCTCGTGTTCGTCCGCTCGGTGATTCCCAAGCCAGAAGACGTGGAACTGTTGCAATTCGTTACCCGAAGGAGTCTCGAGCGATGACCAGGAAGTTTGAAGACAAGATCATCCAGTGCAGGGATTGCCAGGCGGACTTCACGCACACCGCCGGCGATCAGGAGTTCTACGAGTCGAAGGGGTTCACCAACGAGCCGACCCGCTGCAAGCCGTGCCGCCAGCGCCGCAAGAATGATGGTGGCGGTAGCTCGTACGATCGTTCGTCGGGCTACAGCAGCGGCGGCGGCAGCAGCTACGGTGGTGGTGGCGGCGGCGGGTACGGCCGCGGCTCGCAGGGTGGCTCGCGTCAGGAGTTCGTGACCACGTGCGCCGAGTGTGGCGGCGAGGCTCGCGTGAACTTCGAGCCGCGGAGCGGCCGGCCGGTGCTGTGCGCCTCGTGCTTCCAGCGCTCGCGCCAGCGCTACTGATTCGGTCGTCGGCCTGCGCTGTTCGCAGCGAACCCACGCCCCCGCAGCCATCTGCTGCGGGGGCGTGGGCGTTGATCGCGCTTGCCCGCACGGGCCGGGCGCGGGTGCCGCGCTGCAGCGCGTCGGGCGTGGCGCAGCAGCCGGCGGCGCACTGGCCGAACCCTTGACTCGCCCATGCAGCATGCTATACTCCAGGTGTCGTTGGCAAGGTTTGGTGCTCACGGTGCCTCAGTTGATCTCCTGTACTCCAGGGCTCGTGCTTGTCTGCTCGGTGATTTCCAAGCCAGAAGACGCGGAACACTCGGTACTCGCTACCCAGAGGAGGCTTGAGCGATGAGCAACAGGTTCGAAGACAAGATCATCCAGTGCCGTGACTGCAAAATGGATTTCACGTTCACTGCCAGCGATCAAGAGTTTTATTTTTCGAAGTCGTTCACCAACGACCCGGTACGCTGCAAGTCGTGCCGCCAGCGGCGCAAGCAGGAGCTCGGCGGCTCATCGGATCGCTCGTCGGGCTATGGCGGCGGCAGCTATGGCGACCGGCCAGACCGGCGGGCGACGGGCGGCCAGCGTGAGGAGTACGTGACCACGTGCGCCGAGTGTGGTGGCGAGGCTCGCGTGAACTTCGAGCCACGCAACGGTCGGCCGGTGCTGTGCGCTTCATGCTTCCAACGCTCGCGGCAGCGTTCATACTAGTGCGAACGCCGGGCAAGCCGATCGGTTTGCAATGCGTTTGATGTGCCGTGCCCCCGCAGCGCTCCGTTGCGGGGGCATCTGATTCGGGCGGCTGGCTGAGAAGCGAGGAGACAGAAGAGAAAACACGAGATGGAACCTTGCCCCCGTCTTCGTATCTTCGTGGCTTCGTGGCTTCGTGTGAGCCCGCGCCCCCGTCTTCGTGGCTTCGTGGCTTCGTGTGAGCCCGCGCCCCAGAGCCGGACCGGGGGCATGCGTCTGGCTGGGGCCGACAGCACGTCCCGGCGATGGCACGCCCGGATCCGCCGCGCAACTCAGCGCAGCGCAGCCTCGAGCATCGCGATGAAGCGCGCGCGGTCCGCGCGGCGCACGACCCGCACGACGGGGTGCTGGCGGAGCGCACGGCGCACGTCGAGGACCGTCTGCCCGCGGCACAGGCCATCGCTGGTATCGATCAGCACCGGCACATCGAGCACCTCGCTGGCGATCAGCGGGTCGATCGCGATGGCCAGCGCGATCGGATCGGGCAGATCGAACCCATTGAGGCCAGTATGCTCGGTCAGGTAGCGCAGCAATGCCGCCTGAATGTCGATACAAAACTCGGCGAGCGGCGTACCGATCGCGCGCAACTGGGCCGCCTCGTTCCGATCGATCACTGCGTCCTGGCGCGAGACGTCCCAGCCCGCCATCGTCAGCGGCATGCCCGAGTCGAAGACGATGCGTGCCGCCTCGGGATCGGCCCAGATGTTGAACTCGGCGACCGGCGAGACATTGCCATAGCCGTCGCTGGCGCCGCCCATCACCACACACTGGCGTACCACCTGTGCCAATGCCGGCTCGCGCAACAGCGCCAGCGCGATGTTCGTCAGCGGCCCCAGCGTCACCAGCGTGATCTCGCCCGGTCGTCGGGTGCAGGTGTCGATGATGACGTCGACCGCATGGCCGGGTGCCGCCACACGCCCGCTGAGCGGCAGACCGATATCCCCCATGCCATCGGCGCCGTGGACATGCTGACCGGTGAACAGCGGGCGCAGCAGCGGCGCGTGGCGCCCGGCATACACCGGCGTGCCGGCACCGCACAGCGCCACGGTATAGAGCGCGTTCTGTGTCGCCAGATCCAGCGGGACATTCCCGGCGACCGTCGTGATGGCCGAGACCCGTGCCGACGGATGGCGCAGCGCCATCACCAGCGCCACAGCGTCGTCAGAGCCCGTGTCGGTGTCGATGATCAGATCAGGCATGGTTTCCTCGCGATGCATCATGAGAGCCGCCGCCATCCTACGCCAGTCTGCCGTCTCCGGCAATGCCGCGCGTCGGCGGCGAGGCCGCAGCGGCCGGGCAGGCATTGACGCCGCGGTGCCGTGCGGTATGATATGCGCGACAGCGGACCGCGGAGGGACTATGGCACCACGACGGCTGGCGGGCGGCTGGCTCGACTCGCTCGGCATCATTGCATCAGCGCACGTCGCGCCACGGCGGGTCGATGTCTGGCTGCCACCCGGGTACATCTACCGGGGCACGCCATCGGCAGTCATCTACGCCCATGATGGCCAGAACCTGTTTGATGCGCACGAAGCGTACAGTGGGGTCGACTGGGGCATCGCGCCGGCTGCGGCGCTGCTGATGCGCGACGGAATCATCGGCAGCGTGATCATCGTCGGCATCTGGAACACGCCGGCGCGCATCGGCGAATACCTGCCACGGCGCCCGCTGCTCAGCGCGACGGGTGCCGCGCTGCGCGCCAGCGCCATGCTCGACGTCGGCCCGATCCGCTCCGATGCCTATCTGCGCTTCATCACCGGTGAGCTCAAGCCATTGATCGACGCCCGCTATCGCACCAGCGCCGATCCCGCGGCCACGATGCTGCTCGGCTCGAGCATGGGGGGGCTGATCGCATTGTATGGCGCGCTGGAGTATCCCGGGACGTTTGGCGCTGCGGCATGCCTTTCGCCGCACTGGTCAGTCGCCGACGCGTGGTTCGTCGACGCACTGGCCGAGCAATTGCCGGACCCTGGCCGGCTGCGCATCTACCACGATCGTGGAACGGCTGGCATTGATGCGGGCTACGCCGCAGGGCAGCAGCGGTTCGACGCGGCACTGCTGCGCCGCGGCTACCAGCCCGGCCGCGATGTCTGGTCACTCGTCGCCGATGGCGCCGGCCACCACGAGGCGGCATGGCGCGAGCGCGTCGCCGTGCCGCTCAGGGCGTTGCTGGGCGATGCCCATCCGGGCCGACCGGTGCGCCATGCGCCGCATCAGATCGCGACGCGGCAGTGAACGCTGCGCCATTCAGTCGGCGTAGCGCTCCTCGCGCCATGGATCGGCATCGTTGTGATAGCCGTAGCGCTCCCAGAACCCCAGCCGGTCTTCGCTGAGGAACTCGATGCCGCGCAACCACTTGGCGCTCTTCCAGAAATACTTGCCAGGCACCAGCGAGCGCAGCGGATAGCCATGTTCGGGAGTGAGCTCGGCACCCTCGAAGCGATAGGCCAGCAGCGCGTTCGGGTCGAGCATCACCGACAGCGGCACGTTGGCCGTGTAGCCCTGCTCGCAGTGAAACAGGACATGCTGCGCAGTCGGCTTGAGTGGCTCCAGCATCTCGAGCAGGCTGCGGAATGCGACACCCTCCCAGCGCGTGTCCAGCTTCGACCAGCGCGTCACGCAGTGGATGTCGGTGATCACGGTTGTGGTCGGCAGGGCCCGGAATTCGGCAAAGTCGAAGCGGCGCGGTGCGGCAATCTCGCCCCAGATCCGCAGGTCCCAGGTGGTGGCGAGATCACGGTAGCGCGGCACCTCGCCGTAGTGCAGCACGGGAAACTTCTCGGTGACATATTGGCCGGGGGGGACGCGATCGGCGAGCGTGGGATCCAGCCGGTCACGCCCTGATGACTGTGAGCGAAACATCTCGACACCTCCAGTACGTCGCTCGGCACTCGTCACCCAGTATACACCAGATGATCGCGATTGCCCGCCCGGCATGCTGTCGGCCGGCGCAGCCGCACGTCGCGCCTGGCAGGGGGCCTGGCGGATCAATCACCGCAGCGCCTGCTGTGCCCCGTTCGACCGCGCCCGCGCCACCGCGGCACGCGCTTGACTCTGCATCATGCGGGCAGTAGACTGGGGCAACGCCGGGCGAAGACGCCCCGCTGCGCGCATGGAGTTCGCCGATGGCCTGGGGGGCTGAGATTCGCGACGCCGCGCTGGCCGACGAGGGCCTGCGGCGCATCGACTGGGCGGCCGGCGAGATGCCGGTGCTACGGCAGATCGCCGCGCGCTTCGCCGCGGAGCGCCCTCTGGCGGGGCTCCGCCTGGCGGCATGCCTGCACGTCACCGCCAAGACGGCCAACCTGATGCGGACGCTGGCAGCCGGCGGCGCCGACCTGCTGCTCGTGGCCTCGAATCCGCTCTCGACCCAGGACGACATCGCGGCGGCGCTGGTGGTCCACGAGGAGATCCCGGTGTTCGCGATCCGTGGCGAGGATCACGCGACCTACCACCGGCACCTCTCGCTGGCGCTGGATCACGCGCCGCAACTGGTGATCGATGATGGCGCCGACCTGACGAGCGCCATCGTGACCCGGCGGCGCGACCTGGTGCCGGGCCTGCTCGGCGGTACGGAGGAGACGACGACCGGTGTGCAGCGGCTGCGGGCGATGGCGCTGGCCGGCGTGCTGCCGTTTCCGGTGGTGGCGGTCAACGACAGCGACACCAAGCACCTGTTCGACAACCGCCACGGCACCGGGCAGAGCACGCTCGACGGCATCATGCGCGCCACGAATGTGCTGCTCGCCGGCCGGACATTCGTCGTCGCGGGGTATGGGGCGTGCGGCCGTGGGCTGGCCGGGCGTGCCCGCGGCATGGGCGCGCACGTGATCGTCTGCGAGGTGGACGCAGTGCGTGCGCTCGAGGCTGCGCTGGATGGCCACCGCGTGCTGCCGTTGCGCGCCGCCGCCGCCGAGGCCGATATCATCGTCACCGCCACCGGCAATCGGTGCGTGGTCGACGCGGCGGCGGTCGCCGTCGTGAAGGATGGCTGCCTGCTGGCGAACAGCGGGCATTTCAACGTCGAGATCGACCTGCCGGCGCTCGCGGCGGCGGCGGTGGCATGCGATGCGCCGCGCGCCGGCGTCGTGCGCTATCAGCTGGCCGATGGCCGCCGGGTCAGCCTGCTCGGCGAGGGGCGCCTGGTGAATCTGGCGTGCGCCGAGGGGCACCCGCCGGCAGTGATGGATCTGTCGTTCGCCAACCAGGCGCTGGCGGCCGAATACCTGGTGCGCCAGGCCGGCCGGTTGGGCGCTGGCGTGCATCGGTTGCCCGCCGACATCGATCGACGGATCGCCAGCCTCAAGCTCGAGGCGCTCGGCATCGCCATCGATGTGCTGACCGCCGACCAGCAGCGCTATCTGCAGTCGTGGCACGGGGGCACCTGAGCGCCCGACCGCCGCTGCGCGCTGCGCGTGGTATGATCAGCGTATCGCGATCACCGTCGATCGATGCGAGGAGAGCGTCATGGCGCCGTTGCCACGAATCCGCGATGCCGAGCGCATCACGCTGTGGGTGCCGTTCACGCCGCGCTGCG
>JAGWYG010000149.1 GCA_018969485.1 Chloroflexota bacterium
ACATCGTCAAAAGTTGGCGCTTTGAGAATTGACGAGTGTAGCATGGTTGTGCTAAAATACGGCATGGGCAGAAGGAGGCCAGTATCATGAACGCTGAAGAGTACAGGGCGTGGTTGCGTGCGGCGCGTAACTTTTTGACCGATGGCGTTCGGCTCGATGAAATCCCTGAAATGATTACGCACTTGCTCGATGATCCTGGCCATCCGTGGCGTCGGCCAGACAATGCCACCTTCCGCCAGTTTGTTACGCGAGGCGATGAGCACGGCCTCGGCCACGATTGGAGCTATCTGGCGAAGGTGTGCTCAATGGAGCCCGACGTTTGGCAGCGCGTGCTCGAAATCGACAGTGCATTTGAGGTGGCACTGCGCCGGCACGTCATCGACCGCGACGCCGCCGCCTCGCGTGACGTGGCCGACGCGATCGCTGAATACGTCGAAGTCAGAGACGGCGTTGAGGTCGATGCCGAGATCGTTCGACTGTGGCTCGTGGCCATGCCACGCGTGCGCGCGATGCGACTATATCGCGAGCGACTTGCCGACGACACCGAGACCGTCGCGCCGTACGCTGATGCATATCTGGTGTGGCATCGGCGCGAGCACGCCGACACCGAGGCGCTGGTCATGCTTCGCGACATCATCGACGGTGCCATCGACGACGCGCGCCGCGGCGGCGGCGTCGACTGGCTCGCATTTGACCACGCGCTCACCGAGCACGAGTACTGGTACGGCGCCGACGTGCTGCAGCACTGGCACGTGGCGGCGCGCACGCTGACAGAGCATACCGCGATTATCGATGACGCTGACGACGACGAGGAGGTATCGAATGCATGACGACGACGCGCCATCGGCACTGGCGACCGCACTGCACGTATCAGCGCAGAACGTGCGCAACGCCGCGCAGCTGCACCACGTCGCCGCCATGCTGCACGCAGACATTGCACGAGAAATCGCGCGTGCCGGCACCGTGGCGGTGCTGCCGACGCTGTGGCCAGCGGCGCGCGTGCATCAGACCGCACGCACCGACGCGGTGCGGCACTGGCTTACCGCGCGCGGCAACGATGACGACCGCCGGCGCATCGGCGTCATGCTCGACACGTACGAGCACGTGTCGACGATGGCACACGATGCCGAAGCTGCCGCGTGGCATGATCTGGCCGAGGTATTGCACGCGTATGATGGCTTCATGGGAACGCCAGTCAATGGTGCGGTGCCGATGGCAAGCGTACGTCGCGCAGCGCTGGCCGCGGCGCTGCGCGACGTGCGGCACGGTGCTGCCAGTATGCGCGCGTCAATGACCATCATGGCGCGCCGCGCGGAGCGCGCGCTGGCCGTCGTCGACGCCGGTGCGCCGTACTCTGTCGTGGCCGCGGAGCTCGAGCACGTGCTGCGCGCGTGGCCAGTCGATGCGCACGAAGCGTTGACGTGTGGTGTGGCGGAGCTGCAAAGCGCGACGGCGCCAGCACGACCATGCTGACGCCGCTGACGACCACGACCGACGATGTGACCAGCATCGCCGACGGCACTATAGTAGCACACGACGAGAACGCCGTCAACAAAGGAGGCACTGCATGACGAAGCGTGGCGATGTGGCGGTGCTGCAACGCGCGCTGCACGCGTGCGCGGTCGAGCGCGTGCTGCGCGGCGTCTGCGACGCGCTGGCGACCAAAACCGACACGTGGCGCATGGCATACGTGACCGCGTGCCGCGAGTCGCTGGCGCTGGCCGCCGACGTCGGCGAGTGGCACCGCGTGGCAGACACGATGACCGGCGCCGCGGAAACGCACCAGCTCTACGAGCTTGACGATCAGCTCGCCGATATGCTGCAGCGCGTCACGTACACCCGCGAGCAATGGCAGCACTATCAGACCGCCACCGAGGCGGAGACAGACCGGTATCAGCTGGCCGCACGCGCCGCGCGCGAGGCGCGCGACGACTACCGGCGCATGGTCACCGACCGCGCTGCCGCCGCTGATCTGCCGGCATACATCGACATGCTGGCCATCGTCGACGCGGTGGCGGCGGTGGTCGCGCCGGAGGCACGTCGTGGCCGATGACACGCCGCTGCACTTGACGCGCGAGGCGATACTGCACACCGCGCAACAGACCGCACGCATGCTGCACGACCAGATGCACACGCTGCAGCGGTCACAGCGCATCATCACCGGCATTCTCGACGATGCCGACCGCGCCGCAGCGTGGCGCGCACATGCTGATCTGGTCACGGCGATTATCGGTCTGAGCACCGATCTGGCAACGCTGATGACGAATTATGCAAAGGAGATACCATGATGACCACGACCGCCACCATCGACGCAATGCCGCTGGCCGACATCGTCAGCGAAATGCACGTGCTGCACGACACCGCCACGCTGGCGCACGCCGCAGCTAATCGATATGCAAAGCGCTGCCGCCGCTGTGCTACTCGCCACGATGCGCGCGACTATCTCGCCGGCATCGATGATCAGTGCCGCACGCTGCGCACCGTCGAGCGCGCCGTCGAGTCGTTGCGACTGGCCATGCAGTATCGGCCACACGCCGAGACCGCGTATTATGATGCGACGACCACCACCGAGCGCAGCGCGCGCAGCGCGGCATACGGCCAGTATCAGCACGCCGCGGAGTTGGCGTGGCGCGTGCTGGCCGTATGCCATCGCGTGTACGCGCTGCGCTGCACCGCCGAAGCAACACTGATCACTCGCTGGCCGTGGCGCGAGGTGCAATGATGAGCTATTTTGACAGTTTGGAGGCCATTGCTGATATGGTCGTGACTGAGGCTAGTCCGAGAATCAAAGCGGCGGCGCTGCAGCACATGGCGACGAATTCAGAGGCATCATTTGAACTGGTGAATCTTTTCGTTATTTACACGATGCAAGATGACAACGAATTGTTTGCCAGGTATGCAGTGAACATACTAGATTCGCCGCAGAATGACGTCACCAGAGTATCCGACAAAATCGCATTTCTCGCCGGTATCGTTTTTATATTCAACAACAGATTGCACAAAGAGGTGCGCGAAGTCACATACGCGGCGTTTATGCAGCGTCAAGAGGCACGGCAGAAAAAACGCGGAGGGTGGCTGTGGTGATGTCAGACGCCGGCGCCGTGGTGGCGATCACTGACACCGACCGCGCGCGCGTCGTGGTCGGTGACTGCCTCGAGGTTCTGGCGTCGATGTCGCCAGACAGCATTGACGCGTGCGTGACTGATCCGCCGTATGGTCTGGAATTCATGCACGGCAACGGCGTAGCATGGGATGCTGCCGTACCAGACGCCACGTATTGGCGCGCGGTGTATCGCGTGCTGAAACCCGGCGCGCATCTGGTCGCATTCTCCGGCACGCGCACGTATCATCATCTGGCAACGGCCATCGAGGCGGCGGGTTTCGAGCTGCGCGACATGCTGTGCTGGCTTCACGGCATGGGCTTCCCAAAGGCCGGTGATGTCGGCAAGCGCATCGACGCCGACGCCGGCGCCGCGCGCGCGTGGTCTGGCTTTGCCGCGGCACTGAAACCGGCGGTCGAACCCATTGTGCTGGCGCGCAAGCCATGCACCGACGCCGTGCATCGCAACGTGGTGCAGTACGGCACCGGCGCGCTGAACATTGACGGGTGCCGCGTCGGTGTCGATGGCGGCACGCAGCGCAGCGGCGCTTCGCCGACCGGTGCCAGCGGGTGGCGCACTGGCCACGACGTGCTGCCGATCGCTGCCGGTCGCTGGCCGGCAAACGTACTGCACGACGGCAGCAACGACGTGCTCGGTATCTTTCCGGCGACAATTGCTGCGGTGCGGTCGCAACGCGGAGAAAGCGCTGGCGTTGCGACCACCTTCTCGGCACCCGACGGCATCCACGGCCATGACGATCACGGCGGCAGCGCCGCGCGCTTCTTCTACTGCGCGAAGGCGTCGGTCTCTGATCGTGACCACGGGCTCGCCGACATGGCGCTGCATGAGGCGGTCGGTGTGTACAATCTGCGGCACGGCGCCGCGGCGATCGCCGCCGGTACCGCGACGGCACCGCGACGGAATCTGCACCCGACCGTCAAGCCAACGGCGCTGATGCGGCATCTGGTGCGCCTCGTCGGTCACGTCGGCAAGCTGGCCGACGACGCCATCATCATCGATCCGTTTGCCGGCACGATGTCGACCGGTCGCGCGTGCGTACTCGAAAGCATGCGCTTTGTCGGCATCGAGCGCGAGGTAGCGTATGCGGCGATCGGCCTGGCACGCTTGCACGCGGCGCAGCGCGACGGCGAGGCATCGCCCGGCGCCGCCATGACTGCACCGACGACACTGCCGCCGCGGCACAGCACGCCAGCGCACGGCGCCGTCATGACACCCGCCACGCTGACGCAGCGCCGCGCCGCGCTTGCCGATCAGCTGCCGTTGTTTGATGTCGAAGCCTAGCTTGCACGTGTTATTGCGTTATGGTACTCTACGCACCACGGAGGCATGATCATGACACCGCGACCGCTTGACGATGACGACATCACGCCGCACGACGACTCCGACATGCCGGCATGGTCTGACGCTGCACCAGCGCCGGCAGACATCGATGAGCCAGACGACGCCGAGCTCGCCGCGATGCCGCGCGCGTGGCTTCGCCACTACATGGCCAGCGCCGAGTATGATGTCGTCGCCGTCGACACCCGGCACGTCATTGTGCCACCACGACCGACGCGCGATGCCGCCGAGCGCTTAGCGCTGATCATGGGGTTTCGGCCATACCGGTATGCCATCACCATGCCCGACGAGGCGCACATGACCGCGCATCGCACGATCGCCGGCGATGGCACCTTTTGGCACGCACACGACCACGCAAAATCGTAGCATAATTGCCACAATGTTTGATTGACCGGATTACGTCAAGCCATGAGGAGGAGATCAGCGTCATGACCACACACGAGCATGTACCACGCATGACTGTCAGCGCGCTCGAGCACGCGGTCGCCACGACTGCCGCGCAGTGCATGACTGCAGCACGCGCCGCCATCGACGACGGCAGCACGGAGGCACTGGCCAGCGCGCAGCGTTTGCGCGACATGGTCACGCAGCTCGTGGCGCTGGCGTCTGGTACGGTCGGTCGACGACCAGAGGCAGAGCACGCCTCGCGCGTCATGCTCACGCGTCTGCGCGCCGCGCGTGATCGATGTGACTACATCGTTGACGAGGCGGAGGCGGTGCTCACCGCGCCGCTGCCGCTGACCGATGACGCCATGGCCGAGCTCGCCGATGACGCTGCCGCGTTCGTGCGGAGCGTCGCGCGCTGATCATCGACACCGCAGCACGATCAGCACCATACGCCGCCGGCACCGCGCCGGCGGCGTCGTCGTCTGCGCTGCCAGGATGCCACCAGACGCGCTGCGCGCCACGCTGCGGCGCGCCACAGCGGCACCCGGCACATCGTGCGGCATCGACGTCACCGGCGTGCCACAGCGGCACCCGGCACATCGTGCGGCATCGACGTCACCGGCGTGCCACAGCGGCACCCGGCACATCGTGCGGCATCGACGTCACCGGCGTGCCACAGCGGC
>JAGWYG010000037.1 GCA_018969485.1 Chloroflexota bacterium
CCTTCGTGTCTTCGTGTCTTCGTGTGAGCCCGTCCCCCGTCCCCCGCGCCTTCGTGTCTTCGTGTCTTCGTGTGAGCCCGCCCCCCGCGCCTGCCCCCCGGACGGACCACAAACGCGCGGGCGCGCCACTCCATGCGGAGGGACGCGCCCGACCTGGTGCCACGGACCGGGGACGATCCGGTGACCTCGTGTTTTTCAGACACGCGCTCTACCAACTGAGCTACCGTGGCGCGACCGTACTGACCTCCCGGGTGGTGGGCGATGACGGACTCGAACCGCCGACACCCTCGGTGTAAACAAGGTGCTCTACCGACTGAGCTAATCGCCCGTGGTGCCGAGGAAGGGACTTGAACCCTTATGAACATTTCTGTTCACTAGGCCCTCAACCTAGCGCGTCTGCCAATTCCGCCACCTCGGCATGCACGGGATTATAGCCGCGTCGCCGAGAATTGTCAAACGCCGCCGCGAGGTGGGCTGCGCCCAGGCCGTCAGCCCTGCGCTGCCGCCCGGGCGGGTGGCGGCCGATCACGGCGACGCTCGGACACCCAGGCCAGCGGACGTTTGCCCGGGCGTGCCAGCCAGCGAAACGCATCGTGGGTGGCCGCCACGGCGAGCAGCGCCTCGGCGCGGGGGATATAGCGGGCCGCCCGGCGCAGATAGTGCGCCGCCGCCGGATGCCCGGCGATCGCCGCCGGCGCCACGATCCCCTGATTGTGCCAGGCCGCCAGCGCCTGCCAGGTCACCGGCACGCCCTCGGCGCGCGCGCGCCACGCGCCACGCTCGAGGTTGGCGGCGAGGTACTCGACGGCTGCCGGGGCATCGATCAACTCGTGCGTGATGCGGGCATACGACGCATCGGCCGGGAGCGCAGAGTGGAGCACCGGCGCCAGCATCACGCGCCCATCGGCGAGCGGCAGTTCATGGCGCAGCATCTCGGCCACCACCGACGGCCGCAGGTTCGTCGGCCAGACCGTCAGGTCCGTCCCGAGGGCGAGGTTCAGGGCGATCTGGGCGCGCTGCGCCGTCGGCGTCGCCACCTGCAGCGGCGGCAGCGCATCCTCGAGCCAGCCGAGGTGTTCGTTGTAGAGCACCGCCGCGATCACCACGGCGAACCGCCCGGCGTCGAGCGGTGCGACGCCCGCCGCATGACGGCGCGCCGCGGCGCGGATCGCCGGGCGTAGCCGCTGCATCGTGTCGGCGAACTCCGGGCGCACGCTGCCCGAGCCGTCGCGGGCCGCGCTCCAGGCCGCCGCGACGATCGACCCGGCGCCCCAGTCGGGCAGTGCGAGCAGGGCGACGATGAGCAGCATGCGCATCGGGCGCATGAGACCGGTCATGATAGCATCCCCAGTTTGCGCCGGCGCACTCCGGCGTGCAGCGCTGGCGACACGCGTCGCCCAGCCGACCCGCGCGACAGCACGGTGTCGTGGTATACTATACGGCAGTCGGGCGGCAGCGGGCCGCCGATTTTCGTGACCGGACGAGACTTCGATGGAATATCAGCCCGACCTGAAGCGCATCACCGGCGAGGGTGGCGTCATCGCGGCGGTGGCGCCGGGCAGCATCGCCGCCGAGGTCGGTCTGGGCCCCGGCGACACGCTGGTATCGGTCGGTGGCCTGCGGCTGCGCGATGTCATCGACTACCGCTTCGCCATCGCCGACGAGCAGATCGAGCTGGTGGTGCGGCGCGGCGCCGAGGAGCTGATCATCGAGATCGAGAAGGATCCCGATGACGAGCTCGGCATCGAGTTCGTCGAGCCGCTGTTCGATCGGCTGCGCACCTGCAACAACAAGTGCCCCTTCTGCTTCCTCACGCAGATGCCCAAAGGGCTGCGCAAGAGCCTGTACCTCAAAGACGACGACTATCGGCTGGGGTTTCTGTACGGCAACTTTGTCACATTCACCAACCTGGACGAAGAGGACTGGCAGCGGATCGAGACGCAGCGGCTGTCGCCGCAGTACATCTCGGTACACGCCACCGACCGGGCGCTGCGCGCGGTGCTGCTGGGCAAACCCGATGTCCCCGATGTGCTTGGGCAGCTGTCGCGGCTCGGGCGTGCCGGCATCCAGGCACACACCCAGATCGTGGCGTTGCCCGGCATCAACGACGGAGCCGTGCTGCAGCGCAGCATCGCCGAGCTGGCCGACGCCTGGCCGGTGGTCCAGACGATCGCGGTGGTGCCGGTGGGGCTGACGCGCTACCGCTTCACCGGCAAGCGGCCCCAGAGCATCCGGACGGCGATCAGCATCCACGAGACGCCGGAGTGGATCGACACCAACTGGCAGCGCCAGCCATTGTGGGACGAGGCGGCCGGCGCGGTGGCCGATCTGGGGCACTGCGCGCGGCAGATCGTCGCCGCCGACGTGCCGATGCGCTGCTACCGCAGCGACGAAGCCGCACGGGTGATCGAACTGGTCGAGCAGCAGGCGGCACAGTTCCGCCGGCGCCACGGCGTCGGGCTGGTGTACGCCAGCGATGAGTTCTATCTGCTGGCCGGTCGTGATCTGCCGGCGGCGGCGGCCTACGATGGCATGCCGCAATATTCCAACGGCATCGGCATGACGCGCGATTTCCTCGATGGCTGGGCGCGGGCACAGCGCCGGCTGCCCGCCAGGCTGGCACAGCCGGCCGAGCTCACGCTCGTCTGTGCGACGCTGATCGCGCCGACGCTGCAGCGCGTCGTCGATCGGCTCAACCGCATCGACGGGCTCGAGGCGCGCCTGCTGCCGGTGGTCAATCAGTTCTTCGGCGAGACGGTCACCGTCTCGGGGTTATTGATGGGGCAGGATGTGGTGCCGGCGTTGCGGGCGGCCGGCGTGCGGCGCGCGCTCCTGCCGCGGGTCATGTTTGATCACACCGGCCAGCGCACCATCGATGAGTACACTGTCGAGCGCATCGCTGCCGAGAGCGGCGCCTCGATCGCCGTGGCAGGCGAGCCCGACGAGGTGGTGCGCTCTGTGCGTGCCCTCGCGGCGCATGGGTGATGCCAGGAGCATGAGAGAGCGCCATGAAACCAATCGTCGCCCTGGTGGGGCGGCCGAACGTCGGCAAATCAACGCTGTTCAACCGGCTGGTCGGCGAGCGGCGCGCGATCGTCGAGGATCTGCCCGGCACGACGCGTGACCGGCTCTATGGCGAGAGCGACTGGAACGGCCGGGCGTTCATCGTGGTCGACACCGCTGGCTTGCTGCTGGCCGATGATGATCTCACCGAAGGAACGCCCCAGGTCGAGATCGCGCGGCGCGTCCGCGCGCAGGCCGAACTGGCGATTGCCGAGGCCGATGCGATCCTGTTCCTCGTCGATACCCGCGAGGGGCTGACGGCGAACGATGCGGCGATCGCCGAGGTGCTGCGCCAGACGCGCAAGCCGGTGATCGTGGTGGCCAACAAGGCCGATAACCGCGAGCGCACGTTCGACGCAGTCGAGTTCTATGCACTCAATCTCGGCGACCCGATCCCGATGAGCGCGTATCACGGCATCGGCAGCGGTGATGTCCTTGATCTGCTGGTGGCGTCGTTTCCCGAGAGCGATGTCGAGGAACAGGATGCCGATGTCAAGATCGCGATCGTCGGCCGGCCCAATGTGGGCAAGTCGTCGCTGCTGAACCGGCTGCTGGGCACCGACCGCAGCGTGGTGAGCGATGTGCCGGGCACGACGCGCGATACCATCGACACGCTGATCGAGGCCGACGGGCGCTCGGTGCTGCTGATCGATACGGCAGGCATCCGGCGTCGTGGCAAGGTCGAGCGTGGCATCGAGCAGTACAGCGTGCTGCGCTCGCTGCGTGCGATCGAGCGCAGCGACGTGGCGTTGCTGCTGATCGATGCGGCCGAGGGTGTGACCGCGCAGGATACCCATGTCGCCGGCATGGTGCTCGACGCGCTCAAGGGCGTGGCGATCCTGGTGAACAAGTGGGACCTGATCGTCAAGGACAACGAGACGTTCAATGCGTTCACGCGGCATGTGCGCCAGGCGTTTCATTTCATCCCGTATGCGCCGCTGCTGTTCATCTCGGCCGCCAGCGGGCAACGGGTCGATCAGGTGCTGCCGCTGGCGCTGACGATTGCCGACGCGCGGCGCCAGCGCGTGCCGACGGCCGATCTGAATGCGATGCTGCGCGATGCGGTCTATCGCCATCCGCCGACGGCGATGAAGAAGGGGGCGCACCTGCGGCTGTACTACGCGACCCAGCCGCAGGCTGAGCCGCCGGTGTTCCTGTTCTTCGCCAACGATGCCGAGATGATCCACTGGGGGTATGGGCGCTACCTCGAGAACCAGATCCGCGAACGCTATGGCTTCACTGGCACGCCGCTGAAGATCGTGTTCCGCAGCCGCGAATCGCGCGAGGTACACGAGGAGCGTCGCAGCCGGCGGCCGGATCGCGCGCGCCGCGCCGCAGCGCCGTCCACGGTGGAGGCCGATGACGATGCGCCGGACGGCGAGGTCGAAGACTGACTGACGCAGCGCGCGGCGGCCGCGGCGGGGGCACCAGCCGGCGCTGCCGCGGTGCGGCAGGCAGTAGCGCGACGCTGCCCGCCCCCGCGGCCGGCAGCGCACGTCACACGGCGACCGCCGGCCGCGCGCCGTGCAGCACGTCGCGGTACACCTGCATGATCTCGCAGCCGATGGTGGGCCAGCCAAAGCGCCGTGCCCGCTGCCGCGCGCCGGCGGCGAGCAGCGCCGCAAGCGCATCGTCATCGAGGATACGCCCAAGTTGGCCCGCCAGCCGGTCGGGCGCGGCCGGCGGCGTCAGCAGCCCGCTGATGCCATCCTCGACGATGAACGCCGGCCCGCCGGCATCGGTGGCCACCACCGGGCGGCCGCTGGCCAGGCCCTCGAGCGCCGCCATGCCGAACGATTCGTAGTGCGATGGCATGGTCACGATGTCGGCGGCGGCATAGTAGAGCGGGAGCTCCTCGTGCGTGCGGGCGCCGGCGAAGACCACCGCATCGCCGAGGCCGAGCGCATCGCGCAGCGCGCCGAGGCGGCGCTGCTCGGCGTTCCAGCGCTCGGTGGCATCCTCCGGCTCGCCGCCCACCACCAGCGCGGTGTAGTGGCCGCGCAGCGCGGGCCGTGCGGCGAGGAGCTGTGCGCTGGCCTCGATCAGCGCATCGATCCCCTTGAGCGGCTCGATGCGCCCCACCAGCACCACCAGCCGGTGCGGCGCCGCCGGTAGCCCCAGCGCCGCCCGCGCCGCGTCGCGGTCGCGCGGCTGAAAGCGCTGCAGGTCGACGCCCGCCGGAATCACGCGTATGCGCGCCGCATCAGCGCCATAGTGCCAGACCATCTGCGCCCGATCGAGCGGCGTCGCCGCGGTGACGGCATCGACGCTCTGCAGCAGGTCGCGCTCGATGGCGATGCGACCGCCCGTCTCGCGCTCGTCGTCGCTGCGGGCGACCTCGTTCTTCATCGAGCCGAGGGTATGGAACATGTGCACGATCGGCGCACCCCACGCCTGGCGCAGTGCACGGGCGACCTGCCCCGAGATCCAGTAATGGCTGTGCAGGACGTCGTAGTGCAGGTCTTCGCTCTCGGCGAAGCAGCGCACCCGGTTGATGAACTCCGGCAGATAGTCGAGCAGCAGGTTCTTGTCGTAGGGCGCCGCCGGGCCGGCGCGCAGGCTGATCACCCGCACGCCGCGGTCGAGCGCGACGATCGGCGGCGTCGTCGCGTCCTGGGCGCGCGTGAAGACATCGACCGCGAGGCCTCGTCGCCCCAGTTCGCGACTCAGTTCGCGAATATAGACGTTCATCCCGCCGGCTTCCTTGCCGCCGAGCCGGGCGAGCGGGCTGCTGTGGACCGAGAGCATCGCGATTCGCATAGTTCCCCGATGGTGTGTGGCACTGGCTCAAGCGCAATGCTGCCGTGCCTACAGCTAAGACGCATGCGGCGCCGTGACGGATGCGTGCTCCGCCGCGGCGCCGTCGCCGCGCCCAGTATACCACCAGCCAGCGCGAGGCTACCAGCGCGTCTCGGCGAACCGCCGGCCGGGCGGGGCCTGTCGCGCATGGCGGCCTCGTCATCGCGCCCTGCGAGGCCACAGATACCCACGGGCCACCCCACCGGGCGGCCAATCGCGTAGGGGCACCCCTCGCGGGCGCCCAGGGTGATCGCCAGCGCGGCGGCAGGTGGTTCCGCAGAGGCATAGGATACGGCATCCTGATGCGGCAAGCGCGCTTGCGGGATGCCCGGCGCCGCGGCTGGCCAGGCGCGCCGCGGTATGCCACAAACCTACCCCCGAACGGCCGGCGTGGCGCCGGGCGGGTGCGGGCCAGCGGCCCGCGGACCCGGTCGGTGCGGGTGCCCAGGATGACACCCACCGGCGACCGCACGGGCCGCCGCACCCCTCGCGGGTGCCCAGGGTGACACCCACGGGTCATCGCACCCCTTGCGGGCGCCCGGGGTGATACCTACGGGCGTCCACGATCCCCCTCACGGTGGAGCAACTCACCCGGATCGTGTCCGGTGGGGTCGTTGGCGGCGGCCTGGCACCCTGCTGGCCCGGTTGACAACACCGGGGCATGATGGTATGTATGGGGTGATCTTCGGGGCGGGGTGCAAGTCCCCACCGGCGGTGATGACGCGAGCGCGTCGAGCCCGCGAGCCGCAAGGCACGAGTCCGGTGCGAATCCGGCGCCGACGGTACAGTCCGGATGGAAGAAGATCGGCGGTCACCGCGGCGGCCTATGCCGGCACCCCGTCCTGCGGGGCGCACGGTGGCGCTGCATTGCTGCCGGGCCCCGGGCTGGAGCAGCCGCGTCGTGGCCAGGTGCACTGTGAATCGCGTACCGCCGTCTGTCACCCCCCGCCGGCGCGCCTTGCCCGCCGAGCTCGCCCTGGTCATCAGCCTGGCCGGATTCGTCGCGTGCTGGCACCTGGTGGTGCTGGCATTCGGCTATCCGCCGTTCATCCTGCCGACGCCAGCGCTCGTCGCCCAGCGCATCGCCGGCGAACTGGCAGGGGGTACGCTGCTGCACCACACCGGCGTCACGGTGCGCGCCGCGCTGAGCGGCTACGGCTACGCCGCGGTGATCAGCATCGCGCTCGGCTACCTGCTGGCCGTCAACCGCCGCATCGAGCGCATCGTCGCGCCGCAGCTTGCCGCGACACAGGCCATCCCGGTCGTCGCGATCGCGCCGCTGATCATCCTGTGGCTGGGCAACGGCCCCGAGTCGCGCACGCTGGTCGCCGCGCTGGTGACATTCTTCCCGATCCTCAGCGGCACCATCGTGGCATTTCGGGCCGTACCGCGTGAATACATCGAGATGGCGCGCATCAGCGGCGCCGGCTGGTGGCAGACACTACGGCTGGTCGAGGCGCCGCTGGCGCTGCGCGGCAT
Organism: Chloroflexota bacterium; assembly: GCA_018969485.1. Taxonomy (GTDB): domain Bacteria; phylum Chloroflexota; class Chloroflexia; order Chloroflexales; family Roseiflexaceae; genus CAIQIY01. The sequence continues at coordinate 7,342 of JAGWYG010000037.1, forward strand.
CTTCGGCGGCGCCAAGGCCGGCCTGGCGCTGGCGACCACCGGCGCAGTCGTCGGCGAGTTCGTCGGCGGCCGCGACGGGCTGGGGGCGCTGATCACCATCGCGCGGGGGCTGTTCGACACGCCGCTGATGTTTGCGGCACTCGCGATGCTGGCGGCGCTCACGCTCGCCGGCTATCTCATCACCACGGTCATCGAGCGCCTGGTGATCACCTGGGAGTGACATTCACGGGCCGTGCCACGGCGGGCTCGGCCGCGTCCGGTTGGCTGGAAGGATCGATGGGAGGAGTCACGATCATGCGACGTCGGATCGGAATCTGCGGTGTGCTGGTGCTGCTGCTGGCCGCGTGTGCCAATGTGCCCGGCCTGGCGCCGGCATCACGGGCGGTGGTGCTGGCGATGCCCTACATCCCGAATGTCCAGTTCTCACAGTATTATGTGGCGGCGTCGCGCGGCTACTACGCCGCCGAAGGGCTGAACGTCACGTTCGACTACAACTTCGAGACCGACGTGGTGCAGCGCGTGGCGCAGGGCACCGTGCAATTCGGCATGGCGAGCGGCGACTCGGTGCTGCTGGCGCGGGCGCAGGGCCTGCCGGTGCGGACGATCGCGACCACCAGCCAGCAGTTTCCGACGGTGTTCTACAGCAAGGCCGACGCCGGCATCCGGACGCCGGCCGATCTGAAGGGGCGCACGGTGGGGATTCCCGGGCGCTTCGGCGCCAGCTACATCGGCCTGCGCGCCATCCTGTACGCCAGCCAGATGAGCGAGGCGGATCTGACGATCCAGGAGATCGGCTTCGCCCAGGTGCCGGCGCTGCTCGAGGACAAGGTCGAGGTGGCGAGTGGCTACGGCAACAACGAGCCAATCCAGCTCGAGCGCCAGGGCGTCGCGCTCAACATCATCCGCGTCGCGGACATCTATCCGCTGGCATCCGACGGCATCATCGCCGGCGAGTCGCTGATCAGCGGGGATCCGGCGCTGGTGCAGGGGTTCGTGCGTGCGACGCTGCGCGGCATGGCCGATGTGATCGCCGACCCGGACGCGGCATTCACGATCGCGCTCACGTTCATTCCCGAGCTCGCCGCCGCCGATGCGGCGACGCAGGACGCGCAGCGCGCCGTGCTGCGGGCGACGCTGCCGTACTGGCAGAGCGACACGACGCAGCGCGATGGCCTGGGCACGACAAATCTGATGAACTGGCAGGCGACACACGAATTCCTGCGCGCGGCGGCTATCCTGCAACAGGACGTCGACGTGTCCCAGGCGTTCACCAACGAGTTCGTCGCGGGATCGCGCTGAGAGGAATGCTGTGATGCTGACGACGGTGCTGTTCGATCTCGACAATACGCTGTATCCGGCACATTCCGGCGTCTCTGCGACGCTCGACCGGCTGATGACCGAGTTCGTCCGGCGCACCTGCCGGGTGTCGCCCGCCGAAGCCGAGCAGCTACGCCAGGGCTATATGGCGCGCTATGGCACGACGATGCGCGGCTTGCAGCTCGAGCATGGCGTCGAGGTGGAGCGCTACCTGCGGGCGGTGCATTCGAGCGACGTCGAGTCGCTGCTGGCGCGTGACGTGCGTCTCGCTGCGGCGCTGGCGGCGCTGCCGCTGCGCAAGCAGATCTTCACCAACGCGCCGACCGAGCATGCGGCGCGCGTGCTGGCGGCGCTGGGCATCGGGCACCATTTCGACCACGTGTTCGATATCCGTTTCGCCCGCTATGTCCCCAAGCCCGATGTGGCGTTCTACCACGCCGCGCTGCGCGTCCTCGACGTGGCGCCACACCAGGTGGTGCTCGTCGAGGACACGGCGCGCAACATCCCGCCGGCACGCGAGTTGGGGATGACGACGATCTTCATCGGCGCGGCGCCGGCGGTCGCGGTGGATGTCGCGGTGCCCGACATCTACGCGGCGATCGCGTGGCTGCAGCAGCGCGGCTGAACCCCGGCCACGCGGCGGCGGTGCGGGCGACCTTCAGCGCGTGAGCGCATAGACCTGCACCGCCACGCCGGGCGAACCGATCAGGTGATCGGGCGGACGGCCGGGATGCGCGAAGCCGGCCTGCACGATGGGATGCGCGTCCCAGGCGGCGAGGGTGACGTCGACCAGCGGGTAGGGTGCGTGGTGCACCTGGCCGCAGCGCAGGCCGCGCGGCGTCTGGCACAGCAGCAGGTAGCGTTCGGCGAGAAAGAACGCGAGCGTGCCGGGCTCGGCCGCGGCGGGCTGATCGCCGAGGCGGTACCGGAAGTGCGTGGCGGCATCGCCGCGGCGCTGGCAGCGATAGTCGATCCAGCCGTCTGCGGTAGACATGGCCATGCGGGCGTGCTGATACGGCAGATGGAACAGCGTCCGCGCCGTCCACACCGCAACCGGCTGGTCGCAGTCGAGCGAGTAGAACCAGACCCCGGGCCGGCCCCGCGCGTCGCGCACGTAGGTCCGCACATTCAGCTCGAGGAAGTCGCTGATCCCCGGCACCGGCGGGCAGAAGCGCGGCCGGATGCCACGCATGGCGAACGGCACGATCGCCAGCCAGGCGTCGCCCTGGCAGGTGTCGACGGTCAGGCCGGCCGGCAGCGTGCGCTGGACCGCGGCGGCGTCCCAGCGCCAGTGCAGGAAGGCGAGCGTCTCCCAGCGCTGCAGCATGACGTGGGCGCGACGGGGGCGCTGGCGGGCGGCGAGCAGTGCATCCAGGCTGTGCATGGCGGCGAATCTCCGATGGTGGCGCATGAGCCGAGCGCCGGCCGGCCGCCGGTCACATGGCATCACACAGCGCGTCAGGCACGCAGCGCCGCCAGTTCGGCACGCAGCGCGGCGGGATCGGTGACCGGCAGGCGGCACGTGCCATGCTCGCACACGTAGGCGGTCGGCCGCCCGGCGAGCAGCCCGCGGCCACGCGTGGCCGGCAGATCGAGCGCTGCGGTGGCCGGATCGCTGGCGGCGATCACCACGCACGGCGGCCAGGGCTCGGCGGCGGCGGCGGCGAGCAGCGCGCGCGTCGCCGGATCGGCCGGATCACCGACGACCACGACCTCGGCGGTGCGCGCCAGCGCCAGTTCGGCGGCGGCCAGCGAGCGGCCGAACCCCAGCGGGAACCGTGCCATCATCGCGGCATTGCGCGCCAGCACGGCTTCGGCGAGCTCGCGATAGTGCGCGGCGCCGGTGAAGGCCGCCAGCGTCAGCAGCACCTCGGCGGCCGTCGAACTGCCGCCCGGCGTCGCGTTGTCGCTCACCTCGCGCGGCCGCACCACCAACTGCTCGTGGCCGGCGCCGGTATCGAAGAACGCACCGCTGGCGACGTCGAAGAACTGGCCGATCGCCTGGTCGGCGATGCTGCGGGCGTGCGCCAGCCACTGGCCATCGAAGGTCGCCGCATACAGCGCCAGCAAGCCATCCGCCAGGTTCATCGCATCCTCGAGAAAGCCGGGCGTCGCGCCCGGGACGCCGTCGCGCCAGTGGCGCAGCAGGCGTCCGGCGGGATCGCGCAGCGCGGTGAGCACGAAGTCGGCCGCTGCCGCGGCGACGGCGGCGTAGCGTGGCGTATCGAGCAGGCGCGCCGCATCGGCGAACGCACGGATCGCCAGGCCATTCCACGCGGTGAGGATCTTCTCGTCGCGCTCCGGGCGCGGGCGATGCTCGCGGGCGGCGAACAGCCGGGCGCGGGCCTGTGCCAGCCGCCCGGCGACCTGCGGCACGCTCAGGCCGTGGCTGGCGGCCAGCGACGCGTGGTCGCGGGCGTGATGCAGCACGTTGGTGCCGTGCTCGAAGTTGCCGGCGGCGCTGACGCCGAATGCCTCTGCCGCCAGCGGGGCATCCGCGCCGAGCACGGCCTCCAGTTCGGCCAGCCGCCAGGCGAAGAACGCCCCCTCCTCGGCGTGCGGCGCGTCCGGCGCCGGCAGCGAGTCGGCGTCCTGGGTGCTGAAGAACCCACCGGCGGGATGGCGCATCTCGCGTTCGAGGTAGTGCAGGATGCCGTGTGCCACCGCGGCCAGCCGCTCGTCGCCGCCGAGGCGATAGCCGGCGCAATACGCCCGCGCCAGCAGCGCATTGTCGTAGAGCATCTTCTCGAAGTGCGGCACCAGCCAGCGCTCATCGACGCTGTAGCGGTGAAACCCGCCGCCCAGCTGGTCGTGGATGCCGCCATCGGCCATGCGCTGCAGCGTGACGGACAGCATCGTGGCGGCCCGCGCGTCGGCGCCGCGGGCGACGGCCCGGGCGAGGAACTCGAGGATCATCGGCTGGGGGAACTTGGGCGCCCCGCCGAAGCCGCCGAGGGCGTCATCGAACTGGCTGGCCAGGCCGTCGAGTGCGATCGCCAGCAGCGCGCGATTGAGCGGCGCGGGTTCGGCCGGCGTCATCACCGCCTGGATGCGCGCCACCAGATCGGCGCCGCCGGCGCGCAGCGCGTCGCGTCGCTCGCGGTACGCCTCGAGCACGGCGTGCAGCACGCGCGGCAGCCCCGGCATGCGGCCGCGGTCGGTCGGCGGGAAGTAGGTTCCGCCATAGAACGGCGTGCCATCGGGAAACAGAAACACCGTCATCGGCCAGCCGCCGCTGCCGATGAGCGCCTGCACCGCCGTCATGTACAGCGCATCGAGGTCGGGGCGTTCCTCGCGATCGACCTTGATCGCGACGAACTGGGCGTTCAGCAGCGCGGCGATGGCATCGTCATCGAACGACTCGTGCGCCATCACATGGCACCAGTGGCACGCGGCATAGCCGATGCTGAGCATGATCGGCCGATCGAGCGCCGCGGCCCGCGCGAGCGCCTCGGCGCCCCACGGATACCAGTCGACGGGCTGGTGGGCGTGCTGGCGCAGGTACGGGCTGGCGGCATGGATCAGCCGGTTGGCCGGGCGGGAAGGCTGCATGGCTCGTCTCCTGTCGTCGGGCGGTGGCGCCGCCGCGTCATTCAGCCGCCGGGGTAGGGGCGGAGCGCGGCGGCTCGTCGGCCGTGGCGCGCCGCACGCCCGCCGGCAGGCGGCGCGTCGCGGCCAGCGCGCCGAGCAGCACCAGCAGCATCAGCACGCCCTGCGCGCCCAGCGCCGGGCCGGCGCCGAACTGCTGGCGTTCGGCCTGGGCCACCAGGATGCCGCCGAAGCCGGTGGCGCCCGCGATGCCCAGCACGCTGGCCAGGTTGAGCGCCGCCGAGGCGCTGCCGGCGCCGCCGTCGCCCGCCAGATCCAGCGCGCACAGCGTCAGCATCGTGTAGCTCAGGCCCATGCCCAGGCCGGCGACGCCCCAGCCGACGATGCCGAACCAGAGCGGCACCCGCCCGTCGAGCGTGATGATGAAGCTCGCGGCGCCCACTGCGATCAGGATGATGCCCAGCGCCGTCAGCCGGCGCTGCGTCATGTGGCCCGCCAGCCGTTCCAGCAGCCACGCGCCCAGCGTCCAGGCGATCGTGCCGGCCGTCAGCGCCAGGCCGGAGTCGATCGCGGTGCCGCCGCGCACGTCGTCGAACGCCAGCGGCAGGAAGGCGTCCACGCCGAAGAACGCCAGATTCACCAGCAGGTGGATCGCGATGGCTGCCGGCAAGCCTGCTGCGACCAGCAGCGTGCCCGGCGGCAGCAGCCGCCGCAGCATCACCAGCGTCAGCAGCGCGCCAGCCGCCAACAGGCCGAGCACTACGGGCCACAGCGGCAGCGCGGCGACCGGCGGGCCGAGCCACGCCAGCGAGTCGCGCGTCAGGCCGGGCGCGCCGAGCGCCACGCCAACCCCCAGCGCCAGCAGCAGCGCGTCGCGCGCCTGGCGCAGCGGCAGCGCCGTCGCCGGGATCCCGCCGATGCGGCGCAGCGATGGCCAGGTGAAGATCAGCGCCACCAGGATCGCCGGCAGCAGGCCGAGGAACACCCAGCGCCAGCCGACCGTCTCGACGACCACACCCGCCAGCGCCGGGCCGAGCAGCCCGGGGAGGATCCACGCCGACGCGACCAGCGCCAGCATGCGCGGCCGCAGCCGGTCGGGGTAGGCGCGCGCGACCACCGCATAGACCACCGAGGCATTGAAGCCGCCGCCGAACCCCTGGATCACGCGGCCGACGATCAGGAGCTCCATCGTGCTGGCCAGGCCGGCCACGGCGAGGCCGATGGCGAACGCCCCCATGCCGAGCAGGAACGGCCCCGCCGGACCGTAGCGGTCGATCAGCGGTCCCGAGATCGTGATGCCGACGATCTGCGCCAGCATGAAGGCGCTGAAGGCCCAGCCATACCACGCCAGCCCGCCGAGCTCGGCCACCGTCGCCGGCATGCTGGTCGCGACCGCCAGGCTCTCGAAGGCAGGACCGATGATGGTGAGCAGCAGGCCGACCGTCAGCAGCAGCGTGCGCGGATGCCACAGCGAGAAGGCTGCGGTGGCGCGAGCAGTCATGATCCAGCCCTTTCAGCGCCGAGGACCGCCGCAGCCGTCCGGTGCGCCACGCCGTCCCAGCGGCAGGTCTGCAGCACCCAGTCGTGGCCACGTCTGCCGAGCGCGGCCCGGCTGGCCGGGCTGGCCAGCAGCAGGTCGAGCGCTGCGGCGTATTCGGCGAATGTCTCGATGTGCAGCCCGCCGCCGCTCGCCTCGACCGCCTCGCGGGTCACGGCGCACTGGCGATGCACGATCACCGGCGTCTGCTGCAGCCAAGCCTCCATCACGACGATCGAAAAGCTCTCGTAGAGCGAGAGATTGATGAAGACATCGGCCGCCGCGTAGGCGGCATGTTTCTCGTCGACAGTGAGGTAGCCCAGGTCGAGCAGCAGCGGCCGCAGCGCCGGCGGCACGTCGAGCGGGTCGCGGCCGGCCAGCATCAGCGTCAGCGGTGCGCCACGCCGCGCCCAGTACTCGCGCGTCAGGCGGATGAGCAGCGGCACGTTCTTGGCGGCGTCGCGCCGCCCGGCGTACAGCAGCAGCGGACCGGCGAGGCCGCGGTCGCGGCGGAAGGCGGCGCCGTCGCCCCGGGGCGTGAGATCGATGCCTTCGCCGGCGACGACGACGCGCTGCGCGTCGAGCTGGTACAGGCGCAGCGCCAGGGCGCGCTCGGCCGGGCTGTTGGCGAGGACCACGCTGGCGTGGCGGAACATTGCGCGGTAGCTGGCGTAGTGCGCATATGGCTCGTCGTGCAGGCACGGCAGCAGCGCACCCCGGCCGCGGCACAGCGCGAGCCCCCAGAAGCTGGTGGGGAACGGGTAGGGCATGAATACGAAGCGGTGCTGCGGCGCGGCGCCCGCCACTGCGGCCAGCAGCGCATCGCTGCCCGGCAGCGACGCCAGCAGCCGCCGCTCGTGCTCGGGGAAGGCCGCCCATGCCGCCGGCACGGCGCCGGCGCGCTGCGCCACCGCCGGTGGCGCCGGATCGCCGGCCGGGGGATCGATGGCGAACCGCCGCACCACCACGCCATCGACGACCTGCTCGCCGGCGGGGTAGTAGTCGACGAACGGATGAAATGCATCGCGCCCGGTGGTGCTCCAGACCATCACCGCCACGCCGGCGGCGTGGAGCGCCTGCACCAGCTGCCGCGCCTGCGTCTCGGCACCGCCGGCGGTGTCGGGGCCGTACCACGGGATGACGATGGTGATCACCGGCGCAGCGCTCATGGCCGCGGGCGCCGCGTGGCGCGCCGCGCCGCCATGCCGGCGCGCACGGCGTCGTCGTGGCGCACCAGCGCGGCCAGCGCGGCGTGGATCGCGTCATTGGCGCGGTTCTGCTGCTCGACGATCGGGTTGACCAGCCAGCGCAGCGCGAGCCGCAGGCCGCGCTGCAGCGCGGCCCGCAGCGCGCCGGGCACGCCGGCGCCACCCAGCGGCAGGTGGGCGCTCACGGCGGCCGCCTGGCGCGTCAGCGTCAGCGCCGGCGCCAGCGCCAGCTCGGCGAACGCCGCTGGCGGCTCATCGGCGGCGCGCGCGGCGACCGCACGCTGCAACGCCGCGGCATCGCGCGGCACCGTGTCGGCCGGTGGCGGCGGCGGCGCGTCCATCGGCGCATCGGCCGGTGGGATGTCGCGGTATGCGTCGGCCAGCGCCCGCAGCGTCCGCGCGACCGCATCGTTGTACCGGTTCTGCTGCTCGACGATCGGATTGATGTACCACGCCAGGCCGCGCCGCACCACCTTCTGCGCCAGCACCAGCAGCCGGCCCAGCGGGCCACGCGCCTCGAGCGGCCAGTGTGCGCTCACCACCCGGTGGAGTTCGATATCGTCCAGCGCATCGCGCAGCGCCTGCTGATCTGCCAGCGCGTCGTCGGCCGGCCGCAGCGACCGGCGCCGCACCTCGGCGCGGATCAGTGCGAGCAACTGCGCGACGGTGGCGTCGTTCATCTCGGTCATCCGTGCCCCCTCGCCGTGTGTCCGCCCCGATTATATACCATGCCGACTGGCGGGGCGACTTGTGATAGACTGACGGCAGGCAGCGCGGCGCGGGCCGCACACAGAGAGGCGACGCCAGATACCATGAACTTCGATACCCCGACGCAACAACGTGCCTATCATCGCGTCAAGCAATGGATGGTCGAGATCGCCGCCAGCGCCGAAGTCGGCATGGAGTTCGAGCTCGACGACGAGGCACCGATCTTCGGCGTGTCCTACGGCTCGGCCTACGTCGAGCTCGAGGTGGCGCCGTTCTCGTGGGAATCCGATGGCGGCGCCGAGGAGCAGGATGCCCTGCTGATCATCAGCGCCAGCGTGGTGGCTGGTGCCACGGTCGATGCCGAGTGTGCCCGGTTTCTGCTGCAGAAGAACGAATCGCTGGCGATCGGCGCGTTTTCGCTGGGCGTCGACGACGAGATCATCCTCTCGACGACGATCCCGTTCTCCTACTGCGAGGACTCGGAGGAGCTCGAGACGTATGTGGTGATGATCTGCGATACCGCGGACAGCCTCGACGATGAGATCATCAGACGCTGGGGTGGTCAGCGCGCCTGCGATCCGTGAGCGACTGGTGGTAGACGACCATGCCGGGATGTTCGCTGAAGCCGGCGGCACGGCTGATCGCGAGCATCGGCGCGTTGCTGTCTTCGATCCAGGTGGAGATGCTGCGGTACCCGGCGGCGCGTGCGGCCTGCAGCGAGGCGCACTTGAGTGCGGTGGCGATGCCCCGGCCGCGCTGGCTGGCGATCACGCCGGTGAGGCGCTGCTCGAGCGCGCTGGCGTCGCCGGCGGCTGGCTGCAGGATGCACATGCCGATGAACTGGCCGCCGTCGTGGGCGATGAGGCACAGGTCCGGGCACACGCCGATGAATTCGGCGAACCACTCTGGCGTGAGCACCACCTGATCGGGCAGCGGGATGTCCTCGAGCAGGGTGCGGTACAGCGCGAAGGCCCGGCCGAGGACATCGGGCGCGCCGGCGGCCTGCAGCGCAGCCAGCGTGGCGATCGGCGGCGCGCCGGCGCCGCCGGCGCGCGGCGTCGCCCGGGCGAGCTCAAGCCGGCACAGGATGCTGCGCATCTGCACGGCGAACCCGTGGCGTTGTGCCCAGCGCTGCGCGGCGGCGTCACGCTCGCGGGCGTCGGCGTGCAGCGAGGCCAGGCCGGCGCGCTGTGCAGCGCCGCGCAACTGGCCGAACAGCCGCGTGGCGATGCCGCGGCCACGCCACGCCGGCGCGACACGCAGCAGCAGCCAGCCGCGTCGTACGCCACCTGGTCCCCAGCGCGTCTCGAACAGCGCCGCCGCTGCCGCCAGTCCATCGCCGGCCTCGGCCACCAGGCGCGCGGCCACATGGCCACGCTGCCGGAGTTGCCGGTCGAACGCCAGCAGCGCCGTGGCGTCGTCGTGCTCGAAACTGCATGGCCCATCGGGCGCGGCGCACACCAGCGCCGCAACCGCCGCCGCATCCCCGTCGCGGAACAATCGGATGGCAGGTCGCTGTATCGCGCTCATATGTGCAGTCTATCGTATGTGTCAAGCCCCACACATCATCTGCGGCATGCGTCCTGCCGTCGTCCCGGTGGGACGTTCTGGCGCGCAGTGGCTGCGGATCGATGCCCTCCACGCGCCTGATGCGATCGGGGCGAGCGCCGCCGACCGCGTCGGCGCGCCCGTCATCGGCCCCGGGCGTGCGTCCGCGCGCCGATGACGACCGGTCGCCGCAGCGCGGACACGGATCGGGGAGCGGCGCGGCGACGCGCGGCGCCGCCTTGGGCGTGCTCCCGCGCCGCGCGGGAGCGCACGTCCCGTGTGCATGCGCGCACGCTCCCGTGGCGCATCGCGCACCGCCGCAGGCGTGCAGCATACAGGATGGTGAAGCCACGGCCCCCCGACAGCCTCACGCGTCTTCGGCAGCGCGCGCAACCGGCGCATCAGCATCGTCCGGCGCAGCATCAGCCGGCCGTGCGGCGATAGCGCCGATCTCCGCCTCATCATGCGTCTCGTAGTAGCGCGCCAGCCCACCCACCAGCATCTGCACCAGCAGCGGCGTCGCCGCCTCGCTCATGACCGTCATGTAGGCATTGTGCTCGATCGCGAGCGCCTCCTTGATACGGCCGGCGGCGGCGTACTGCGGCAGGAAGCGCCGCGACTGCTCGGCCAGCGCGCGGCGGAAGCGGGCATGTGCGATGGTCCCCAGCGCGCGCAGCAGCCAGGCAGTGAAGGCGGTGTCATCGGGATCGACGGCGATGGGCGGCTCGCCGATCACCTCGAGCACATCCTCGATCAGCCAGTCGTCCAGATGCAGCGCCGCCCACTCGGGCTCGCGGTAGACATCGAGGCTCAGCGCATGCGTGCCCGCCTTGTCGCGCCCCATCTGCATCGCCTGCAGGCGGTACTGACGCAGCATCAGGTCGATCTGCCGGATGCGCTGCAACTCCGCCGCGTCCGGTGCGCGTTCGAGCCAGGTGCCCTGGCAGGCGGTCAACGACGCGGCGTAGTGCTCGGCCTCGCGCCGCTGACGTTTGGCGCGTGCTTGTCTGCCCATACCTTCCCATCCCACTTGCTGATCGCTCCGGCGGCACGGGCGACGGCCCGGCCGACCCGTGTATACTATAGCATACTCGTTGCGCCAGACTGCGCCGGCGCCGCGATGGCAGGAGTATCCGCATGAGCAACCCTCTCAAGCGCAACAGCAGTGCGATCACCGACGGCCGCAACCGCGCCGCGGCGCGGGCGATGCTGAAGGCGATCGGCTTCACCGATGACGATCTGGCGCGCCCGTTGATCGGCATCGCCAACACCTGGACCGAGACGATGCCGTGCAATTTCAACCTGCGCCTGCTGGCGGCCAAGGTGAAGGAAGGCGTCCGGCGCGCGGGTGGCACGCCGATGGAGTTCAATACCGTCGCGGTGAGCGATGGCATCACGATGGGCACCGAGGGCATGAAGGGCTCGCTGGTGAGCCGCGAGGTGATCGCCGACTCGATCGAGCTCATGGGGCGCTCGCACCTGTTCGATGCGATGATCGCGCTGGTGGCCTGTGATAAGACCATTCCGGGCGCGGCGATGGGCCTGGTGCGGCTGAACATCCCGAGCGTCGTGCTGTATGGCGGCACGATCATGCCGGGGCACCATGGCGGGCGCGATCTGACGGTGCAGCATGTGTTCGAGGCGATCGGCGCCAACGCCGCCGGCAAGATCAGCGACGACGAGCTGAAGGCGATCGAGGACGCCGCCTGCCCGGGGCCCGGCGCCTGCGGCGGCCAGTACACCGCCAACACCATGGCCACCGTGATGGAGGTGATCGGGCTGTCGCCGATCGGCAGCGCCTCGGCGCCGGCGGTCGATCCACGGCGCGACCGCATCGGCGTGCGCGTCGGCGAGCAGATCATGACGATGCTGCGCCAGAACCTGCGGCCGAGTGACATCCTGTCACGGCAGTCATTCGACAACGCGATCGCGAGCGTCGCGGCGAGCGGCGGCTCGACGAATGCCGTGCTGCACCTGCTGGCGCTGGCCCGCGAGGCGGGCATCCCGCTGGACATCGACGACTTCAACCCGATCAATGACCGCACGCCGCTGCTGGCCGACCTGATGCCCGGCGGCCGGTACAGCGCCGTCGAGGTCGATCGTGCCGGCGGCACGCGGGTGCTGCTGCAGCGCCTGGTGCAGGGTGGCCTCGTCGCCGGCGATGCGCCCACCGTGAGCGGCCGTACGCTCGCCGAGGAGGCTGCCGAGGTCGTCGAGACGCCGGGTCAGGATGTCATCCGGGCGCTCGGGGCGCCGATCAAGCCGAGCGGCGGGCTGGTGATCCTGCGTGGCAGCCTGGCGCCCGACGGCGCCGTCGTCAAGGTGGCTGGCTACGAGCGGCGCACCCACCGCGGCCCGGCCCGGGTGTTCGACTCCGAGGAACAGGCGATGGCGGAGGTCACCGAGGGTCGCATCGTCGCCGGCGATGTGGTGGTGATCCGCTACGAGGGGCCGCGCGGCGGCCCGGGCATGCGCGAGATGCTCGGCGTCACAGCGGCGATCGTCGGGCAGGGCCTGGGCGAATCGGTCGCGCTGATCACCGATGGCCGCTTCAGCGGCGCGACGCGTGGCCTGATGCTGGGGCATGTGGCACCCGAGGCGGCACAGGGCGGCACGATCGCGCTGGTCCGCGACGGCGACCTGATCGAGATCGCCATCGATGATCGCGCGGTGAACCTGCTGGTCGACGAGGCGGAGCTCGAGCGCCGCCGCAGCGATTGGGTTGCGCCCGAGCCGCGCTACCGCAGCGGGGTCTTCGGCCGGTATGCGGCGCTGGTCTCGTCGGCCTCGGAAGGGGCGATCATGCGCACGCCGTGGTGAAGTGCTACGGGCGACGGGCGCCGTCACGCCGCAGCGGCGTCGTCAGCGTCCGGCGATGGCGAAGCTCTGCCGGGCGTCGCGCCCACGCAGGTGAACGCCACGGCGAACGCCGGCGTCGGCGGGGGCGATCATGCGCACGCCGTGGCGAGGCGCTGCGGGGCGGCGGCACCGTCGCCCCGCAGTCGTGCCGTCAGCGTCCGGCGACGGTGAAACTCCCGGTCTGCTGGCCGAGCGTCGCGCCCATGCAGGTGAACGTCACGACGAACGCCGGCGTCGGCAGTGCGGCGATGTCGGCGCTGGCACGCACCAGCACCCCGATCTCGCTCGTCTCGCCGGCCTGCAGCGTGAAGCGCTGGCGCGTCACCGCCTGGGCGGCGAACTGCACGCCACGGCGTGCCGGTTCGGCGCGCACTGCCGTCACGCCATCGCCGAGCGAGATGAGCGCGTCGATGTCGCCCTGCGGAATGCCCGCCGCATTGCGCATGCGCAGGACCAGCAGCGTCTCCTCGCCGGCGCGCAGCACGGGCTGTGCCGGGATCACCTCAAAGTCGGGCGAGCGCAGGCAGCGCGCCTCGGCGCCGGTGGCCGGATTCATCGGCTCAGCGGCGGCGATCGCATCGAGCGACGGCGGCGATGGCGGCACCGGTGCTGCCGGGCCGGCGTCGGGCGCCGCCGACGATGGCGCATCATCGACGGTGAAACTGCCGGTACCCTGGCCGATCGTGTCGCCCATGCAGGTGAACGTCACGACGTAGGCCGGCGTCGGCAGCGTGGCGACGTCGGCGCTGCCCCGCACCAGCACCGCAATCTCGCTCGTCTCGCCCGCCTGCAGCGTGAAGCGCTGGCGTGCCACGAACTGGGCGCCGGCCTGCACGCCGCGCCGCGCCGGCTCGGCCTGCGTCACCGTCACACCATCGCCGAACGAGAGCAGCACATCGAGATCGCCCTGTGGCACCGAGCGCGGGTTGCGCATGCGCAGAACCAGCAGCGTCTCCTGGCCGGCGCGCAGCCGCGGCTGTGCCGGCTCGACCTCGAAGTCGGGCGAGCGCAGACAGCGCCGCGCCTGACTGCTGGCGGCGGCCGGCGGCGCGCTCGCGTATGCCAGGGCGATCGCGCCGAATTGCACCTCGTCAGCGATGGGCGCGGCGACGGGCATCGCAGGCTCGCCGGACTCGAGATTCGCGCCGTCCGGCACAGGCCCGGCCCACACGGGCACGCCCTCCGTCGCACCACCCTCGGGGTCGCCCGGGGCCGGCTCGGCTGCCACCGGCGGATCGTCCAGGACGACGTCGTCGCGCGAGGTGGGCGACGCGGCGAACGTCGGCGTAACGGCGAGTGCGAAGCTCAGCGCAAGGAGCATGCCAACGCGAACACCCAGCATAGGTCCTCCCTTCGTCCGATCATCTGGCATCCGAGTGTCCAGATCACGACGCTGGCTCCTTTCGGCCGCGTGCCGGTGGCGTGCGCTCCGGTGACCACAGGACAGGCGCGCGGACGTGTGACACGCGATGGCTGGCCAGTTGCCTGATGATACCACAGCACCGCGCATTGTGGTGCTGCAGCGCGCGGGTATGCGGCAAAGACGCTGCTGGCACGCGACATGTTCCGCACTCCGTCCGGGGCGCGCGGCATGGCCCCGGCCTCGGCCACGGGTGTCGCGCGATGACCGCGCGCCACGATGGGGTGCCCCGACGGTGCGCCGTCGCCCTGCAGGGCGCGGCCACCAGGGCCAAGGCCGCCGACGCGGCCTGCCACCATAGCCCGCGCAGGCGGGCTTCGCTGCGATGAAGCCGCGGGGTGTACCCCGACGGCCCACCCCCATGCCATGGTACGGCCGCGCACCTCTGACATCAGTGGAAGCACCGCTCCACGATGCTCGCCAGAGGTGCGCCCAATGCGGGGCATCCCACACACTGTCACGATGATGCAGGAGATCGTGACGACCACCGTCCAGCAGGCTGCCGAGCGTACGGGCCTGCACCGTACGGCATCGCCTGCGTGGGCCGAGCGGCTGCCCGCCGCCCGCTTGACGTGATGCGTATGCGAGTGCGGCTCCGCGCCTCGCGACGATGCGGCAGCGCGGTGCGCGCCGGCGCGGTGTGCCGGCATTGACAGCGCTCCGGCGGCGTGTTAGGCTCTCGCACGCCGCATCCTGCCGCACGGAGCATTCGACATGGGCAGACGCATCGCAATGATCGGGGCCGGTTCGATCGGCTTCACCCGCCGCCTGATGCAGGACATCCTCAGCGTCCCGGAGCTCGGCGATACCACGTTCGCGCTGTGTGATATCTCGGAGCACAACCTCGAGATGGTCGCCGCGCTGTGCCGCCGCGATATCGCCTTCAACCAACTCTCCGCGCGCATCGAGGCGACGACTGACCAGCGACGGGCGATTGCGGGTGCTGATTATGTCATCTGCACCATTCGGCAGGGTGGCCTGGCCGCATTTCAGCACGACATCGACATTCCGCTGCGCTATGGCGTCGACCAGTGCGTCGGCGACACCATCTGTGCCGGCGGGATCATGTACGGGCAGCGCAGCATCCATGCCATGCTGGCGATCTGTGCCGACATCCGCCAGGAGGCGCCGGGCGCGCTCCTGCTGAACTATGCCAACCCGATGGCGATGAACGTCTGGGCCTGTGAGCAGCACGGCGGCGTCGCGACCATCGGGCTGTGCCACGGCGTGCAGGGCGCGCACCAGCAGATCGCCAGCGTCATCGAGCACTGGGCGCGGCGCAGCGGCCAGATCGGCGACGACGAGCGCGTCACCACCGATGATGTCACCGTCAGCGCCGCCGGCATCAACCACCAGACCTGGTTCATCCAGGTGCGCTGGCGCGACCGGGACATGGTTCCGCTGCTCGGCGAACTGTTCGCGGCGCACCCGACCTATCCCGCCACCGAGAAAGTCCGGATCGATGTCCTGCGCCGGTTCGGCTACTACAGCACCGAGTCCAACGGGCACCTCAGCGAGTATCTGCCGTGGTATCGCAAGCGGTCCGCCGACATCCCGCGCTGGATCGACCTCTCCAACTGGATCCACGGCGAGACCGGCGGCTACCTGCGCGTCTGCAGCGAATCGCGCCGCTGGTTCGAGACCGACTACCCCAACTGGCTGCGCGAGCAGCCGCCGCGGTTCGATCCGGCCACGCGCAGCCACGAGCACGGCTCGTACATCATCGAGGCGCTGGAGACCGGGCGGGTGTACCGTGGGCATTTCAACGTCATCAACCGTGGCCACATCACCAATCTGCCCGATGGCTGCGTCATCGAGATCCCGGGCTACGTCGACCGCAGCGGCATCCAGTTGCCGGTGGTCGGCCGGCTGCCGCTGGCATGTGCCGCCACCTGTGCGGCGAGCGTGCGCGTGCAGGAACTGGCCGTCGCCGCGGCGGTACACGGCGATGTGCAGTTGCTCAAGCAGGCCATGCTGCACGACCCGCTGGTCGGCGCAGTGTGCGATCCCGAAGAAGTCTGGCAGATGACCGACGAACTGCTGGTGGCCCAGGCGGCGTGGCTGCCCCAATACGCCGACGCCGCCGTGCAAGCCGCGGCGCGGCTGGCGCAGGCCGAGGCCGACGGCACGCGCGTCGTGGTGCATACCGGCCAGGGCGCCGCGCGGCTCGCCACGCGCAGCGCCGGGCAACTCGCCGCCGATGCCGCACGCACGCGCCGGCTCGCCGGCTCACCCGATCGCGGCCGCGTCGCTGAGTGATGCCCTGCCGCTGACCACACCCCTCACGACCACCGGAAAGGCCGATCGTGTCCGACAATGCCGCCGTCCGCACGCGCGTACTCGCGCTCGCCATCCCGGTGATCGCCCAGAACCTGCTCGAAACCATGCTCGGCGTCGTCGACACGGCGCTGGTCGGCCGGCTCGGCGCCAGCGCCACCGCCGGACTGGCCGCCGCCAACCAGGTGCTGTGGCTGGTGATCGCGATGCTCAGCGCCATCTCGATCGGCAGCGCGGTGCTGGTCGCGCAGGCGGCCGGCGCCGGCGACCGGCTGCGCGTCGACCAACTGGCGCGGCAGTCGCTGGTGTGGAGCGGCATCATCGGCCTGCCGCTCGCGCTGCTCGGCGCGCTCGGCGCCCATCAGATCGTCGGCATCTTCGGCCTGGCCCCCGACGTCGCCCAGATCGCCGGTGACTACCTCGCCGTCACGATGGGCACCTCGGTGGTGCTGGTCGGGCTCTTCATCGGGAGCGGCGTGCTGCGCGGCGTCGGCGACGGCACCACGCCGATGATCGTCAGCGCCATCGCCAACGTGCTGAACATGGGCCTCGCGTGGGCATTGATCTACGGCGTCGCCGGGTTTCCCGCGCTGGGCGCCGTCGGCAGCGCCTGGGCCACCTTTGTGTCGCGCAGCATCGCGCTCCTGCTGCTGATCGCGGTGCTCTGGAGCGGCCGACGCGGCGCCTCGATCCGCGGCCGCCACGGCTGGCGCCCCGACACGCGCGTCGCCCGCGGCATCCTGGGGCTAGGCGTCCCCGCCGCCATCGAGCAGTTCCTGTCCTCATTCGCCTTCTCCGCGCTGCTGCTGGTCGTCGCCCGCCTGGGCACCAACGCGCTGGCGGCGCACCAACTGAGCTTCACCGCGCTCTCGACCTCATTCCTGCCGGCATTCGGCTTCGCCATCGCCGCGACGACGCTGGTCGGCCAGAGTATCGGGGCCCGGCGCATCGCCGAAGGCGCCATCGCCGCCCGGCTGACCGTCCGCTGGGCCACCGGCTGGATGCTGCTGGTCGGCGTCGGGCTGTTCAGCTTCGCCGAACCGGTGCTGCGCGTCTTCACCAGCGATCCGGCCGTGATCGCGCTCGGCACGGCGACGCTGCGGGTGATCGCGATCGCCCAGCCACTGTGGGCCTTCACGATCGTATTCCCCGGCGCGCTGCGCGGCAGCGGCGATACACGCTTCCCGCTGATCGTCAACGTCTGCAGCCTGTGGCTGGGGGTGACGCTGGCGGCCGGCTGCGCGGCGCTCGGCGCGCCGCTGCCGGTGGTGTGGCTGGCCTTCATCGCCACCACGCCGGTCGCGGCGCTGGTGTACTGGCGGCGCTGGCGCGCCACGGTGGCTCGCATCAGCGCTGCCGAGGCCGCTGCGCCGCCCGGCGGCGACCGATCAGCCGAGGCGGCTGTGCCGGCACATCCCTGAGTGCCGCGCCCCTGGTCAGGGCGCCGTCAGCGTCACCGCCGGTGGAGGCTCGGCGGCGGCAGGCTGCCCCGTAGAGGCATGGGATAGCGCATTCTGGTGCGGCACGAGCGCGTCGGGGGTGCGGGATGTCCGGCCAGGGCCCGGGTGCACCGCGTCGCAACTGGTCGGGCTCGCCGCGGTGCCCCAACGCCCCCGAGCGCGGGGCGCCGCTACATGCGGGCGATCCCGCAGGGGCACCCCGTGCGGGTGCCCGGGATGATCCCATGGACGACCCCCGGGCGCACCACGTCGCAGCCAGTCAGGCTCGCCGGGGCATCTCGGCAGCCGACCCCGAAAGCGGTGGGGCTCGGCGGCGGCTGTGCCGCCAGCACCACCCAGAACACCGCGTCTGAGGCCGAGCTCCGCGAACGTTGACGGCGCCGCGCCCCGGGTGATCGCTGTCGACAAACGTCGGGATGGTGATATGATAGGGCATGAGCGTGAAGTCAGCGGCGATTGTGGCCGCGGTGGCGCGTAGGGCCGGCCGACCATGGATGCCCCCCGACGCGTGAGGCGGGCAGATCCACCCGCCGCCCCGCCGCATGGCGGGCGGCGCTGAGCGATTGAGGCATCGTCGATGGCAGTCGTACGGGTACGGACAGAAAACGCACTCCAGACGCTGCTGCGCCGCACCTTCCCGGCGTCACACGGCGAGTGGGAAGCAGTGCGCATCGAAGGGCTCCCGTTACCATTCGTCGATGCCGACGGGCGGCGCGTGGCGCTGGCCGACGCGCTCGCCGAAGGGCCGACGCTGGCCGTCGCCGGTTCGGCATTCGACACCTGGCTCGTCCTGATGCAGGCCATGTCGGATTCGCAGGGCCTTGAGCCGGCCGTGCTGTACGCCAACGACATCGATGACGACCAGGTGGACCCCTCGGCGCTGCTGGCCGGCTGGATCACGGCGCTCACGCCGGCCGGCCAGGGGCTCGCCCAGTTGGCGCTGCGGGTGCTGCGCGGCAACCGCCAGCGCGAGCCGGCCCCGCGCTTCATCCTGCTGCACGGCCTGCACGACCTGAGCGCCAGCCGTCGGATGGCCTGGTGCCGCGCCATCTCGGCGCTCGTCGGCGCACGCCCCGGCTGGCGCTTCGTCATCGCGCTGCCCGCCGAACAGGTGCCCCCCGACGGCTTTCCGATGATCTGGTTCGACAACGTCTCGGCGGCACTCGCCGACTCCTGGCTGGTGCGGCTGTTCTCCACCTCGGCGAACGACCGGGTGCGTCAGGCGATCGGCCCGCTGGGCGCCCTGCGCGGCAGCGCGCATTCACCCTTCGAGTTGCTGCTGCTCGCCGTCGTCGTGCCCGTCCAGGGCATTCCCCCGTCGCGCGATCACCTGCATTTCGCCTTCGATGACGCACTGCGCCGTGGCGAGATCGACACCGCACGCCAGACAACGATCGGCCGCATGGTGCTGGACCGGCTGCGGCGCTACATCACCGCCCGCGAGCTAGTCGAGATGAACCGCTTCCATGAGTTCAATGCCTTCCCCGAGGCCGAGCGCCGCGAACTGGTGACGCTGGCGGCGACGCTGATGGAGCATCCCGAACCACTCTACCGGGCGCTCTGGAACCACGGCAGGCCGGATCCCGGCACGATGCTGCGCGCGATGCTGCGCTGCCCGCCGAGCGAACCGGTGTGGCCGCTGTTCCTCGCCTGCCGCCTCACCAGCGGCCAGCACACCGATCCCGCCATCAGCGTCCATACGATGCGCCGCCTGCTGATCGCCGCCATCGCCAGCGCAGTGCGCCGGCGCCGGCCGCCCCGCCGCCTGCTGCGCCGCCTGCTCACCCAGCTGCCCGATGCGATTGCGATGCCGCTGCTGATCGACATGACCTATGCGGCCGGGACGCCGGCGGCCATCGCGTGGGATTGCGCCGACATGCTGATCGAGCGGGGCGGGCATCCGAATGACGTGCCCGACCTGCGCGGCGAGCCGCTGACGCGCTGGGTGTATGTGCGCGCCTGTGCGTCGCACCCCAGCCGCGCCCAGGTGGTGTCGTCGTATCGCCGCGCGGCGCTCCGCGACGTGCTCGAGACCGGCGGCATCGATCGTGCCGTGCGCACCTGGGCCGGGTTGCTCGCCGATGAAGACCTCGCGCTCGAGACGCGCCTCGAGGCGCTGGCGACGCTGGCGCGCCTCCAGACGCCGCACGCCCTGGCCGCGATTGCGGCGGTGGTGGCCGCGCCACAGGCCGAATTGCGCGCCGCAGCCTTCCGTGCGCTGGCCCGGCACGATCCGCGCCAGACCCTGGAGCTCACCGACCGCTACTTGCGGGCGACACGCACGCCCTGGGAGGTGCGCATCGAGATGCTGTCCCGGCTGGCGTCGGTGGTGCCGGCGGCGGTGGTGCGGCTGGTGCTGTTCATCATCAGCGATACCTCCATTCCGCTGCACGCGCGCCTCGAGCGCATCGCCGACCTGCGCGCCAGCGAGGACGAGGACGCGCTGCTGGGCATCGCGACGACCGCGAGCCACCATCCCGAGGTGCGCGCCGCTGCGGCGCGGACGATCTGCTCGGCGGGGTCGATCGATGCGATTCGCGCGCTGCTGCAGATGCTGCGCGCCGACGAGACACCCCGCGCGCTCCGCGCGGCGATCTGCGAGGGGCTCGCCGCCGAGAACATGCGCATCGTCGGGGATCGGGCACCGGTGATGCATCGCCTGATCTCGCGCACGCTGGCGGCGCTGCTGGGTGCGTGGCGCCTCGACAGCGAGCTCACGATCGCCGCAGTGCGTGCGTTCGGCCGCCACGGCGGCACCCGCGCCACCTCGCTGCTGCAACGGCTCACCGGCGTCGAGGCGCGCGCCCGCCTGTTCCAGATCTTCGACGAAGACCCCCGCAAGATCGCGCCCGATCCCGACGACCGCCGCATTCCGGCGCCGATCGCGCTGCGCGTGATGCGCATGGTGGTCGAGAGCGCGACTCCCGCCGACCGGCCGACATCGATGGCCGAGTTCTTTCGCGCCGAGGCCGATCGGGTGCGCATCGCCGCGGCCGAGACGCTGGTGATGATCGACAGCGCCGGCGCGCGCGCCGCCCTGCGCCGGGCGCTGGTCGACGGCATCACCGTCGAGTCGGCGGCGGCCCTGGCACGGGCGTACATCAGCGCCGAGACCGACGACGAAGCGGTGGCGCTGACGCTCGGCGACGCCGAGATCGGCACGATGATCCGCTGGCGCGTGGTGCAGGCATGTGCGGCGCAGGATCGCGGCGCCGCGCTGCGCCTGGCGCTTGAGCAGCCGGCGCTGGAGCATTACCTGCGCTGCGAGGCGCTCATGGCGCTCGGCGCCTGCACCGACAACGAGTCGCTGCGCATGCTGGTGCGCGTGGTGCGCGACCAGTCGATCGACCAGACGGTGCGTGGCTATGCGATCACGGCGCTCAACCGGCTGAACGAGCCGGCGGCCGAGGCGGCGCTGCTGCCGCTGATCGAGAGCGCCGACGAGGACATCACGATCCGCGCCCAGGCGACGCGCGCGCTGCCGCCGATGCTCAGCCGGCGCACCGCCGAGGTGCTCCACCGCCTGGTCCATGCGCCGATCGTCCCCGAGCCACTGCTGATCGCCGCGCTCACCGCCATCCGCGCCGTGCCGCATCCCGTCTCGATCGGCGCCCTGCTGCGCCACTCGCTCGATGCCCGCGACCAGGTGGTCATCGCGGCGATCGAGGGCCTGGTCGCGACGCGCGATCTGACGGTGGTGCCGGCGATCACGCGCGTCGCCGGCGATACGGCCCGCTCGAGCGAGCTGCGCATCCGCGCCGCCGGCGCCATCGCACGTCTCGGCGACCGCGAGGGCATCTCGATCCTGCAGTGGGTGATCGATCACGATGCGCTCTCGCTGCAGCTTCAGGCGCTCAATGAATTGCATCATGCTGGCAGCCACATCGACATCAACCGGATCGTCATCGATAGCGCCCGGCCGGTGCCGTTGCGCATGCGCGCCATCGCCAGCCTCCAGCGCGACTCGGCGGCCTGCGATGCGCTGCTCGCCGTGGTGATCAATGCCAGCGACATCCTTCAGGTGCGCTGCGCCGCCGCGCGCATGCTGGAGTCGTTTCCGGCACGGCCCGATGTCCTCACACCGATCATCGCCAATCGCAACGAACCCGCCGAGATACGCGTACGCTGCATCGAGACGCTGCGTCATGACCGGACGGCGCGCCTGCGTGCGCTGTTCAGTGAGATCGCGGAGGACCCTGGCGAGACTCCGGCGGTACGCGCCTGGGCGATCATCGCCATCGGTGGTACTGGCTTGCTCGACTCGCACCGCGACGTGGAGACGACATGGCAATCAAGATCCTGATCATCGACGACGAGCCGGCGATCGGCCGACTGCTCGAGTATCAACTGACGGGTCTGGGCTACCAGGCGGCGTACGAGTCGGATCCGATCAATGGGCTGCAGCGCGTGTCGTTCGAGCGCCCCGACCTGGTGCTGCTCGATGTGATGATGCCGCAGATCAGCGGCTGGGAGGTGTGCCGCAACATCCGCGCGACGAACACGGTGCCGATCATCATGCTCACGGCCAAGGATGCCGAGGCGGATGTGATCGTCGGCCTGTCGTCGGGCGCGGATGATTACCTGACGAAACCGTTCAGCATTGATCACCTCAAGGCGCGGATCGAGGCGGTTCTGCGCCGCTCGAACCGCCAGCCTGCGCCGCAGCCGGCGCTCGAGCAGTTGCCACGGCACCTGCAGCAATCGGCCGCGACACCGCGCAGCACGGCGCCGGCGCCATCATCGTCGGCGGCGGGTGCGGCGTCGCGGCAGCGCAACACAGCCGATCCGATCGCCCCGGGCATCGGCCGGCGCCTGCGTACGGCGCGGCAGATGCGCGGCATCACGCTCTACGACGCCGGCCGCCGCTGTATGGTGTCGTGGGAGTATCTGCAGGCGATCGAGCAGGAGAACTGGAGCTACATTCCGGTGAAGCAGCGCGTCGCGGCCGTCACGACCTACATGCAGTTCCTGGGCGTCGATGCACAGCCGGACGATGGCGCGCGCGGCGGGCGCGGCCAGTCCACGGTGTGGTTCGTGGTGGTGCTGGTGATCGTGAGCGCCCTGGCGGCGGCGGCGGCATTCGCGGTCAGCAGCGGCATGATCGCGTTCTGAGCCGCGCTGCGTGCCGCGCTCATGGCGTGGTGCGCCCCAGGCGCCGCAGCGCATCGGCCAGGATGCCGATCGCCCGCCGGTACTCGTCGATCACCACGTGCTCATCGGGGGTATGGTCGAGCATCGAGTCGCCCGGGCCGTAGGCGACCATCGGGCACTGCCAGCGCGGCCCGACGACGTTCATGTCGGACGTGCCGGTCTTGCGGACGAACCGTGGCTGGCCGCCGGCGGCGCGAATGGCCGGCAGGAATGCGCGTACCAGCGGCGTGTTGCGCTCTGACTGCCACGCACGGCAGCCCTCGCGGAAGACGAGCCCGGCGTGGGGATCGAGCGC